>JAZNDA010000053.1:0-49134 GCA_045587785.1 Eubacteriales bacterium | reverse complement strand
GTTTTCATCCAAAGCTGCTCACGCCCCTATTTGCGTTCTTGTTTGTTGCGCTCGCGCTTTTTCAGTCATGGCTTTGCATTGACCGAAAAACGTCGGAGATCGCCAAATATGACGGTCAAAGCGTAGATTGTAGCTTTGAGGTGCTGGAGCAAAAATACTGTGCCGACTATCTTTCGCTCTACCGCGTCAATATCTTGCATTTGAATTCTGAGGCAAATGTCAGCCTTCCCTTTCTTGCCGGATGGACGGAGGGTGACGTTGTAAGTGGAAGCTTTGTCCTTCATGCGGTGGACTGTAACTCCCTTGATGCTTCTTATTTATTGTCCGACGGCATTTTCCTTGAGCTGGATGCCGAGGTCGAGAGCTTTGAAATCATCGATCACAAAAATGCAGATGTGCTCACAAAAGGCATTTCGAACGTCCGAGATACGCTTGCCGAGTATTTGCTCAAGATTGTACCCGATGAAGAAGGATATCTCGTTTGCTCGCTGTTTTTAAACAAGCGTGAGCTATTGAGCTCTAAGACCGTTCGCGATTTCAGACGTACGGGAACCACCCATCTGCTCGCCATCAGCGGCATGCATCTTTCGGTGATCATCCTTTTGGCAGACAAGCTTCTTTGTCTTTTGAATATAGATAAGAAAAAGCGCTGTATTGCAGTTCTGCTGACCGCTTTTGGGTATCTTACCTTGACGGGCTTTGCGCTGTCCGCCTGCCGCGCCTTCCTTATGTGCTGTTTTGTTTATCTTTCGTGGCTGCTGGGAAGCGACAACGATGCAATCACCTCACTGTTTTTCGCGCTGTTTTTTCTTCTTGTGATCTCTCCCGTTTCAGTCTACGATATTGGCTTATGGATGTCGGTGCTGGCGGTACTGGGGATTCTGATCGCACAAATCTATATCCAAATGATCCGCGAGAGTTTAAAGCAAACGTCCATAAACCGAAAATGGATCGGTCATATCATGCGCGCCGTATCGGCGATCCTTGTTTCGCTTGCGGCACAGATCTTTGTTCTTTTCCCCATGTGGCTTGTTTTTGACGAGCTGTCGCTTGTGGCACTGCCTTGCGGTCTGATTCTCTCGCCCTTTGTTACGCTTGTCCTGTTTTTGACGCCGCTTATACTGTTCCTGTCGTGGCTTCCCCTGATTGCATCTCTCATCGGCAAGCTCCTCTATCTCATTTGTCATGCCATGCTTGAAACGGTATCTTATTTTTCATCCCTTGGGGGCATTACCGTATCCTTCGGGCATAGCTTTTTCTCGGTTTTCACTCCCGTCTCAGCTCTGATCATCGCCCTTGTTCTTGTGCTCAAATTCAAACGAAATTGGCAGATCCCCGCCTCGATGGGCGCGATCGTCCTTTCGCTTTCGGTCTTTCTTTGCTTTTTGCGTTTATCGCCTACCGATCGGATACACGTCGATATGCTGCGTCACGGCGAAAATGAACTGTTGCTGTTTTCCGCCGACGAGCAAAGCGTGGTCTGCGATATGACAAACGGCTCAAGCTCTGCGCTTGATCTGATCGGCGACACTATGGTGCAGCGATATTCTACAGAAATCTCGTCATACGTATTGACCCACTACCACACCTCGCACATAAGCGGATTATCGCGCTTGTTTTCAAGCATGACCGTTCATTCTCTTTGCTTGCCGCGACCGCAAAACAGTGAGGAATCCTCCGTATTCACAGAGCTTCTTTCTCTTGCCGACCGGCATGCCATCCCCGTTTGGATCTATGACCGCGGCAGTACTCTTGATTTCGGCGTTCTTTCTCTGACCGTCTCGCCCCAGACGTATTTAGAGCGTTCCGTTGATCCCGTGTTTTACGTTAGTGCCGAGATCTTTGATAGGTTTTTATTGTATGTAAGCGAATCTGCGCACGAAGACAGCGCACTTTATCATGATATTTGCCAAAAAGCTCAAAATGCCGAAGCTTTGATATTGGGCAGTCACGGGCCTGCCTCAAAACAAAGCTTTTACTGTCCTGACTGTGATTATATCTTTGTGAATAACAATTCGCTCGCATCATATTTTATACCGCCCGAAATTACAAATACCTGCATTGTTTGCGATTCCACAAAAATATCCTTCTGCTTTTCAAACAAATAGCATAAAAAAAGACCGCCGATCGGCGGTCTTTAAAAAATTTTAGTTTTAGTTACACTCTGCTGTGAGAGGACCCGCAAGCTCGGACAGATAGAAAAGTCTGCCGGGAAGTGTGGGAATGTAGGTCGAGGTGATGTGGCGATCGGGACCGTAGTGAAGGGTGGTCAAAAAGCTCATTCCCTGCCAGCCCATGCCTCTGCCAAGAACGCCGTCAGCACCGCCGATCGCGTAGTCTGCCTGAAGGAAGAGACCGGGACCGATGGTGTTGGCACGGCACGGAACAAGCGTGGTGCGGCTCTTAAAGCTGGTGAGCGCATTCTGCCCGATGGTCAGCGGATGAAGCTTTGCACCGATGCGGTGGGTCGCCTGCTTCCACTCCTCGTCATTCTTATAGTCTGTGGCAAACTGGGGCTCCCAGAAAGCGATGTGGCACATTCTGCCGATACCGTATACCAGCACCAGCTTGGCACCCTCTGCCTTGAGTGCCTTGATCTTACCTTCATAGGTGGGAAGGTTGCACTTGGTCGCAAAGTTGCGCTGTGTCTCGGGAACGGTGTACTCGCCGAGCTTATTGAAAAAGGCTTCCTTCATACTGTACTCAAACGATGCCGTATTGGTATTGGGGAGCGTATTTCCGTCAGCATCCGACCACTCGTCCATATTGAAGGTGTAAACGTGATCGCAAGAAAGCTTCCACTCGGTAATGAAGTAGGAAGCCCAACGATACATACCCATAGGACCTACGGGAAGGATCATGGCAAGCTTTCTGCCCTCCTCCTTGGTCTTTTTGATCTGCAGGGCGATCTCATGTCCCATCAGAACGTCAAAATCGTGAATGTCCTTGCACTCCACGGGATTGAAATCCTTGTTCCAGAAACTTTCGCGGGCAACACCCTTCTCGCAGCACGCGTCAATGCGCGCCATGTCCCATCCTTCGGGATAAAAGTTCTCAAGCAAAGAACCCTTAACGGTACTCATAAAATCCATGTTCGTATTCTCCTTTGTTTGTATTATGATTACGGCAACAGCCTTTTTGCGGTTCCCTTTAAGTAGACCTGACACTGTCTGAAGCCCTCGGCATAATCCGCACCGCACTGATAGCCGCGGTAACGCGAGCAGGTCCTTACCATGTCGGCAAAATCAACGTTGTCATGCTCACGCATCCAGACGAGCTGGCTCTCGTGACACTCAAGCATCTGGATCTTCAGATCGATCTCCTCGGAGATATCCACGTACTCCATGGGTTGGAAATCTATGCCCGCCAACGTATCCATATAGTAGATCGGAACAAGCTTTGCGGGCTCGCCGTCCATGGAACTGTAGCGATGAGGATAGTTCGTGTAATTGGGCAGCGTTGCAGTGAAGCTGGCATCAAACACAAGCCTTGATACCGCCGTATGGTCAGGCATATAATCGTTCGGATGGTGCGTAATGATAAAATCGGGTTGAGCATAACGGATGACGTCCACGATCTTGTCTCTGGCTTCCTTGTTTCCGTCGTAGATCTCAAGATCGTCAAAACCTGCCGAAATGACCTCAATGCCCGCCATGGCACCTGCGCGCTTTGCCTCGTTTGCGCGAATGACCGTCAACTCATCGGGCGGAATGATCACATGACCAAGGTTACCGCTGGAAGCGTGGCAGACAATCACCTTATCACCGCGCTTTACACACTTGGCAAGCGTGCCCGCACACGCAACTTCAATGTCGTCGGGATGACAACCGATTGCAAGTACATTCATTTGTTATTCCTCCATCTTCTTCACATAATCTTCGACAAATGCTATATATTTGCGAAGATTCTCTCTCGGATCCTCGCCCAAAGGAACACATTCTATAGCGAGCGGTCCTTTATAGCCTATTTTTTTGAGCTCCGCAAAGGCCTTATCCATGTTCACGATGCCTTCACCGAAAACGCAGTCCTGAAGCGGAATGCCACCACGGCTGTAATAACAATCGGGGTCGCGTTTAATGTCACCCATCGGTATAACGTAGTCCTTGATGTGAACGTTGACGATGCGGTCGGCAAAAGCGGGAATGAAATCTTCCACCGCCTCATCCACAAACAGGATGTTACCAAAGTCAGCGACCACGCCCACGTCACGTCCGACGTCCGAGAGGAACTCTCCAAACGAACTGACGCCGTTAAACAAAAACCCTTGGTCCTCATAAATCGTCCGAACACCGCGCTCCGCGGCATAATCGTATACCGCGCGTACCGCTTCCAGACCTTGCTTATAATACAGTGCCCGATTTTTCTCGATGATCTGGGGGTCTCGGTACTCAAACGCAATGGTGTGATGCAGATAGGGCGAACCGAGAATTTTTGCCACGTCGGCATATTTTTTCATTTTCTCGGTCATCTCGCGGGTGGTGTCCCCCACAAGATCCATCCCCACCGAAACGCAGGAAAAGCGAATGCCCTTCCCATCGGCATATTCGCGAAGCTTTTTGGCAAATTCCACGTCGGGCTCACACAATTCGAATTCGTTGAGGGTCTCAACGTTCTCAAACCCAAATTCCACCGCAAGGTCGATCATTTCAAAATAAGATTTCAATTCTCTTAAAGGCGGGGAATACAGACATATTCTACTTTTCATAATTCAATCCTCCAAATTTAGCAAATTCAAACACCTGATGTAAAAGTGCAATGGTCTTGTCCGAGCCCTCGGACGGATTTTGGGTGTTTTGGATCTTTCCTTACCAAACATCCGAAAATAGAAAAGCTCACCGATGATGGGCTCTCTGTCATCGATCTCGATCTTCATGGGAGCCTTTCCGTTTTGGGCAACAATGATCTCAATGCCATCAAAACGAACCCCCGCTTTTTATGCGTCATCCCCTTTCCTATTTCATTTGAGAGTATATTTATATTTTATCTTGACAAGTACGTTTTTTCAAGTTATAATAAGACAAAGAACTTTCAAATTCAGACGATTATTTTTATCTTGATCTCACCCCCTCTCCATTCACAAATCGAGCATCAAAGGAGAAGCCATGCAAAACGTAGAAAATCAAAAGGAAATACAGGTGTTCGGCGTATTCAGTGCCTTTCGGCACACTTTCCAAAAAGGGTTCAGCTACAACGGCGAACGCCATGCGGGATGGGAATTTGTTTTTGTGGAATCGGGCAAAATGTCGGCATACGCGGATGACAAAAAATACGTCATCAAAAGCGGAGAAATGATATGCCACAAGCCCATGGAATTTCACAATCTTCAGCCCTATCACTCGGATGCCACGGCGATCATTTTCTGCTTCCACTGTTCCAACAGTGTCATGAGCTTTTTTGAAGATAAAATTCTCGCCGTCAATCAAAGACAGCGTCTGTATCTCGGAGATATCGTCACACACGCCGAGGCATATTTCTCCCCTAAAAGTCCTTTGGATATTGCAACCGACGGCTTTATGGCACCAAGCGAAAACGCCTGTGCGCTTCATTTGCAGTTTATCCAGAACACCATAGAGCTTTTGCTCCTTTCGCTCTATTCCTCAAGGAGCACCGACGTCAGTCTCCGTATCGAATCCTACACCCAGCACTTAAGGCGAAAAAAGCTCTCCGCTGCCATCAAGGATTATCTCAGAGAAAATCTGAGCAACCCCATACAGCTTAGTGAACTGGCGGCACATTTTTCCTACTCTCCCTCCACACTCAAGACCGTCTTTAAGCAGGAAACGGGAGAAAGTATTATCGCGTACTACAATAAATTACGGTTTGACACAGCAAAAAAGCTGTTGCTTGAAAAAAACAGCTCCATCAGCGAGATCTCCTACTCCCTCGGTTTTCACAGTCCCTCTCATTTTTCCAGCTTCTTTAAAAAGATGAGCGGAATGTCACCCAGAAGCTTTTCAAACCACCCATCAAATACATAAAAATGCCAAATAATTATGTGAGGTATTCCATGATCCGATTTTTACATTGTGCCGATCTGCATCTTGACAGCCCCTTTTCGTCTTTGGATGCAATGCAAAGCGAGGCAAGACGGCAAGAACAGCGCGAGCTGTTCCGTGCACTCATATGCCACGCCAAAAACAGACGTGTCGATTTCGTTCTCATTGCGGGCGATCTGTTTGACAGCGGCTTTACCTGCCTTGACACCGTGAAATTTGTTTCCGACATGCTCGCCACCTTAGACTGTCCCGTCATCATCAGCCCCGGCAATCACGACCCCTACACCGAGGGCGGTCTGTATGCGGGGACACTGCCAAAAAACGTCATGATCTTCACCTCGGAAAAGATGTCGTCTTTTTATCTTTCTCACATCAACACGCTGATCCACGGCTATGCCTTTACCTCGCCAAGACACGAAGAAAATCCGCTTGATGGCTGTGCTTCCCTTGACAGAGCCAAGATCAATATTCTCTGTGCCCACGCCGATCTTGACGTACCGCTTTCGGTTTATGCGCCCATCACCTCGCGTCAGCTTGCCGATTCGGGCTTTGACTACGCGGCCCTTGGGCACGTACACCGTGCACCCGCACCCGTGACCTTGGGCAAGACGCTGACCGCTTACAGCGGGTGTCTTGAGGGAAGAAGCTTTGACGAGCTTGATTTTGGCGGCATCATGGAAGTCACGGTAGACGGAAACACCGTGAAAAGCGAAAAGATAAAAATTGCCAAGCACCGTTACATGATCGAAACACTGGATATCACGGGAGCCGAGACAGACGGCGACGTCATTGCGCGTCTGCGCCGTCACGTTGCCCTTCATGGCTACAAGGACGATACCGCCCTTCGCGTCATTCTGACGGGCGCACTCACGCCCGATTACATCCCGTCCTGCACGGCGATCGCCGACGCGATCACCGATCTTTACCGTTTGGAGCTGAAGGACAACACCACGCCGATTCTGGATTTTGAGGAGCTTGAGCGCGACATGAGCATACGCGGAGAATTTTACCGTGAGCTTGCGGCAAAGATCAGATCTGCCGAGCCCGAGGAGCGCAAGACCGCCGCCGAGGCTCTCCGCATCGGTCTTTGTGCCCTTTCGGGCAAGCCTATCGTCTTTTAAGAGAGGAGCTTTTTATGTATATTCGTTCTATTCATATTGGCGAGTTCGGCTCCCTTTTGGACAGAGACTTCCGTTTTTCGGACGGCATCAATCTGATCGAGGGTGCCAATGAATCAGGCAAAAGTACCATTCTTGCCTTTATCCGCTTTATGCTTTACGGTCTGCCAAGACGTGCGGCAGGCGAAACTGTCAGCGAACGCGAGCGTGCCCTGAGCTGGCAAAACGGTGCCGCGGAGGGCAGTATGGAGATCGTACATCAAAACAAGGGCTACCGCATCGAACGCCACGGGCATCTGCGTTCCTCGGGCGCACGGGAAAGCTACACCGAAAGCTGTCATATCTTTGAGCTTGAAAGCGGCATGGAGGTCTTTAAGGGCGAGGTGCCCGGCAAGGTCTTTCTTGGCATGAGTACCGAGATGTTCTTTACCACCGCCTGCATAAGACAGCTGGAATGCAGTGCCATGAACAGCGATGAGATCAACGCTTCGATCGAAAATCTGCTGTTTTCCGCAGATCAGGAGATCGACACGCAAAAGGTGAGCGGTAAGCTGGATGATCTGCGCCGCTCTCTCCTTTACAAAAACGGAAAAGGCGGCAAGCTATTTGAACTGGAGACACAGAAAACACTGTTGGAGAGTCGCCTTGAGACCGCCAAACAAAACGCCCAAAGCATAATCGCCAAAGAAGCGGCGGTCGAAAAGCTGAAGGCGGTTTCAGAAAAAGCAAAAAAACAGGCAGAGCAAGCCGAGGCACAGATCGCCCTGTACGATACGGCAACTGCGCTCAGACGTTTTGAAACACTTCATGCTTATGAGGCACAGCACGCGGCTCTGGAAAATGATTTAAAAACGCTCTGCCGTGAAAAGGGCTATCGCGATGCTCTGCCCGACCGCGAGACGCTGTCTGCTCTCAAGCAGCTGTCCGATTCGCTCAGTGATGCTCAGAAAAGCCGCGAATTTGCCAAAGAAACTTTGGAAAAGACCAAGCAATCCCCCTGCGGCGACCGCGAACTTGCCGCGTTTTATGAAAAGACCGACCGCGAGGGTGGCAAGCAAACGCTTTGCGCGCAGTTTCTCACACATGTGCGCCGCCGAGGTCGCAACAAGGCTTTTTCGGTCATTGGGTTTATTCTCGGTGCTTTGCTGATCGGCAGTGCGGTCGCATTTGCCACGATCTTTGACCGTTTTTCTACGCTTGGCTCGCTCTCTTACTATCTTCTTGCCGCGGGTGCGGTCTTACTTGCCTGTGGTGTAGGAGCGCTGTCCGCATGTCTTAGTGCATCGAAAAAAATCGCACAGCTGATCGGAAAGATCGGTCTGTCCGACGCCTCGATCGGCATATCCTCGCTGACAGAGCATATTGAGATCTGCCGTAAAAACCATGAGCTATGCCATCAGTATGACACGGCGAATGCATCTGCCGCACAGCTTCTTGAGGACAAAGAGGAACAGCTGAAAAAAGCGGTCTCAAACGCGGTTCACGCGCTGGATTCCATCGGAGTTCCCCGCGAAGATGATTCTCCAAATGCCCTTCTTGACAGACTGTATCAGACGCACGAAAGCTTTTCCGAGATCTGCCATGAAAGAGAAAAGATCGAAAGCAAGCTCGACACACTTGTGGGGCTGATGGGTGAGCTTCGCACGTATCTTGGCGACCAAGACGAGACATCGCTCAAAGCCGCACTCGGCACGTATTCTCTTTCGGACATCCTTGACGGCTTTGACATTGAAAAGATCCGTCTTAGCTATAACTACAGCAAAACACAGCATAGTCTGAACGAGCAGAAAAAAATCGCCACCGAAAAAGAGCTGATCGCACTTTCCTCCACCTCCGAAAATCCCGCAAAGGTAAGCGCAAAGCTTGCAGAGGTCAAAGAGGAGCTTGAGAAAAATCGCTTGAAATACAATGCCATCATCACGGCATACGATACACTGAGTGCCGCATCTGAAAATCTAAGGTGCAACGTAACCCCCAAGCTGAGGATACGCGCGGGCGAGCTGATGGACATACTGACAGGCGGCAGATACCGCGATCTTGGGGTTTCTGCCGATATGAAAATTACAGTGATAGCCGACCACATGACCAGAAACATCGATGCTCTGAGCAAAGGCACAAAGGACGCCGCCTACATCTGTTTGCGCATAGCACTCGCCGAGCTACTCGGGCAGGAAAGTATGCCGCCTCTCATTTTTGACGAAAGCTTTGCACAGCTTGACGACGACCGCACCTTTGCCATGCTCAATATGCTGTTTAACTATACAGCGGACGGCACGCAAAGCTTGCTTTTCACCTGTCACAGCCGTGAGGGCGAGATGCTACGCAAGATCGGCAACTTCAATCATCAAAAAATCGAACGGTCATCAGCGGGCAAAAATTCATAAAAAATAACACAGATCCATGGCAATTAAGGAATTTTGAAAAAAACCTTGACAAACCGAGCATAATAAGGTATAATATAGTGTCTTTACTGTATTTTACACTGTGAAATCTAAAGTTCGGATAATCTTTTGGAGGAAAAAACTATGTTTGAAAAACTGAAGCAACTCCTTGTGGATGAGCTTTCTATCGACGAGAATGACATCACGCTTGATGCGGAGCTTTCGGGTGATCTTGGCATCAATTCCATTGAGCTTGCAGACCTTGTCATGCTTTGCGAAGACAAACTTGGCATTGAGATCAACGACGAAGACGTTCACAAGCTTGTCACGGTTGGCGACGTCGTCACATATCTTGAAAGTCTTTAATTCATTCGAAACATAAAAAATCTTCCGTACCCTGTCGGATACGGAAGATTTTTTGTTTTATTTGGTCAAAAGCCTGGCGATAAGGGTACGGCTGACTTTCATTGCCCCCTTGGGGCAAAACTCTTGACAGCAGAAGCAACGGATACACAGCTTTCTGTCGATCACGGGCTTGCCGTTTTTCATAACGATAGCTTTGGCGGGACAGATGTTTTTGCACACACCGCAGCCTACGCACTCTCCCTTTTTCACCACGGGCTTTGAACGAAGTGCCGAGGACATAAACAGTCTTGACAGCTTGCCAAAAAACTGGGTGGATTCCTTTTTAAACTCCACGCTCTTATTGGCGGGAAGATTGTGAAAATCGGAAATATAAAACTGCTTGGGATCGCCATAAACCGAAAGTGCCGAGACGTCGGCAGGAATAAGCTCCCTTTCAAACGCCGCCTCCAGCGTGGGGACGTTTTCCTTTTTCAGACCGATCAGCGATGCCGCCACAAGGTCAAGCGCATGCGGCGAGGCAGACGCTAACACCGCGCCGATCTTTCGCGGCGTTCCCATGGTGGGACCGTTGCCCTCCATGCCGATAACGGCATCACAAATGCAAAGCTTGATATTGAAAAAGCTGTCAAGGTCCACGATCATATTCGCGAAATCCTCGTGCTTTGGGAATCGGTAATGATATTCGGGCTTCATGACACCGGGGATAACACCGAACATATTTTTTGCCGCCGCCGACATGCCCATCATCCCGTGTGTTTTGAGCTTGCAAAAGTCAATAACGGCATCGGCTTTGTCTAAATACGCCGTGTAAGTAAAACGATGGAGCACTTTACCCTCTTTATAATCGGTCTCGGTCTGAGAAAAATCGTCATTCAGCTTCGCGCCAACCTTTTCCAGTTCCCTCATGCCCGTCACCTTATATACGTGCCCCACAAAGGCGGCGTTATAAAGTCCTCCGGGGCTGTCGCCAACGATCACCTTACCCGCGCCGCGCTCAAAAAGAAGCTTTATGAGCTCTGACAGCATAGTCGGGTGCGTGGTAGCGGCAGTCTCGGGTGTCATTGCCGAAACAAGATTGGTCTTAATGGCAATCGTCATCCCTTCCCTCACAAAATCCAAGCCGCCAATGGCGTCTATCGCTTCTGTCAGTGCCGCTTTGACCTCGTCCTCATCATAGCTGTCACATTTTACCAAAGAAACATCATATCCCATATTTTTTCCTATCCTATTTGTTCTCTGATTTTTTCAAAACCCACAAATGTTCTCCTTTTACAAAACATCAACCGTCGTATTTTTGGTTTTTGAAGGTTCTCTCCATGGTGCGCTTGGCATCGTTTTTCGCCATATCGTCCCTCTTGTCGTACAGCTTTTTACCCCGACAAAGTCCGACCTCCATTTTGACCTTGGATCCGCTGAAATACAGCGACAGCGGCACGAGCGTAAAGCCCTTTTGCGACACAAGACCGTGAAGCTTAAGGATCTCCTTTTTGTGCATCAAGAGCTTTTTGTCTCTCATCGGCTCATGATTGAAGATATTGCCGTGGTCATACGGACTGATATGAAAACCGACCGCAAACAGCTCACCGCCCTTGACCTCGCAATAGGAGTCCTTCAGATTGACCGTCCCTGCTCTCAAACTCTTGACCTCGGTGCCGTAAAGCGCGATTCCCGCTTCATATTTTTCGTCCACAAAATAATCGTGATATGCTTTTTTATTTTGCGCTATGATCTTTCCCTGTGACTTTTTTTGTGCCATGACACCTCAGACCTCAAATTTCTTTTCATATGCCACACGCTTCTCGCCACCTGTCAGATAGACGGTTCCGCAGTGGACAAATCCGTTTCTCTCCAGCATTCCCCTCATGGGCGTATTGCCCTCGTGAGTGTCGATTCGTATGCTGTCAAACCCCTCTTTGATGGCTACCGACGCCACAAAGCCAAGCGTCTGGGATGCAATACCGCGTCTGACCGCATCGCCTGATACGGCAATACGGTGAACCGCCACATAGTTGCGGCTGTCACCCGTCAGCCATTCACCGTTGTAAATGACGTCATAAGTCGGTTCGCCATCCCTGATCACAACAAAGACCGAAAGAATGTCTCCACCCTCCTTGCCGACATAGAACCTCTCAAGCTCGATGTCCTCCCTCACAATATCTCTGGTCGGATAGCCGTACTGCCACTGGTCAATGCCAAGCTTCCCTATTCTGGTGCGCGCATCCGCAATGATCTGCATCACTTTGTCAAGATCCTTTTTCGTTGCCTTTGTGAATTCCATAACCCATTCCTCCATCTATGATTTTTGGGAGCAAACCGAGCAGACGCGCAGCTTGCCCTCGGAAACAGCGTTCTCCACCGTTCCGTAATATACCTTTTTATTATTCAAATGCTGACAGGATGACCAAACATGAAATACGCTTCCGCCTGCCGTCCAATATACGCTGTCCTCATCGGGTGTCTCCGTTTGACCGTCATATGCCGTAAGCGTTGCCGCGGGCTTTGTTTCCCGCTCGGTTTCCCGATGCAGCATGCTTTGGATCTCGCTTTCACTAAGCTCCCGTCCGTTGTAGATCACCGTGTTCCCACTCTCACCGCACGCGCATAGCGCGAGCATACAGCAAAGCAAAAGAATACACAAAAAATTGGTTTTCATTCTCATGACAGCAGGCGTTCAAACTGCGAGGCTCTTGCCTCGGCATACAGCTTAGCATTTTTGTGATTGTCAAGCTTTCGACAGCAGACCTCAAGACTTCCGAACACATAGTAAAGAAAGGTGCCCGAGACACTGTCCTCACTGCGAAGAATATCCGTCAAATGGGTTGCCGCCATCTCGTACTCGCCCTTTGCCATACATGAGAGTGCCAAAATGTGCTTGACCAGAGGAAGCTCTCTGTCCCCCGCTTGCTCGAGATACAGCCGCACCCCTTTTTCATCCTTGTCCTCGGTTGCGCGAAGTGCCATAATGTATCTGCAAAAATCATCCTTCAAAGGAATATAGCCATAATCCCCCGTCAAAGCCTCGGAGGCATCTATATGCTCCGATATAAAAGAAGGCGACAAATTTTCAAGATATGAAAAATAGAGCTCTGCCTCCGCTCTCAGATGCTCCGTGCGATACGAAGAACGATCGGCATACATCACCGCATCATCCAACCTCTCACAGGAAGCATGTAAGCGGTCGGCAAAAAAATCCTCCTTGGCAACCTCAAGGGATGCCTCTGCCATCAAAAGATTCAATTCGTCATCCTCGCCTGCCTCATTCAAAAGCTTCTGACAAAGATCCAGACAGATCCCGTAATTTTTCCTACGGTACGCCAAACGAATTTCGTCAATTCTCTCCGCTTTCCGAAAGAAGACCGACTCTGCCTCGTCCGCCAGCAGGTATCCCGCCGAGACCTTTAGCTTTTCGGCAAGATACAACAGCGTTTGAAGCGACGGCACCGCCTTTCCCTTTTCGATCAGGCTGAGCATATTTCTTGTAATCTGCGTCCCTGCAAGCTCATTTTGCGTCATCATCTTGGACGTGCGAAGGTTTTTTATTTTTTCTCCGATATTCATACCCGTTTCCTATCAAAAATATTTCCGCCGCTACAGTCAACACCCACGATCAGCGGAAAGTCTTCCACCGTCATTTTTTTGAGCGACTCACAGCCAAGCTCCTCAAACGCCACGACCTCACAAGACTTGATACAGCTTGCATAAAGTGCTCCCGCACCTCCGATGGCGCAAAAATAGACCGATCCGTTTTTTCGAATGGCATCCACGACCTCTCCGTTTCTCTCACCTTTGCCGATAATGGCAGTAAGCCCTCTCCTAAGAAGCATGGGTGTATGCTTGTCCATACGGGAAGACGTAGTAGGTCCGCAAGACCCCACGGCAAGTCCGTTTTTGGAGGGCGTTGGTCCCGCATAGTAGATAACCGCTCCTTGCATCTCAATGGGAAGCGGCTTGCCTTCCTCGATCAGTGCGGCAAATTTTTTATGCACCGCATCGCGGGCGGTATATACCGTACCGCTAAGCAAGATCTCATCGCCTACCCGAAGCTCCCCCGCATGCAGTGCAAGCTCGGATGTATTCAGCTTCTTCATGTCAGCCCTCCTTTGTCAATGACATTCATACCAATTCTGTCCCACGCCCACCTCGGCGCAAAGAGGCACCGAAAGCAGCTTTTCATCTGCATTTTCCATTTCCTGCTTCAAAAGCGCGTATACTTTGTCGGCACAGCTCTTGTGTGCCTCTACCAAAAGCTCGTCGTGCACCTGCAAGATCAACCTTGCATCTAAATTTTCGCGTTTTAATCGGTCTGCCACGCGGATCATAGCAAGCTTGATGATATCCGCCGCCGTCCCTTGGATGGGGCTGTTCATGGCAACACGCTCGCCAAATGCACGGCGCATTTTATTTTTCTCGGCAAGCTCGGGAATATAGCGTCTGCGCCCGAATTTTGTGGTCACGTATCCCTTGTCATAAGCCTGTGAAATGACATTCTTCAAATATTCGTCTACCTTAGGATACGTGGCAAGATAGCTGTCGATATACGCTCTGGCATCCGCTCTGGAAATACCGAGATCAGCCGCCAGCGAAAAGTCTCCAATGCCGTATACGATACCGAAATTGACTGCCTTGGCTC
The DNA here is from genome assembly GCA_045587785.1 of Eubacteriales bacterium. Classification (GTDB taxonomy): domain Bacteria; phylum Bacillota; class Clostridia; order Oscillospirales; family CAG-272; genus RGIG8775. The sequence continues at coordinate 34,643 of JAZNDA010000053.1, read as the reverse complement.
GCTTGCGAAGCTCGGTGGTCACCTCTTCTGCCTTTACACCAAATACCTTGCAAGCGGTAGAGGTATGAATGTCCACACCCGTGAGAAACGCCTCGGTCATGGTGCTGTCCTCAGAGATGGCGGCAAGGATCCTAAGCTCGATCTGAGAATAGTCGGCATCGATCAACACATAGTCCTCGTTACTCGCCAAGAAAAAGCGTCTGAATTCCCTCCCCAGTTCGGTTTTAATGGGGATATTCTGCAGATTCGGCTCACTGGACGAAAGACGTCCCGTTGCCGTTCCCGTTTGCTTAAAACAGGTGTGGATCTTTCCGTTCCCGTCCGCCGCCTGCGTAAGCCCCTCTGCATAGGTGCCGCGAAGCTTTGCCACCTGCCTATAGTCCAGTATGTCCTCGATAATGGGATGATACGGACGAAGTTTTTCCAAAATCTCCGCACTTGTGGAATATCCGTTCTTGGTCTTTTTGGCGGTGGGAAGCATCAAACGGTCAAACAGCACCTCGCCCAGCTGCTTGGGCGAATTCACGTTGAATTCTCCGCCCGCGTGGTAGTAAATGCGCTCCTTATATTGCTCCTCAAGTGCCAAAAGCTTTTGACCGTAATCTTTCAGGCCCTCCATGTCCACACGGCATCCGCAGATCTCCATATCGGCAAGGACCGACGCCAAGGGCATTTCCATGCGATACAGCAGATCCTGCTGTCCGTTTTGATCGATCTTCTCCGAGATCGCCTCATACAAAGCAAACAAATAACGGATATCCTCATGCTCGGCGTTTATTCCAAGATATGCCGCACAAAGACGCTCAAAAGAAAACGAGCTTTCCGCAGGGTTTAAAACGTACGCTCCCAGCATGACGTCATGATAGGCGCCTCTGAAATCCACTCCTGCGGCACTGAGTTTTTTATACAGCGATTTACAATCATAGCAAATAACTTTATGCTTGTCCGACATCAGAATATCTGAAATATCGAAAGGCTCCGCAGAGTATTCAAAATAATGGCATCCGTCAGAAAACTGCAGACCTGTCTCACTCATGCTGATCGCCACAAGCTCGATACCCGCCAGTGCCTTTCTCAGTGCTACGGCATCCACCGAAACGATCTCCAAAGCCTCTGCCGCCGCGGAGCAAGACTTTGGCTGCTCCTGAAGTGCAAATCGTTTTACAAACGCCGAAAACTCAAGCTCGGTAAAGAGCTCATATGCGCGCGCCTTGTCCACACCGCGGTACGCAATATCTTCAAGTGATGCAGGCACGGGCACGTCGGCGACGATGCGCGAGAGAGTCTGCGACAAATATGCGCTTTCCTTGCCGTTTTGCAGCTTTTGGTTGGTCGCCGCGGTAAGGCTCTTTGCGGGAAGCGCGTCATAAAGCGCATCTAAACTTCCAAACTCCGAGATCAGCTTAAGGGCGGTCTTTTCACCGATCCCCGCCACACCGGGGATATGATCGGAGCTATCGCCCATCAGTGCTTTAACGTCTACATACTGGGACGCATCCACCCCGTATTTTTCGCGGAAAGCCGCGCGGTCAAAGTTCAAAGTGTCCTGATTGGTTGCCAAAAGAACGGTGGTGTGCTCCGAGATCAACTGAAGTGAATCCCTGTCACCCGTCAAAAGATACGCATGGCAATCCTCCTCGCGCTCCGCCATTGCCGCCACCGTACCCAGAATGTCATCTGCCTCATAGCCTTCCATTTCCACCGTAGCAAGCCCCAGCGCCTCCATGCACTGCTTGGCAATCGGAAACTGCATCAAAAGCTCGGGCGGTGTTTCATGCCGTCCTGCCTTATATTGATCGTACAGCTTGTGACGGAAGGTGGGCTTTCTGACGTCGAACGCCACAACAGCGCAGTCGGGGGAGAGCTGTTCTATTTGCTTTGTCACGATATTGACCATACCGTAAACGGCATTGGTATAAACACCATTTCGGTTGCTCAGCAATTTGATCCCGTAAAAAGCACGGTTCAAAATGCTGTTTCCGTCAATGGCAAGTATCTTTTTCATGTTCCCACTCTCCGTACAAATTTTTTATATAAAATAATATATTTATAGTATACACCGATTCCCTCTGTTTGTCAAGAAAAAGCATGTTGTTTTCGGTCGAGAATACAAAACTTTACATCACTAAAAAACGGCGTCTGAACGACGCCGTTTTTATATATTTTTTGTTTATTCATTTTCTGTGGACTCATCGTCAGCCGTTTTTACAGCTTCAAAGTCGTCCTTTCCTGCACCGCAAAGCGGACAGACCCAATCCTCGGGCAGGTCTTCAAAATCCGTGCCGGGCTCAATTCCGTTTACGGGATCCCCTGTCTCGGAATTGTACTCATAACCGCAAAGCTCACATACATAAATCATAGTCTATATCTCCTTTTTTCAAAATCTACCCCATTATGATAATGCATATATGCGCTGTTGTCAAGATATATTTGCAGGACAAAAATAAATTTTTTGTGAACAAGCCGTCAAGACATAGAACGAACGATACCCGCAATCAGATCCGCCGTTCCTTCAATACCCAGAACCGCGGTGTTAAAGGACGCACTGTAACGCTCCATGGAGCCCCATTTCTGACCCGTATAGAAGTTGTAATAACCCGCTCTCTTTTTGTCCTCTTTGGTGATCAGAGATTTTGCCTCGGACGCGGAAATCCCGCGCGACTCCACGATCCTTCCCACACGCATTGCCTCGTCGGAGTAAATGAAGAAGGACAGCTTATTTTCAAAATTGCGAAGCGCATAGTCGCCGCAACGTCCCACAATGACACACTGCCCCTTCGACGCGACCTCCTGAATGATCTCATTTTGAACAATAAACAATTTATCGTTGATCGGAATATCGTAGTTGCCCGAAAAACCTCCAAAGCGCGACGAACCGATGGCAAGCGTATAAAGAAGGCTTCCCGCCGCTTTTTCGTCTGCCTTGGAAAGAACATCGGGGTGGTAGCCGCTCTTTTCGGCGGCAAGCATGATCAGTTCCTTATCATACACGGGGATGCCCAGAAGCGTCGCCAATCTTTTGCCTACTTCGTGTCCTCCGCTACCGAACTGACGCGCGATGGTAATTACGGGATTTTTGTACATTATCATCACTCCTTACTGGTTTTTTATGTTCTTCTGTCCTATTTTACCACAAGACAGCATATTTGTAAAGATATCTTTTACTTGTTTTTTACCGACAATTTATATTTTTTCTTTTTTTATCGTCATATTTCCCCCACAAAACCATTCATTTTGTCCATGGACTTTTGCTTTTTTTCAGGCTATAATAGGAGACACCGAGGAAGGTTGTCAGACTTCCGCGGCAGTGTGACAGTAGATATCTGAACCATATATCTACTGTCACCCTACACTGCCGACATGGGGCAGAAACGACAAAAAGGAGGAACAAAATGAAGATCATTACAGCAGAACCCTTTTCGCTGATCGATCTCGGCCACCGCGGCGAAAATTCGGCACGGTGTGTGGTGTTTGACATTGCGGACTGGATAAAGACCTACGGACAGGGCAACGCACAGCTCGCCGCACAGCTTCCCTCGTCCTCTGCCCCCTACCCTTGCACTGTCACGGCGGACGGTGACAAGCTGATATGGCAGATCACATCCGCCGACACCTCGGTCGCGGGTAAAGGAAAATGCGAGCTTAGCTACTACGTTGGTGAACAGCTGGTCAAATCCTGTGTTTATCAAACCTATATTTCCCAGTCTCTTGCCAAGGTCGGCGAAGTGCCGCAGGCACAAAAGGCGTGGGTAGACGAGGTGTTGGCTGCGGCAAGCCGTGCTGTCGCTGCCCAAAATGCCATCGAAAACATGACCGTTTCCGCCGAAACCGCCGAGGGAGAGGAAGCTTATGTCACCAAAAGCCTTAAGGACGGAGCAGTACATCTCGAATTCGGTATCCCGAAGGGAGATAAAGGTGATAAAGGCGAAAAGGGCGAACAAGGTGACAAGGGGGAACAAGGCAACAAGGGCGATCCGGGCTATACGCCCGTATTCGGTGTGGACTACTGGACAGAAGAACATCAAAGCGCCATGAACGATTCGATAAAAGTCATGGTGAGCGATGAGGTGACAAAGCAGTTGGGGGTGATCGAAGATGGCTCTTACTGATAAACTGACCGCCATTGGCGACGCCATACGTGAGAAGACAGGCAAGGAGGATCTGATCCCCTTATCGGACATGCCAAGTGAGATCAATGCTGTCTACGAAAAAGGCGCACAGTCGGAATATGATGCGTTCTGGGATGCGTACCAACGCAAAGGTGTTGGCAAACAGTATCATTATGCTTTTGCGGGCTATGGTTGGACAGATGAAACCTTCAAACCCAAATATGACATTGTTATGAAATCTTCAAACCTCGGCGCTTTTCAATATTGCAATGTAACAGATATTACCGCAAGCTTGAAAGAGTGCAAAGTAAATCTCGATACAAGCGGCGCAACCTCTTTACAGGCAATGTTTTCCTATGCGGCAACAAAAACGCTTCCTGTAATAGATGCATCAACCAGTGTAAACTTGACAAGCACTTTTAGCGATTGCAAAAATTTAGAGCGAATTGAAAAGCTTGTGGTAATAAAAAAACACACATACAGCGGCACATTCTACAACTGTATTGCGCTCAGAGACATTTCTTTTGAGGGGGAAATCGGGAACGATATTAACCTTCAATACAGTACGCTCCTTTCCAAAGCAAGCATTGAAAGCATCATCGGATGTCTCTCGGACAGCACAACAGGCAAAATGGTCACTCTGTCAAAAACAGCGGTGGAGAGTGCTTTTCCGATCGAAGAAGAGATGCCGTTTTATAATGACCCAACAACAAGTCACGATCATATTGTTAACGAGGATGGCTCGATTACTTTGGTCGACAGACGCCCTTTTGAATTTATAGCTGATGCTTTGCCAAAAGGCACTTATGAAGTTTCGCTATCGGTGACAGAGGGTACGCCAGAACACGTAAGGCTTCAAGTTAGTGCAACTACCGCGCAAGAGCACTGCGGGTCTATCTACTCTTTAGGAAGTCAAGTTAATACACTTACGCTTAAAGAAGATGGTCGCTTTCTTGGTATGGTAGATATTACAGAGGTAGACGAGCGTGCCACTTTCACGCTAAGCATTAAAAAAATAGAGACTTGGGATAACCTTGCGGCAACCAAGCCGAATTGGACGATTTCACTTGTATAAGGAGGAAAACATGAAACAAAGAATTACACTTTATGCCGAGGACGGCATGATCTTGACAGACGGGGTGCATTTTGGCACCGTCATTCATCTTGCGCTGGGGGCGGATGCCGAGAGCTACCATGAGATCACGAGAGAGGAATATGAGCAGATCATGAAGGAACGGCAGGAGGCAGAAAACATATAAGACAATGCAAAGCGAACAAGAACTGCTGACTAAGCTGATCGAGACCGAAGAACGCTCAAGATCCAACATGCACCGTCTGAATCACATGGAAAAGGAATACGGCGCGCTAAGTCAAAGTATCAACCGAATGGCAACCGCCGTGGAGGTTCTGGCCACCGAGCAAAGATACTCGGCAGACGAGCAAAGGAAAATGCGGGAGACAATAAGTGAGACCAACCACAAGGTGGCAAGTCTTGAACTCGCACCGTCCAAGAGTGCGAAAAAGATCAAAAACGAGATCATAAAGCAAACCATTGCCACAATGACGGGCACGCTTGTCGGGTCTTTGCTTACACTGATCCTGAAATAAAATCGAGAAAGGTATTCATGATGAAAAAAGAATTATTACTTCAAAAACTGACCAGCCGCAAATTTATCATTTCCGCGCTCTCCGCCATAGCGGGCATCTGCGCCTTGATCTTTGGCGAAAGCCATGCGATAAGCACCGTGATGGGAGCGATGATGGTCATTGTCCCCTCCGTTGTATACTGCATTATGGAGGGGCGCGTAGATGCCGAAAGTGCAAAAAACATCGGCAGTGCCATAACCAATGCCGCACAAAAGCTGGGGGCAGACGAGCAAACGATCAAAACACTGGAAAAAGTGAGCGACGTTGCCACCTCGCTTGTGTCCGAAAACCAAACGTGAACATAATCCTTTGCGCCCTGCCGATTTGGCAGGGCGCAAAGCCGTTCAAGCAATATTTTTCTTTCAGACACACAAAAGGACTTGCAATGATAGAAAATTTCTGCTATAATAACGGCGTGAGTTCGAAACCATCCTCACATAGGCAAGAGAGCGGATCGTTCTTTCTTGCCTAAAAACAAAACTAAGGAGAATATCATGAGAAACAACAAAAAGACGGTCGCGCTCTGCCGTGCCGCCATCATCGGTGCACTTTACACCGCACTCACCCTGCTTTGCGGACTTTTGGGGCTTGCCTCCATGCCCGTTCAGCTTCGTCTTTCGGAGGCGCTTTGCGTTCTCCCGTTCTTTATGCCCGAGGCGATATTCGGTCTTACCGTCGGATGCCTTATATCCAATCTTCTGGTAGGCGGCGTATGGGCGGACGTCCTGTTTGGCACGCTTGCCACGCTGATCGGTGCGCTTGGTACGTATGCCTTTCGCGAACTCCGCGGAAATTGCCGATTTCTGTGCATCCTTCCCCCCATCATATCCAACACTATCATCATTCCTTTTGTTCTGCGTTACGCATACGGCATCGGTGACGGGTGGTTCTGGCTTGCGGGGGGCGTCGGTATGGGCGAGCTTTTGTCAGTCGGTGTATTCGGCACGCTGTTATTCATGGCGCTTGAAAAACGCCGTTTTTGGGAGAAATAAGTATGATTCGTGTGGATGTGCGTCTGCCCATCGGCTTTACCGAGCAGACCGTGAGAGAAACGTGTGAAAAGCGTTTAGGACGGGAGATAGCACCGTCGGTTTGTTTGCGCCTGCACCGTCTCGCCACGGATATATCCGACAAAAACAATATCCAATATAAGGCGGCGATCCTTTTGTCGCTTGATCAAAAAAGTGAAGCCTTTCTTGTGAGCCGCAGACGCGCCGCGCCGTACACCGAAGCTCCCTTCACTGTACCAACAGCCAAGCTCCCTTCCCGTCCCGTTGTGGTGGGTCTCGGGCCATGCGGTCTGTTTGCCGCTCTGTTGCTTGCCAAAAGCGGCGCGTGTCCCATCGTACTTGAACGCGGCGGTGACGTGGACAGCCGCGTACGCGCGGTAGAGACGTTTAACCGTGGCGGTGCGCTTGACCCCGAAAACAACATTCAGTTTGGAGAAGGCGGTGCGGGAAGCTTTTCGGACGGCAAGCTTAAATCGGGTGCCATGACCGCTGAGAAACGGGAAATACTCATGACGCTCATTCGGGCGGGTGCACCCGAACGTATTTTATACGATACCCAAGCGCACGTGGGAACCGACCTTTTACGCGGCATCGTTAAGAATATCAGAGAGCAAATGACAGAGCTCGGCTGCACCGTACTGTTTGGTGCCAAAATGGATGATATCATCATAAAAAACGGCACCGTTTGCGGTGTCCGATATATAAAAGCCGGCGAGACACACGAGCTTGCCTGCGATAACCTTTTGCTGGCAACGGGACACAGTGCCCGTGATACCTTCCGCATGCTTTCCGCGCATGGGATCGCCATGGAAGCACGCGGCTTTGGCATTGGCGTGCGCGTGGAGCATCCGAGAGAATATATTGACCGCATGATGTACGGCGAGAACGCTCCGAGGGAACTCGGAGCGGCAAGCTACCATCTGGTCACACATTTAAAAAACGGACGAAGCGTATACAGCTTTTGCATGTGCCCGGGCGGACACGTGGTGGCGGCAACCTCGGAAAACGGCGCGGTGGTCACCAACGGCATGAGCCTCAACGCAAGGGATGCGGACAACTCCAACGCCGCACTTCTGGTTTCGGTCACGCCTTCGGATTTTGGCAACTCTCCCCTTTTGGGACTTGAATTCCAACAGAAATATGAACGCCTTGCTTTTGAAATATCCAAAGACTTCCGCGCTCCTGCCGTGCGCATGGAGGATTTTCTGTACGGCAGAGAGAGTCGGGCGTTCGGCGAAGTCAAACCAAGCTATGCGCGCGGTGTGGTCCTTGAAGGTCTCACGCGGTGTCTGCCGACGTTTGCCACAGAAAGCCTCAAAACCGCCATTCCCGAATTTGACGATTACAAAAAAGGCTTTTACCTGCCCGACGCCATACTCACGGGTGTGGAGACCCGAACCACCTCGCCCATTCGCCTTTTGCGCGGTGAGGACGGGCAAGCGATCGGAGGTCTTTACCCCTGCGGTGAGGGCGCGGGATATGCGGGCGGGATCATTTCCTCGGCTCTTGACGGACTGCAGACAGCAAAAAAGCTTCTTAAAAAATATCAAACGGAGATATAAAGCATGAACAATATCAAAGCCATTCTTTTTGATCTTGACGGAACCGTGGTGGATACCATTGACGCGCTCCGTCACGGTATCAACCTCACCATGCGTGCGCTCGGCTATCCCGAAAGCACAAGAGAGGACATCATGGCGCACATCAATTTCGGTGCGCGACAGCTTGTCAGACTGTCACTCCCGAGCGAGATCCAGAACGATGAAGCCAAGGTAGACAATGCACTTGCGGTGTACAGAGAGAAATATGCCCAGGTTTATATGGAGTCAGACACACCGTATGACGGTATCCCCGAGGTGTTTTCCACGCTGACAAGCCGTGGCTATCGCCTCGGGATCATATCAAACAAACCCGACCCTTTTGTGCCGCCGCTTGCCGAGGTCCTTTTGCCAAAGAACAGCTATGAGATCGCGCGCGGTCAGCGCACGGGTGCCCCTGCAAAGCCCGACCCCACGGTGCCGCTTGAGTTGGCTTCCCTCTTGGGGGCAACGGGTGAAGAATGTGCGCTTGTGGGTGACAGCAACGTGGATATGACCACCGCCAAAAACGCAGGTATGCTTGCCGTGGGTGTCACGTGGGGCTACCGTCCAAGAGAAGTACTCATAGAGGCGGGTGCCGACGTTCTGGCAGATCATCCTTTGGATCTTTTGGAGATTTTCCCGTAAAAAAAGACTTTCGCGCCACACGGTGCGAAAGTCTTTTTTATTTCATTTTCCTGTCGAACCGAAGCCGCCCTCGCCGCGCACGGTGTCGGAAAGCTGATCTGTCGGCACGAAATCACACGCCAAAAAAGGCATGACTACAAGCTGGGCGATTCGCTCGCCGTGAGATATGATTTGTGTCTCTCCCGACTGATTGTAAAGCGCGACCATGACCTCACCTCTGTAGTCAGCATCCACCACGCCAACCTTGTTGGCAGGAGCCAGACCGCGCTTTGAGGCAAGTCCGCTTCGTGCAAAGATCATGCCCGCATATCCCTTGGGGATCTCAAGGGCAAGCCCCGTATGCACAAGCACCGTGGCACCCGCAGGAATTTCCAAGTCCTTATCCAAACAAGCGCACAGATCCGCACCTGCCGAATAATCGGTGGCATATCTCGGAAGAATGGCATTCTCGCATAATTTTTTTATTTTCACCTGCATATCTTTTTCCCCGTTTTCGCATGTATTTTACTATATTTTATCATTTGTTTTGACGTTTGTCAATGCAAAAATGTATAATATATTTTATGTAACACATAATAAGCCATGACCGAACAAAGACAAAGGAGGACGGATATGTCAACCGCACAAAAAGAGAAAATGACAGCCAAGGATGTTTATCAAGAGATATACAGAGGCTGCAAAATGGGCGCAGATTCGCTGGTCAATCTTTTGCCCAAGGTAAACGACGAGGGACTTCGAAACGAGATCACTGCACAGCTTGAACGCTACGAAGAATTTGCCTCAAAAGCCAGAGAGCAGCTCTTTGACCTTGACGTAAGCCCCAAGGAGGAAAATGCCTTCACCAAGATATCGGCAAAAATGGGTGTCATGATGAACACCATGCTGGATGCCACCTCATCTCACATCGCACAGATGATCATTGAGGGTTGCAGTATGGGCATTACCGAGCTTTTAAAGGTCGTGCACGCTTACGGCACAAAAGACGACGCCGAACAACTGGCAAGGGATGTGATCTCCTTTGAGGAAAGCTGTAGCGAAAACATGAAAAAATATTTATAAGGAGAACTCTCATGGCACAAATTACCACCAAAGAATTGTCCGCCATTGGCGACGGACTTGCACTCGAACAAAACATGATCGCCAAATATCACTTTTATGCCTGCAGTGCAACCGATAACACTCTGAGGGACAAATTCGAGCAGATATCGCAAGCGCACCAGCGTCATTTTGACGAGCTGTATTCCCATTTGAAATAAGGAGAAAAGTATGAATCAAAATTGTAATGTGGATCAAAGCGTCTGCCTTTTCGACCTTCTGAACAGTGAAAAGTTTTTGGCGGGCGTTTACAACGAAAACCTTCTTGAATCTGCCACGCCCGAAGTATCAAGCTGTCTTTCGGGAATTTTAGAGGACGAGCATCGCATCCAAAAAGAACTTTTCAACGAACTTTCTGCTCGTGGACTGTATCCGACAGAAAAAGCACCTGAGGATAAGCTCACCCAAACAAAAATGAAATTTGCACAAAAGACAACCGTATAAACAAAACCCGTGAGCAGAGGCTCACGGGTTTTTATTTTGTTCCGTGGAAATATATAGAAAAGCAACGAATTCATGGCAAAAGTGGGGATTCATAGTTAGATTTTGACAGTTTTGGCACCATTTGTGGGTTGAAACAGTCGGCAAGATATGGTAACATAGGGTATCGGCAGGACAGCTCCACTGCCGGACAACAGTAAAAACACATGTCTTTGTCGAAAGGAGAACTCAATGACAAAAAGATCAAAACTCACAAAGGTGCTCGGCGCACTCACGCTTACGCTTTTACTTGCCCTTGGCACGGCATTTCCCACATTTGCCGCCGCCCCCACCGTTCCCATCACACTGGAGAACGGAAAAACCTTAGACGGCATACTGCTCGACTCGGTGACCTACATACCGCTCAGACGCTTCTGCGATGCCATGGGAGGCGCAACGATCGCTTGGAACGCCCACACCAATACCGCCACTGCTACCGACAACACACGGAGCCTAAGCATAAGCGCAACGCAAGGTGCAAAGTACATAGTCGCCAACGGCAGATATTTCTATGCGCAAACGGGTGTACGCAACGTGGGCGGCACGCTTTACATTCCCATTCGTCCCTTGGCAAAGGCATACTGTCTTGACGTCACGTGGAGCGATGCTACTCGCTCAGTTACGCTCAGATCCAACGGCAAAAAGCTTGTAAGCGGCGAAAACTTTTATGATGCCGATGAGGTCTACTGGCTCTCCCGTATCATCAACGCCGAAGCGGCAGGTGAACCCTTTGACGGAAAAATTGCGGTGGGCAACGTAGTGCTCAACCGCGTAGAGAGTACGCAGTACCCAAACACCATCTACGGCGTGATCTTTGACAGGCGGTACGGAACACAGTTTTCCCCCGTTTCCTTTGGAACCATTTACCGCACGCCCTCCGCACAGAGTGTGATCGCGGCAAAGATCTGCCTTGAGGGGTATACGCTCTCGGAGGATATTCTCTTTTTCATGAACCCCAGACTTTCCACCACAAATTGGATCTCAAAAAACCGCCCGTTTGCTTTCACCATTGGAAACCACGATTTTTATTATTAAACAAAAATGCAGTACCGAGTATCGTATCTCCGATATTCGGTACTGCATTTTTAATATCTAATTTGACGCTTTGGGTTTTCCGAGCCCGAACAGCATAGGATAGATCGCCACGTCCACAAACAGCACGATGGCATACCGCACCGTACGCAAAGCATACGCCATGGGCGTTGCCCCCTCCAAAAGCGCTGTCGGGAACGGAAGTTTCAAAAGCGTATTCAGCGAAAGGAACACCGCAATACCGCCGGCAAGGCGCAACAGCATGGCAAACGGGCGTCTGTCATCCTCAAAACGCACAAAGCGTTCCTCAAACAGATTGCCGCCGAAAAAGCCAAGCATCATACCAAGCGAGGTGTAATAATCTTCACTCTTGCAGTAAAAGCACCCCACAAGCGAAATCACACTGATCACAAGATACAAAAGCCACTTGCGTGTTACCTTCTTTTGCAGGTAACTCATGCCAAGCACCACCGTAAGACCAAGAATCCAACCGCCAAGCACGTCAGTAGGATAGTGCATACCGAGAAACACACGGCTGATACCCGTCACAAGCGGCAACAGAACGCCAAGCACGATCAACCACGTGCGTCGGCGGTAAAAGGCAGGCGATGAGTATGCCGCCACGGAATTGGTGGAGTGTCCGCTGGGGAAGGAATATCCCTGCTCGGAAATATTGTACATATCCTCCGACCCCGTGATCGGACGAAGGCATTTGACCCCCTCAAGGTCAAAATACGGACGTCTGCGCATAAAAATATTTTTGATCATAGGGTTTGCTACTACTGCGACCACAATATTGGTGCCGACGTAAATGCCGAACTTTTTGTCATAGCCCCAATACAAAAACCCGATGACCGCCACAATGGCTGTCGGCTCACCGAGCAAGGTGATAAGCTCGCTGAGCTTTTGCCCGAAGGTACCCAGCATCGCCTGAAGGAACTCCATAAGCGGCGGCTCCCAAGCAAAATAAAACGTATTTCCCATTATTTTCACTCCGATTTTTGGTCATTGGTTAAAGCGTGTCGGTGTATATCAGTCCTCTGCCCCGTTTACACCGTAATATTCTTCAAGCACCGCCGCCGCAACACCCTCGGCGTAGCGTCCCGTATTGGCACCCTCGATCACGCATGCGGAGATCACCTTTGGCGCATTATACGGCGCGGCACAAACGAACAGACCGTTATCGTTATCGCTCCCTACCTCTGCCGTACCTGTCTTACCGCCAACGGTAACGGGAACGTCACCAAACAGAAAGGTTGCCGTAGCGCTCGACTCGACCATGCTTCTCATTCCCTCCATCACCGTGGATACGGTATGAGAGCTGAGTGAGATACCTCCCAGACGCGCGGGGGTCACGCTATGAACGATCTCGTCTGTATAATATTCTCTCACCGAGTCAAGAATATGTACCTCATATCTGTCCCCGCCTCTGAGAAGTGTGGTAACATAGTTACAAAGCTGAAGCGGTGTAAAGGCGTTATCTGACTGACCGATCGCCGCCATGACCGTATCGGCGGGATACCACGCGCCTCCGCCGCTCTGTAAGCGACTTGCCTCGCCCGCAAGATTTCCGAGTGCCTCCGAAAGCTCAATGCCCGTCGGCTCGCCAAGACCAAAGGCTTTGGCATAACGGTTCATGGTATCGATCCCCAGCCTGTCGCCCATCTCGGCAAAAAAGACGTTGCAGGAATTGGTAATGGCATGCACCACGTCCTGGTGTCCGTGCGAATCGGGATGCACCCAGCACTTCATGCGGTAATTTCCAAGCGTGTAATAGCCCACACAGTTAACGGTGCTTGCCTTTGTGATCACGTTCTCCTCAAGTGACGCCACCGCGGTTCCGAGTTTAAAGGTAGAACCTGGGGTATACAGACCGTTCAGCGCGCGGTTCAAAAGAGGAATGGCAGGGTCGGAAACCAGATCGTCATACGAGCTGTTAAAAGCAGTCAGATCGTACGTAGGATAGGACGCCATGACCAGAACGCCGTTGGTAGAAGGATCCATGGCGACAAACGCACCGCCTGCCGATTCGTTTTCCGAATATTCATCAACATAGGTCTTAAGGGCATCCTCTGCCGCCACTTGAAGGTCAATATCGATGGACAGCCACACGTCCTTCCCGGGGATCGGTTCTTTTGAAACATAGCTATCTATAATATAACCGTTTTTGTCCTCCACCACGGTCATTTCCCCGTCGGTGCCGTGCAGATACTGCTCAAACAGCTTTTCGATACCCGACGTGCCCACGATGGCATCTGCGGGGTAACCAAGGTCTGCGTAATATTGGACGGTCTCCGCCGTGATCTGTCCCACGCTTCCGAGAATATGTGACAGGTACCCAGGATAATTGTACTGTCTTTCATTGCTTCTCGGAAACACCATGCCAAGGGCGTTGCGCTCCTTGATGTATGTGACCGTTTCCAGCGAAACGTCATCCGCCAGATGATACTGCACGTACGTACCAAAATCCACAGCATCCATATTGTAATACACTCTCAAAAGCTCGGTCATCTGCTCACCCGTGTAAAGAGCATCCCCCTCACCGTCCAGCATGCCGAACTTTTTGGCGTACCACTGAATTATTTGCTCATCGGTCATTTCCTCTTTGAAGTTGCGGCGTTTTTTCACGCGTCCAAGCGCGGAATAAATTGCCGTGCCTTCGGTCTTTGCGTCATCCTTCCATCTGAGATTGGGATATATACCTTCAAACGGAAAATAGTCGCGGCTTCGTTTATTCTCCGAGTCTGTCGCTTTGAGTGCATCCAGCGCGATCAGGATCGATCGGTTTGCCTCATCATCGTCCACGGGCATCGACCAGTAATCAAATGCCAGTGCATAGGTCTGCTTGGTGGTGGTGATGATCTTGCCGTCTCTGTCGCAAATATCTCCTCTCTGGGCAGGAATTGTCACGGTATAGGTAAAGTTCTTGACACCGTATTCGCGGTAGTCCTCCTCATTGTTACCGAAAAACTGAAAGGAGGCAAGTCGGATGACAAAAACCAAACATACGGCGGCAAAAAAACCGATCAGAATCAAATATCTCCGAAGAAAACTGTTTTCATTCATAACTAACTCCCCCACACCTCACTCTTGCGTTTCAGCAGCCGAGCCGCCGCGCACAGAGGCACGTACAAAACAAGCGAGATCAGAACCGTACCCAAAAATTCGGGCAAAGCACTGTACCAAAGAACTCTCAAAGGACGCCATGCGGGTGAGTGCAAAAGGGTCATAAAAAGCGTCCAAAAGATCTTAAGCACCCCCGCCGCCGTCATATATATGCAGTATGACGGATAATTTCTCGTTGGATACTGCATAGCTGCAAGCATCCCAACCACCGCGTAAAACAGAATACAAAGCGGTTCCCCGCCCCCAAGATAATAGCAAAGCACACCCGCCGCCACACCGACAGGTGCCGCCACACGAAATCCGTCAAACACACCGATAGCCACCGTGAAGATCAGAAGCAGATCGGGAACCGCGTCAAATATATCGACCTGCGGCAAAAAAGAGGTCTGCAAAAGCACGGTGCCAAACAGCATCGCAAGACCGATCAAAGACCGAAAGACAATATCCCTTTTTTCCGCATTCCATCGGATCTTTCTCATAAGTACAGCTCTTTCCATAAAAAAATCAAATATGCTCCGACCGTGAGAGAACCTCGCTGTCGGAGCATCATTCGGCTATTCTAATTATAAATGTTTTTAACCGTTATGTCAAGACTTGTTTTGGCTTGATTTGCGAAAAACAACAAATTTTCCCAGCACGTAATTGAGGATGACCACCACGACCGCCGCCAAAAGCTTTCCCCAAAAGTCGGCAGACAGCGACAGCGTGACGATAAAGTGAAATTCACGCGTCACGTAACCGCCCCTGAGCAACAGCCAGACCGTGCCGAAGGTCACAAGCGAATCCGCCCCCAGCGAAAACAGACGCGAGGTAACAAAGGACAAGAAATTGAGCGCGGTCTGCTTGCCCGTTTTGTCCTCACCGTATCGGAACACCCATTTTTTGTTGGCGTAGTAGGCAAAAAGCACAGATAATATCCACTGCACCACCTGCGCCACCGCACGCATGACGTGGTACGCACCTGTCTGCTCTCCGATGCCGCCAAGGCGTGCAAAAAAGAGGATCAGAAAGTAGGTGCCAAAGCCGATCACGGTGGTCATGACCCCCACGATCAGGTAGCTTAAGATCTCACGGTATTTTTCTATACTCTCACGCCTGTATTTCAAACTTGGTTCCCTCTCTGGTATCGATCAGTGTTACACCCTTCGCCGCCAATTCTTCGCGGATACTGTCGGCACGGGCAAAATCCTTTGCCTTTTTTGCCGCCGCGCGTGCTTCGATCATTTCGCGGATCCATGCGGTCTTTTCATCGTCGGCAGTATCATTCTTGGTGTCATTCAGCTTTTCCGCCGCCTCGATAAGGTTCAAGGTCAGGACCTTATCAAATTCAGCGATCAGCGCAAGCTTAGTCGCGGCACCAATGTCGGCTTTGAGCACGTCATACAGCGCGGTGATGGCAAGAGAGGTGTTAAGATCATTGTCAAGCGCCGCGCAAAAATCCGCACGGAATTTATCAAATGCCGCGCCATCGACCTCGCCGTTCTTCTCGGGAAGGAGAGCCGCGATCTTTGCCACCAGCTTTTTATAAGAAGCCGCCGCATTGTCAAGATTTTCAAACGAGAACACAAGGGACTTGCGGTAATGCGACCCAAGGCAGAACAAGCGATAGACCATCGGGTCATAGCCCTTTTCTTCCAAAAGCGAAACGGTCAAAAATTCTCCCTTGGACTTGCTCATCTTCCCGCCCGCGGTATTGAGGTGATGTACGTGGAACCAGTAGTTGCACCACTTATGTCCGAGATATGCCTCACTCTGCGCGATCTCATTGGTGTGGTGAGGAAATGCGTTATCTATACCGCCGCAGTGGATATCCAGATATTCACCGCAGTATTTCATGGAAATGCCCGAGCACTCAATGTGCCATCCGGGGTATCCGATGCCCCACGGGCTGTCCCACTTAAGCTCCTGATCATCAAATTTGGACTTGGTAAACCACAAAACAAAGTCAGCCTTGTTGCGCTTATTGGTGTCTGCCTCCACGCCCTCTCTTACGCCCACCTCAAGGTCTTCTTCCTCAAAATTGTGGAAAGCGTAATACTGCTCCAGCTTGGAGGTGTCAAAATAAATATTACCGCCTGCCTCATAAGCATATCCCTTCTCAAGAAGTCCGCTTACGATCTCGATATATTCGGCTATGCATCCCGTTGCAGGCTGAACCACGTCGGGCGTTTTGATGCCCAGCTTGCGGCAATCCTCGAAAAAGGCGTCGGTGTAAAACTTGGCAATCTCCAGCACGCTCTTTTTCTCGCGCTTGGCACCCTTCAGCATCTTATCCTCGCCCGTATCTCCGTCGCTGGACAGGTGTCCGACGTCGGTGATATTCATGACGCGAAGCACGTCATAGCCGACAAAGCGCAGGTACTTTTCCAGCACGTCCTCCATAATATAGGAGCGCAGATTACCGATGTGCGCGAAATGATAGACCGTCGGCCCGCAGGTATACATTTTGATCTTGCCATCCTCGTTGGGGATCAGTTCTTCCTTTTTGTGTGTCAGTGAATTATAAATTTGCATAATGTATCCTTTCCAAAATCATTTTGAAATCGTGAACAGTATCAATCGGGGCAAAAGCCGTAAAAACGGTCACCAACGATGCCCACCGTCCCCTCTGCCTTTTCTTCAATGGCAAGGTAGGTCTCCTCATCGATCTCATAGCGAACCGTCTCTCCGTCATCCGTCAGAAACAAAAAGTAAAAGCAGGTATAAGCGCGAACATGTTTTGTTCCTGCCACATCCGAGTAGCAATGCTTCTCCACAACGCGTCCGTGAATCTCACGAAGCGGCGGTCCGTCATCCGTCTCGGTACACTCTTCAAGACGCGCCATGGAATGGTTTCTCTCGCGCCTGAACAGGATGAAAACCATGATAAAATACGTGGGTATGCAAAGGACCAATAACATCCCTACTATGACATACCAATTTTCAAGCAACCACCCCATAGCTTCCCCTTTCGTCAATGCACAAATTCTTATATAAATTTAGTGGTGCGCGGTATCCTCGGGACGGGTTTCCTTCAGAACCGCAAGCTCCGCTTCCAGATGCTTGATCTTTTGCTCCAGCTTACACAGCTCCTGCGACACGGGGTCGGGGATGTGGATCTGGTCAAGATTGTTGGGCTTCGTGCCCTTTCTTCGCACCACCCTTGCGGGGATACCCACGGCGGTACTTTGCTCGGGAATATCGTCAAGCACCACGGCACCTGCCGCCACCTTGGAATCCGAGCCGATGTTGACAGGTCCCAGCACCTTAGCGCCCGAACCCACCATGACGTTGTTGCCCAGCGTAGGATGACGTTTTCCCACTTCCTTACCCGTACCGCCAAGCGTAACGCCCTGATAAATGGTACAGTTATCGCCGATCTCCGCCGTTTCACCGATCACCACACCCATACCGTGGTCAATAAAAAGACCTTTGCCGATGGTAGCTCCGGGATGGATCTCAATACCTGTTAAAAATCGGGTAAGCTGGCTGACAAAGCGCGCCGAAAAATAGTGCTTTCCAAGATACAGCTTATGCGAGACGCGATAAGCTAAGAGTGCGTGAACGCCCGAATACAAAAGCACGATCTCCACGCCGTTTTTTGCCGCAGGGTCACGGCTTTTCACCGCCTCCACGTCGGCAAGAATTTCTTCTTTGATCGATTTTGCACAGCCGCAAAGTGTTCCCAGAAGCCATGACAGACTGTCAAGCAAATACTCAAAAAGCGGAGATACAGTGCTTAGCTTTATTTTTTTCATTTTTTCTCCTTCAAAAAACGCCTCTGTGCCATTGGCACAGAGGCGTAAAGTACGCGGTTCCACTCCGTTTCGGATAGCCGTAGCAAAATCGAACTCATAAGCCCTACGCGACAAATTTTTGCGTCTTTTGCCGTAGCTCGACCTGTAACGTCCTACTATCCCTCAAAGACCGATAACGCAGTCACGCGTCTGCCGCTTACAAACGCTCACGGCAGAGCCTCACGGGTGCACATGGCGGTTTCCCATACCGCGCTCTCACCTGCCGCGGCTCTCTGAAATGGGGCTGTTCCGTTTTCTCCCGTTCATCGGCTGTTATTTCTATAACATTATACCACATTTTCGCTATTTGTAAAGTCCTTTTTTAATTTTTCTGCGAAATTTTTGTCACCGCTACCGAAATATCGTCAGTACTTCCGTTTTTCAGCGCATTTTCTTTGATATATGACGCCATCTGTGTAGGCGACTCATCCACACTTTGAGTCAGATATTCCAAAAGCCACAGACACTCTGCCTCGCCGCCCGTCACGCCGTCGCTGACCTGCACGATCAGATCGCCGTCCCGTGTATTGAAGTCGATCTGCTTGACGTCCACTTTGCCAAGGATCCCCAAAGGCAGGCTGGCACCCGTCAGCTTAAATATGTTACCGCCGCGCTTGACGTAGGTTGGCGCGGCACCGCTTTTAAGAAAGCTCGCGCGCCCCGTGAATCCGTCAAAGCAAAGCAGATCCAAGGCACTGGTGCTCTCTGCCTCCCCGCCGTTTCTTCCAAGCGTGAGAAAGCTGTTGAGCGCCTGGAGCGCACATTCACTCTCCACACCCGCGCACAAAAGCTTCTCAAGAAATTCCGCGCTGATACCCGCGGTCAACGCCGCTTCCTCGCCGCTTCCCATACCGTCGCATAAAAGCACGTAAGACCTTTGACGCTCGGCATGGTCAAAAAATTTCACAAGATCTCCCGAAACACCGTCCTTCGCAAGGCTCACCGTCCCCGAGTCCGCCTCAAAGCACGCCTCGCGCTCGGCATAGATAAAGCATTTTTCTCTTTCTATGGTCAGTATCGGCAGTGTCAAACGCAGATCAAGTGTTTTACCAAGCTGTTTTTGCAAATACAAGAGCCGTTTGTGATCGGGCGGAGGAAAAAGCCCCGATATGTACAGCTTTATTTGTTCTTCGCCGCACACGCTGACCTGCTCCGCCTCAAACCCAAGCTCTCTGAGCTTATCCCGAACAGCAACGGTCTTTTTGGAGTCCTCCCTGTAAAGCTTTGCGGCATATCTCTCCACACCCTCAAGCATAACGGAAAACATGCCGTAATCCGCGGCAAATATCTCAGCTTGACGTTTCATCGACAGCTCGGCTTGTTCGCCGCCGTCAGCAAGCTTTATAATACTTTCGGAGAGCTGCTTAAGGGTCCTGCCAAGCGTCTGTATATCCTTTTTCATCGCCGCGTTTATGCCCTCTGTCCTCAGCTGTTCACAGTTGACAGCGGCAGTGCCGCGATATCCAAAAGCACTGAATGCGCCGTCCGAAAACAGCTTTTCATATATGCAGTATACCGCCATACCGATCACAAGAGGCAAAAACACAAAAAGTAATCTGTCCCGTCCGCCAACCATTACGCCTGTGACAATGCCAACCATGCAAGACACCGCCGCTGCGACGTACGGTGAAAAATCAAACAGGCAAAAAGCGATGATCGCCGCCGCGGGAAACAGCGGAAAATACGTAACACCCGTAACAAGTCCGCATACAAGAGAGACCAGCATCCCCATGATCATACCGTCTTTGCGGCAAATGATCAAGGACGCCGCAAATGCCGCCGCCATTCCCACCGAAAAGCCCAACGTGTCGATCTGCCCAAAAGAAAGGCAAAGCAAGCAAGCCAAAACGATCTTGGCGGCACTCCGAATCCTCCCCACCCATACCTTATCAAAGGGCATGTCCCCCGAAAAAGAGCAACAGAAAAAAGTGGTAAACGAAGCATAGATCATGGAAAAAAACGCGCCAAACACATCGTAATACCGAAAGCCGCCCGCGATAATGGCATACAGACTTAACATAAAGGATGCCACGCAGGATGAGGTCATTCTAAGATACAGGCTTTCGCAAAACAGTCTGCCGCGAATATGCTCCAAAATATCCCGAAAGCCTATTCCCTCATGCGAGCGAACGGGAATATCCACAAAAAGCCTTGTGATCACCCGAACCGCTAAGGTAACAAGTGCTGTGCCGAAATACATAGCAAACGGGATCGGGACGAAAAATGCCGCCGAAAAAAGCCCGACCAAAACAAAAAGTAAATACGTATCTGAGGCACAAAGCACCGCAAGCCCCAGCGGATATACTGAAAACGGCAGACGGCATATGCCGAGAACCAAGGCAAATATCATCCATCCTACGCCGCGGATGATATATTGACTGCCCATACGTTGCATTTTTTCGTTCATACGTAATACCCCTCCGATATGCCCGTTTTTTTGAAACAGACTTTCCCTACTTGGGCGCGAGAAAAAACGGTTGTCCATATGCACACTCCTTTTTTGTTTTACGACATGATTATACATCCTGAGCACCTTCGTTTTTTGTCGAAAATACGCCGTCCTTTTTTGCCGCACCTTATCATTTCGAAACGGTTCGGAGCGAAACCAGCCAAAACAAAGCGTACACACTGCCAAAATATGACGACCGCGGGCGAAAAGGGTCAAAAAAAATCATACGATTTTCGAAAAATCTCTTCCCAAAAACTCCCTTTCGTGATAAAATAAGACATAACGAAAAAAGGAGGCTCCCATGCAAGAACCAAAAATCTGTTGCTTCACGGGACATCGGGCTATTTCCGAAAACGGGGACAAGCTTTGCTATATTTTAGGTGTTCTGTTGGATAATATGATAAATGTGGGGTATACTGTTTTCAGAGCAGGCGGTGCCCTTGGCTTTGACACACTCGCCGCCGAGGCGGTCCTTCAAAAAAAAGAGGACGGCAGAAATATCCGCCTTGAGCTTATACTTCCCTGCCGCGAGCAGGATGCGGGATGGAACAGCGCACAAAAGGCAAGGTACAAGGATATTCTTATGCGCGCGGACAGTATCGAATACGTAACGGATACCTTCACACGCGGATGTATGCACGAACGGAATCGGCGTCTGGTGGACGGCAGTGACGTTTGCATCGCCTTTTGCAAACGTGAGCGCGGCGGCACGGCATATACCTGTGCTTATGCCGAGAAAAAGGGAGTACATATCATCAACCTTGCCGATTATCTCTCGCCAAATTCAAATACTGAGGATAACACATGAAAATATTACTGTTAGCTGACCATATGAACAGCGGCGGCGCGGAAACTCACATTTTTGAGCTTTCGCGCTTTTTGTCTCATTTGGGACATTCTGTCACAGTTTTGTCTTACGGCGGACAGATCGCTAAAGAGCTCTCTGCCATGGGCATCCGCACGGTGCGCTACGGAAGAATACCGCTTCATACCCTTGCCGATGTTATACGAAGGGTCAAACCGCATGTGGTGCATGCTCACACCAGACAAAGTCTGTTTATTTGTCAGATCCTTCATCCCCTGTTCCATTTTCCGCTTGTATTTACCGCGCACGCGCACTTTTCCACCAATGCCGCAAAAAAGGCTCTCACGTTTTTCCCAAGACGTAATATTGCCGTCAGCCACGATATAGCCGAGCATCTGACAAAGCGGTTTGATGTACCAAAGGAAAATATTGTTATCATCCCTAACGGCATCGATATCGTTCGTTTTTGTCCCAAACGAGACAGAATAAACAATTTTCACATCGTTACCATAAGCCGTCTTGATGCCGATTGTTCTTTAACGGCAGAGTTGCTCTGTCATTTGGCGCCGAGACTTTCGAAAAAGATCGGAGGACTTTGCATCACTGTGATCGGCGGCGGCAGTGACCTGTGCAAGATACGTCGCCTTGCCGCGCTTGCCAACAGAGCGTGCGGTTATTTGGCGGTCAGAGCGATCGGTCAAAAGCAGAACGTTCTCCCCTATCTGCAAAACTGTGATCTGTTCGTTGGTGTCTCACGCGCGGCACTGGAGGCCATGAGCTGCGGTGTGCCCGTCATTCTCAGCGGAAACGAGGGCTATTTGGGTATTTGCGAAAAGGGCGTGATGAAGGAAGCCGAAAGAGGAAATTTTTGCGCACGCGGTCAAAGCAGACCAACTGCCAAGAGATTGTATTTTGATATTTGCCGTCTTTATCATGACCCCGATCTGGCTCGCAAGGCGGCTGCGGACGGCATGGCGCAGGTCAGAAAATATCACACCGCCGAGCAAATGGCGCGGCAAACACTTAACGTTTACCGCGCCGCCATAGCCGATGCCGCGGCAACACGCACAAGCGACGTTTTACTGGGCGGCTATTACGGCTACGGCAACCTTGGGGATGAGCTGACATTATGTGCCATTGTTGACCGTCTGAACAAGGCGCAAGGCTCTCATACTCCGCCGCGCATTTCGGTGCTCACTCGGAGCGACGTGCCGCATCCTTCCCTTTCCGCCGTGCGGCGTTTTGATCTTATTCGGTGTATACACGCCATACGTCATACGGGCGTTTTTATCCTTGGCGGCGGGTCCTTGCTCCAAAACAAGACCAGCAACCGCTCTCTGCTTTATTATCTTTTTCTCCTTGAGATCGCACACTTTTTCGGCACCCCGTGCATGCTGTACGCCTCAGGGCTGGGTCCTATCTACGGCAAGCTGCCATGGCGGCTTTGCTGTCACGCTCTTAAAAAAGTCGATGTTATAACGGCACGCGATCCCGTTTCCTATCGGCTTCTAAAAAAAACGGTACACCATAAGCGTCTTTTTTTGTCTGCCGACCCCGTTGCCGCTTACCGTTTGAAAGGAGCAACCTGCCAAAAATATATCCTTGCGTTTGTCAGAGACCGTCAGCTTGCCCCCATGCTTTCATTTTTAAAGAGAGAGGATCTGCCCATCGTTCTTGCCGTTATGGACGTACAAAGCGACACGACAGCCACAGAGAAGCTGGCATCCCTTCTTGAAAAACAAGGCAAGCAGGTGACCCTTGTCCGCGACAGTTCGCAAAAAGCCGTATTTTCCCTCATCCGTCACGCCACGTTGGTGGTCTCCGCACGCCTGCACGCCTTGATCTTAGCGTTTGACATGGGCGCTCCTATGCTCGGCATTTCGGATGACCCCAAGATCACCGCCTTCACAAGCATGGCATACGCAGGACTCTCTCTGCCCACAACACGCCGTGAGATCTCGGCACATTTCCGTATGAAGCAGGCTCATCTGCAAGCACTTGCCCAAAAAGACGCCGAGATCGCACTCGGTTTGCTGGATCGGGCGGCTTCCCAAGCAAAAACCATTGACAAACCTCGAAAAAAGTAGTATAATAAAATGAATTATTATTTCTTGAAAGGAATATTCCGATGAAAAGTGTACCCGAATTTTTCGGATGTATGGTTTTTGGGGACGATGCCATGCGCGAAAAGCTTCCCCATGACGTTTATAAATCTCTTATCAAAACCATTGCCGAAGGAAAAACCATAGATCCCTCGATCGCAAACGTAGTGGCAACCGCCATGAAGGACTGGGCAATTGAAAAAGGTGCGACACACTACACCCACTGGTTCCAGCCTCTGACGGGCGTAACTGCCGAAAAGCACGATGCCTTTATCTCCCCCGTGGGCGGCAGTAAGATCGTCATGGAATTTTCCGGCAAAGAGCTGATCAAGGGCGAATCGGATGCTTCTTCCTTCCCCTCGGGCGGTCTCAGAGCCACCTTTGAGGCGCGCGGTTATACCGCGTGGGATCCCGCATCCTACGCTTTTGTCAAGGACAAAACGCTGTATATTCCCACCGCGTATTGCTCCTATACGGGCGAGGCACTGGACACCAAAACTCCCCTGCTCCGCTCGATGGATGCCATCGGCAAGCAGGCACTCCGTATCGTCCGTCTGTTCGGCGATACAACGGCAAAGCGTGTCAACACCACCGTTGGCGCGGAGCAAGAATACTTTTTGATCGATAAGGGCATGTATGACAAGCGTCGCGACCTTCTTTACTGCGGCAGAACGCTGTTCGGCGCATCCGCCCCCAAGGGACAGGAGCTTGAGGATCATTATTTCGGTCCCCTAAAGCCGAGAATCAGCAAATTCATGTGCGAGCTGGATACCGAGCTCTGGAAGCTGGGTATCAACGCCAAGACCAAGCACAACGAAGCCGCACCCGCTCAGCATGAGCTGGCTCCCATCTTTACCACCACCAATCTTGCCGTTGACCAGAATCTTCTCACCATGGAATTCATGAAGCTTGTGGCACAGCAAAACGGTCTAAAATGTCTGCTTCACGAAAAGCCCTTTGAGGGCATCAACGGCTCGGGCAAGCACAACAACTGGTCGATCTCCACCGATACGGGCAAAAACCTTCTTGACCCTGGAAAAACGCCCGAGGAGAACGCGCAGTTCCTGCTCTTCCTCGCCGCTGTAGTCAAGGCGGTGGACGAATATGCGCCGCTGATGAGAATTTCGGTCGCCTATGCAGGCAACGACCACCGACTTGGCGCGGATGAGGCACCGCCCGCCATCGTTTCCATGTTCCTTGGCGAGGAGCTTGAGGCAGTGATCGATTCGATCGTCAAGGGCACAAATTACAAATCTAACCGCGCAGGCATGATGGACCTCGGCGTTCCCACCGTTCCCGTGTTCCGTAAGGATACCACCGACCGCAACCGTACCTCTCCCTTTGCTTTTACGGGAAACAAGTTTGAGTTCCGCATGCTCGGTTCGTCGCAAAATATAGCACTCCCCAACATTGTGCTCAACACCGCTGTTGCTGAGGAGCTTGGTGGCTTTGCCGACAGACTGGAAAATCTTGCCCCCCAGACAAGCTTTGACAAAGAGGTCGCCGCCATCATCAAGGAGACCTTTACCGCTCACAAGCGTATTATTTTCCGCGGCAACGGCTATTCCGCCGAGTGGGAAAAAGAGGCGGCAGAACGCGGACTTCCCAATCTTAAAGACTCGGTTTCCGCTTACAAATGCTTTACCTCACCCGAAAACGTGGCACTGTTTAGGAGCCAAGGTGTCATGAACGAGATCGAGATGTCATCCCGCCGCGAGATCCTTTTTGAAAATTACGCCAAGATCATCAACATCGAAGCACTCACCATGATAGATATGGCAACCCATGACATCATCCCCGCCGTCAACCGATACACCAAGGAGCTTGCCGACGGTATCGTGGCAAAAGCGCAGGCAGGCTTTGCCGAAACGGCAAGTGCTGTGGAAAGATCTCTTGCCGACAGGCTTAGTGCGCTCAATCGCAACGCCTACCGCATAACGAACGATCTGAAAGCGGCAGAGACCAAGGCGGCACGCGAAGCGGATCATGAAAAGAGAGCCGAGCTGTACCGCGACACAGTTATTCCGCTCATGCAAAAGCTGCGCATGGCGGTGGACGAAATGGAGACCTTGACCGACACCGAGCACTGGCCCTTCCCCACTTACGGCGAAATGCTGTTCAGCATTTGAGCATACATAGGCAAGAGGGAATAATATATTATGTCAAAAAACATTTATACATCGATCGATCAAATAATCGGCAGAACGCCCCTTTTGGAGCTGACACACATAGAAGCGCAGGAGAACCTGCAAGCTAAGATTTTTGCTAAGCTTGAGTATTTCAATCCCGCAGGTTCGGTCAAGGACAGAGTGGCAAAAGCCATGCTTGACGATGCCGAAAAAAAAGGGATCCTCAAAGAGGATTCGGTGATCATTGAGCCGACCAGCGGAAATACGGGCATTGGTCTGGCATCGGTTGCCGCCGCACGCGGCTATCGCCTCATTATCGTCATGCCCGAGACCATGTCCAAGGAGCGCCGCCAGATCATGAAGGCATATGGCGCGGAGCTTGTCTTGACCGACGGCAAGAGGGGCATGAGCGGAGCTATCGAAAAGGCGGAAGAGCTGTCAAAGGAAATTCCCCATAGCTTTGTGGCGGGACAGTTTGTAAACCCCTCCAATCCCGAGGCGCACCGAGCAACAACGGGGCCCGAGATCTGGGCGGACACAGACGGTGAGGTTGACGTTTTTGTGGCAGGCGTCGGCACGGGCGGTACTATCACGGGCGTGGGCGAATATCTGAAATCCAAAAATCCGAGTATCAAAATCGTGGCAGTCGAGCCCGAGACCTCGGCTGTGCTGTCGGGAAACAAGGCGGGCGCGCACGGTCTGCAAGGCATCGGCGCGGGCTTTGTCCCCGATATTCTGAACACCGAAATCTATGACGAGATCATCCCCGTCACAGACGCAGATGCCTACGCCATGAGCCGCAGGATCGGAAAAAGCGAGGGCTTTTTGGTGGGCATTTCCTCTGGTGCGGCAGCGCACGCGGCACTTTTGCTTGCCATGCGCCCCGAGAACAAGGGCAAAAACATTGTTGTCCTGCTCCCCGACACGGGCGACAGATACCTTTCCACAACACTTTTTGAGGGCTGAGATTAACAAAATAAAGTAAGAGGAAAAGATATGACAGAAGCAGATAGAAAGAAAGCGGCGAAAGACTTTGCGGAATATTGGAAAGACCGTGGTGACGAAAAGAGCGACAGCCAATCCTTTTGGCTCGCCCTTGTTCGTGACGTTCTCGGCGTTGCAGAACCCGAAAAGTTTATATTGTTTGAGGAGCGCGTGAAACTCGACCATACAAGCTTTATTGACGGACATATCCCCTCAACACATGTGCTCATCGAGCAGAAAAAGAAGGGCTTGAACCTTCGCAGCCCCATTCGTCAATCGGACGGAACCTTGCTCAACCCTTTTCAGCAGGCGCAGAGATACTCCGCTGCGTTGCCGTATTCGCAACGCCCTCGTTGGATCATCACTTGCAACTTTGAAGAATTCCTTATCTACGATATGGAAAAGCCTACGGGCGAGCCGGAAAGCATTTTGCTGAAGGATCTTTCAAAGGAATACTACCGCTTGCAGTTTCTCGTTGAGGAAAAGAGCGAGCTTTTGCACCGCGAAGAACAGATTTCCATTCAAGCGGGTGAACTCGTTGGAAAGCTCTACGACGCTATTCTGAGGCAGTACATACACCCCGACGATAAAGCTTCGCTTCACAGCCTTAACATTCTTTGCGTGCGCCTTGTTTTCTGCCTCTATGCAGAGGATTCAGGTATCTTTGGTGAACACCTCAAATTCCATAATTATATCAAGAGCTTTGCGCCCAAGGACGTGCGCCGTGCACTCATAGAGTTGTTCCGTGTTCTCGACACCAAGACCGAGGAGCGCGATCCCTATATGGATGAGGTTTTGGCATCCTTCCCGTATGTAAACGGCGGCTTGTTTGCCGATGAGAATATTGAAATCCCAAATTTTACACAAGAAATTGTTGACCTGCTCTTGCACAAAGCAAGTGAGGATTTCGATTGGTCGCAGATCAGCCCCACGATTTTCGGTGCGGTATTTGAGTCCACATTGAACCCCGAAACACGTCGCAGTGGTGGTATGCACTATACATCTATCGAGAACATTCATAAGGTGATTGATCCGCTGTTCCTTGACGAACTTCGTGAGGAATTTGATGAGATCAAGGCGCTAAAGGTGCCGAAGATCCGCAACGATAAGGCAGAAGCCTTCCGCGAAAAGCTGTCGAAGCTGACTTTCTTCGATCCCGCTTGTGGCTCGGGTAACTTCTTAACCGAAACCTATATATCTTTGCGCCGCTTGGAGAATGATGCCCTTGAGCTTGTAACCGGCGGACAGATGCTTCTTGACTTCGGTGACGTTATCAAAGTATCCATCGGTCAGTTCTACGGAATTGAGATCAATGACTTCGCTGTAACCGTTGCTAAGACGGCACTTTGGATTGCAGAATCGCAGATGATGAAGGAAACCGAGGAGATTATGAACACCAATCTCGATTTCCTGCCTTTGAAATCCTACGCCAATATTGTAGAGGGCAACGCGCTGCGCACCGATTGGGAAACCGTCGTACCGAAGGACAAGCTTGATTATATTATGGGCAATCCGCCGTTTATTGGTGGAATGATGGCAACAAAGGAACAGAAAGCGGATATGCTGTCTGCAATTGGTGATGTGAAAGGTCTTGGCGAATTGGACTATGTAGCTGCTTGGTACTACAAGGCGGCAGAATATATTCGAGGAACAAGGGTCGCAGTTGCGTTCGTATCGACAAACTCTATTTGTCAAGGACAACAAGCAGTTACTATATGGAAACCGCTTTTTGAAAAGGGTGTTCGTATTCAGTTTGCGCATCGTACATTTATTTGGGATAGTGAGGCAAAAGTAAAGGCGCACGTTCATTGTGTCATAGTTGGGTTCTCTCTTTGGAATAGAGCAAAAAAAGCATTGTATGACAACGATTTAGTTAGATACGTTGAAAATATAAATTCGTATCTTGCCGAAGCTCCCAATATTTTCGTTGAAAACAGAACGAATCCTCTCTGTGACATACCTAAAATTAGATTTGGTAGTATGCCTCGTGACGGAGGTGGGTTTATTCTTTCCGATGAAGAAAAAGATGAATTATTAAAGAAAGAGCCTTTGGCTGCAAAATGGATTCGTCCGTATGTTGGCGCGTATGAATTTATCAACAACAAATCTCGTTGGTGTCTTTGGATGGTAGGTGCAAATCCTCACGAATTAAAACAATGTCCAACAGTTATGCGCCGTGTTGAAAGTGTCCGCGATTTTCGAGCTAATAGCATCGCGGCAGGAACAAGAAAATTTGCAGATAGCCCAACGCTGTTTTGTCAGATAGCCCAACCCGACACTGATTATATTATTGTTCCAAGTGCATCTTCTGAAAAAAGAAGATATATTCCGATAGGCTTTGTATCAAATGAGGTCATTGCAAGCAATCTTGTATTCTTAATACCTGATGCTACATTATTTCACTTTGGAATATTAACATCCAATGTTCATATGGCTTGGATGCGTACAGTGTGTGGAAGATTAAAGAGTGATTACCGCTATGCAAAGGATATTGTTTATAACAATTTCCCGTGGTGTAACCCTACCACTGAGCAGAAAAAGAAGATTGAGGAAACCGCGCAAGCTATTCTTGATGCTCGCGCGCTCTATCCCGATTGTTCTTTGGCTGACCTTTACGATGAAGTGGTTATGCCGCCCGAACTTCGCAAAGCTCATCAAGCAAATGATAAAGCGGTTATGCAGGCCTACGGCTTTTGGGGTAAACTTAACACCGAATCTGCTTGCGTAGCAGAGCTTATGAAGATGTATCAAAATCTAAGTAATAATTAATTGCTTTTTGAGGAGTTCAATTAAATGAACTATCAGCAAACATATCATATACTTTGCTAAAAAAGAAATAAATATGGAGATAATATATGGCGCTTGAAATAGTAAGAAACGATATAACAAAAATGAAGGTGGATGCCATTGTCAATGCTGCCAGCGAGCCTCCACCTCCCCGACACGGGCGACAGATACCTTTCCACAACACTTTTTGAAGAATGAAAACGGCGTTGCCTATCGGCAACGCCTATTTTTATATCTTTTTTTTAGAAAAGGAGATCAACACAAATGCTGCCGTAAAAAACTCTGTGATCGGCATCACCCACCACAAGGTACTTGCTCCAAAGCATATTGGAAACAAAAACACAAAAATTCCGCAAAGCACAAGTCCGCGCATGAGAGACACCGCAAGTGCCGTCCCATTTCGCATCACCGACTGAAAATAGTAGGTAGCATAAATATTGAGCGGCAGAGCAAGATAGCTGAGGGCGTACACGCACATAATGCTTGGCGCAAGTGCAAGCACCGCATCGGTGGGCGACATAAAGACCCTGACAAAAAACGTCGGATACAGCAAAACCGCCGCCGTACACAGCACACTGAAAAACGCAACCACATAAAGCGAGTACTTTTGGGTTTCTTTCACTCTGTCCCACTTATTCGCACCATAGTTTTGAGATAGCAAGGGCTGTGCCGCCTGTCCGATACCATAGGTGGCGCACTGCACAATGCAGCTGACCTGCACGATCACACCAAACACCGCCAGCGCGTCCGCGCCGAAATAGTGCATGATCTGACGGTTGAACAGCATGGCGATCACACCCATAGCAATGTCGGATATAAATGAAGAAAAGCCACCCACAAAAATACGCTTCGTCTTGCGAATACCGCCAAAGACACTCGTGAGCCTCAGTGTATTTTTACGGGAGAAAAAGTGTGTCAGCATCAGCAAAACACTGGCACTGCCGCCCATGGCAGTGGCAAGTCCCGCACCAAACATGCCAAGCCCCAAGCCAAAATCAAACACAAAGAAAATGTCCCCGAAAATGTTAAATACGCCGCCAAACAGAACAGAAAAAGTGGCAAGCGCAGGTGCATCGTCATTACGCAAAAACGCTGTCAAAAACTGGCTGAACGGGTAAATCGGAATAACAAACTTCACAGCGGTCAAATACCGCTTGCAGAGCGGCAAAAGAACATCGTCCGCGCCAAACAAGCGAAGGAGCGGCTCCTCAAATAAAACAATACCAAGCCAGCATATGAGGGATATCAGCGCTGTCATGATCAGCGACAAGGTAAAATAGGCGTTCGCCTTGTCCTGCTTGCCTTGCGACTTGTTATATGAATACTGAACAGAACCGCCAATGCCGACAAGCAAGCCAAGGCTGAAAATGATGGTCCAGATGGGCATCACCACAGAAAGCGCCGCCGTCCCCGATGGGCCTTCATACTGCCCAACCACCGCGGCATCCACAAGCCCGTATACACATGATATCATGGCACTTCCGAACGCCGCACCGAGATATTTAAAATAATGCTTTTTCACGCTGCCAAGCGTCAGATTTCTTTCCATCAAAGTTCCTCTATCCTTTGTATTTGCCGCACGACGCCGTTCTCCGTGTTGGATTCTATTACGGCATCCGCCATGGCCTTCAGTTCTTCCTTGGCATTTCCTACGGCATATCGGACGTCACTTGCTTCAAACAAAGGGATATCATTCAGATTGTCGCCAAAAGCAACAACCTTATCAAAGCCATACTTTTCTCGTAGATACTGCACCGCATGATATTTGGACGCCGCCGCGGCAAACACTTCCATATACCATAGATCCTTTTCGTAGACGTCACTGTATTTTTCCACGCGCACTCCGTCCATATCCCGAATTTGATCAAAAAGCTTATGTATGCGCGCATGACTATCCATAAAAGCAAAATATATCACGTCCTGCCCGATTTCCATGAAGTCAGACACAGGGTAAAACGGCTTGTTGTACTTTTTCACACGCTCGTCGATAAAAGCGCGCATGGCTTCTCCCGAGATCTTCTCATAATAGGTGGCAAGGCGCTCGCCCTCAAGCGTGTACATCAGACCGCTCACGTCTGTCCGATGCATGATGTCACATATTTTAGTTACGGTCTCCGTAGGCAAAACATGCTTTTTGACATAGATTTTCGATGACATATTGTAGATCAACACCCCGTTCATCAAAACCACGGGAATTTGAAAATTTACACCCGACAAAATGCGCTCGCAGGTCGCCGCTGTCCGCGCGGTTGCGACCGAAAAATGTATGCCGTTTTGTATAAAACGGTTTAGCTCCGCCACGGTCTCCCGAGACAGCTCCGCCTGCCGATCAAGCAACGTGCCGTCAAGGTCGGAAATATATAATGTTTTGATCATTTATTTCTCCACGCTATAGCCTTTGGATTCAATAAAAGCGATCTCCTCTGCATCAAACGGCTGTTCTGTCCCTTTTTCAAGCACCGTCCCTGCTTCCGCAATCACGGTCGGTGCGGCTATCGTCATAGGAAAAGCATGATAAACCCTCACTTTATCGCCCATTTTGGCATCGGCAAGAATACTGTCGTCATGCGTAATGAAGCTGATCATATATCTCCTCTCGCCCGTGTCCTCTCCCGCCGTCAAAATAAACGGTGTGTCAAGTCCCTCGGCGTAAAACAGCTTACCTGTGGAGGAATAGCCAACCTCTATCTTAAGTTTTTTGATATTTTTATCACTGAAATGAGTGGTGGAAAGCAAAATGCGGTCCCCAACCATAAACGGCTGCTTGCGCGGTGCGGATTTTCTGGTGTGCCATTTGACCGTAAATTCCGACTCTACGTTACCCGACAAGGTCACAAGTACCGTCTCGCCGCTTTGGTTTTCCTTAATATCGGTTATGTAGCCTGCATAATTATAGTAATCACTTCCCACAGTCTCGCATATGCCCCATGTGACAAGGAATACAAGCAAAAGCGCGCCCAAAACAATAAAAAGCTTTTTCATGGCAAACCTCCGTAATCATTTGCGTTTTATTTTCAGCAGAATAGCAGATGCGATCATAATAAACAAACCAAAAAATGCAAGTATGGAATACACCCCTCGATTTTCACAAGAGAAAACAAACAAAAAGGTTGATAGATCTGCCCCGCCGATCACATCCTTGTTGGCGGTCGCGATCACCGCAAGGATGACAGATAACCAAAGCAAGACAATACCTATCCAAAGTAAGGTCACCAAGCCATACTTCTTTTTCATTTTATATCGCTCCTTGCAAACTTCCGGTTTCTACATATGATTATATCAGAAAATTATAATTATTTCAATACAATATAAAAAATCGATGACATAAATATTTTGCAATATAAAAGCCCCGCCGTGGGCGGGGCAAAAATTATTTCTTTTCGATAGGAAGCCATATCCCAACGTTTCGTTCGCTTTTCGGCCTCCAATGGTATACAGCTAATTCGGGCCCCCTTGCCAATTGGAATCCCATTTCGGGCATCCATTCGGTCAAAATCTTTATTCTCAAGCCAAGAAGATCAAAATAGTCACAAATAGGACTTCTTGTGTCACTCGTTTCAAAAATGACGTACGTGGTCTTGGGGATTTCAATATTTTCAAGCTGCATGGATTCCACAAAATCAACGCCCGTTACCGCGTGGTTAAAAAGATTTTGACGTTCGTAATCATCCAGCCGATGACAGTAATAAAAGTCATATCCCCTATCATCTATGTTGGTAATGACACAATGGGCATCACTGTCACCCGAAGCACCTTTCAAAAACCATTGCTTGCCTCTGGTGGAAAGGAACAGTTCTTCCTCTTGCTTTTCGCGTTCTTTCCCGTATGGAGCACCCATAAAGTGAGCTTTGAAGCCCGTCAGGATCATAGGCTCTTTTTCTTCAATTCTGTAACTCATCGTGTTACCGCCTTCCAATGAAATTTTGATTGACAAGCGAGAGAAGGATTTGAGCATACTACCGTCTGCGCGTGCCTGCGACGGCGTAATGCCATGGAATTTTTGAAATGCTTTCGCAAAGCTGTCGGGGCTATCGTAACCGTATTTCAGGGCAATATCAATGACTTTTTCTTTGCCGCTTACAAGCTCTGCACCTGCTAAGGACAAGCGGCGCAAACGAATATATTCTCCCAGCGTGTATCCGCAAAGAATACTGAACACTCTTTGAAAATGATAGCTTGAAGAAAAACTCTCAGCTGCCACCTTTTCGTAATTGATTTCCTCGGTCAAATTTGCCTCGATATAATCAATTGCTTTTTGCATTCCCGTGATCCAATCCATTTTTCATCCCTCCTGTCTACCTATATTTTATCAGAAAGCGTTTTAAAATCCCGATATTCTGTGCGAAGATGTATCGGGCATCCATTATCAATTTTGGCACATAGTTAAATAGTATGAGAGAAAAAAGCATACCCTTGATTGGGTATGCTTTTTGTTAGCTTCTATGCGCATTGAAAACCGAATAAAGTATATGGTAGGAGTCGAAATGAAACTCAAACTTTTTCGCTTTGAACTTCCCTTCGGAAGGTTCAAGCCCTCGGTCTATTAGTATCGGTCAACTACATACATTACTGCACTTCCATCTCCGACCTATCAAACTCGTAGTCTACAAGTGACCTTACCTGTTCAAGACAGGTGGGATATCTAATCTTGAGGTGTGCTTCACACTTAGATGCTCTCAGCGTTTATCACATCCGCACGCCGCTACCCAGCTATGCCCTTGGCAGGACAACTGGTGCACAGGAGGTGCGTCCGACCCGGTCCTCTCGTACTAAGGTCAGCTCCTCTCAAATATCCAACGCCCACGACAGATAGGGACCGAACTGTCTCACGACGTTCTGAACCCAGCTCGCGTACCACTTTAATCGGCGGACAGCCGAACCCTTGGG
>JAZNDA010000052.1:0-4256 GCA_045587785.1 Eubacteriales bacterium | reverse complement strand
GGAGCCGTTTCCCCGGAAAACGGCCTGGCCATTTTTGAAAAGACGCTGTAAGGAGTGGGATGCGGCCGAGCGCGACCAAGGGAACTTTTTGAAAAAAGTTCCCTTGGAACCCTCAAAAACTTTTCTGAAAATTTTTGCTATAAGGTTAGCAAAAGCTTTATTGTAAGAGGTTTCCAAGTCATTTTGGTTTCCCTCACAGCCAGAGCGACGCCAGTGAGAAATAGATCAAAAGCGAGACTGCGTCCACAATGGTGGTGATAAACGGGCTAGCCATCACCGCAGGGTCAAACCCAAGACGTGCCGCAAGCATGGGCAGGCTCGCACCGATCAGATTTGCCACGGGTACCACAAAGACCAGCGTGACACTGACAATGGTCGCCGTGATCAGATTGGGCAGGGCAAACACAAACCCAAAATCAATTGCCATCATCTTGACAAAATTGACCGCGCCCAGTGTCAAGCCTGACAAAATCGCCACAGAAAGCTCCTTTTTCCAAACCGAAAGCAGATCGCGCAGGCGCACCTGCTCAAGCGACAGCGCACGAATGACCGTGACCGAGGTCTGTCCGCCCGCGTTTCCGCCCGAATTCATCAGCATGGGAATAAAGGCGGTCAAAACAACGTAGCTCCCAAGAAGTCCTTCAAAGCGAGTGATAATACCGCCTGTGAAGGTTGCCGACAGCATAAGTATGAGCAGCCACGGGATCCTTTTTTTGTATAGCTCACCTGTCGTGGATTTCATATACGGTTTTTCCGAGGGGGCAATACCTGCCATTTTTTCGATATCCTCGGTCGCCTCTTCTTTGAGCACGTCCACCGCGTCATCCACGGTGACGATGCCAACGATGCGTCCCTCGGTGTCGGTGATGGGGAGCGCGAGCAGTCCGTAACGGGAAATGAGATCGGCAACGGTCTCTTTGTCGTCGCTTACGCATGCCGATACGAAGTCGGTCTGCATAAGCTCGCCGATCTTTGTGTCCTCGGGGGCAAACAGCAGGTCTCTGAGTGAAACGATGCCGCGAAGCATGGACTTGCCGTCGGTGATGTACGCCATATAGACGGTCTCTTTGTCAATACCCGTGTTTCTTATGTGGGATACCGCCTCGCGGACGGTGAAATGCTCGCTGAGGCTGAGAAATTCGGCGGTCATAATGCTGCCTGCCGAGCCTTCCTTGTAGCTCAAAAAGCGGTTGAGCGTGGCTCTTGTTTCGGGTTTGGCACGGCGCAGGATGCGCTTGACCATGCTGGCAGGAAGCTCGCCGAGAAAGTCCACCGCGTCATCTGCCGCCAAAAGATCCCAAAGCTCACCCAGATTCTCGTCGGAGGAAAACAGAACGATCTTTTCTTGAATTTCAAAGGACAGCTCGGCAAATACGTCGGCGGAGGTGTCCTTGGGGAGCAGACGGAAAGCGTACAAAAGCACCGTGGTATCAAGCTCGGACAAAAACTCGGCAAGGTCAACTGCAGACAAGGTCTGCGCCTCGGCCACAAACGCCCTATGCTTTTTTTGATCGAGCAAGGACAAAAGTGCGTCATATTTCTCCATCATTGCCGTTTCCTCCTTTTTGTTTTACTTTTTTTATTATACTCTGCGTTTGCCGTTTTGTCAATAGAGAGAGAAAAAAAAGAGCCGCCTACGCGCGCCTGCCATAGAGCAGGTGCGCGTGGGCGGCTCTTGCGTCATTTTGTGTTTTCAATATTGAGCATACGGCTAGCCTATTTTTGAAAATTCTCATCCTCCATATGCTCCGCGGCAAACGCAATGGCGCGCTTTTTCAGCCGATACGCGTTCCGCACCGAAATGCCCATCATCTCCGCGCTCTTTTCCACCGTATAAAGACGGATATAATGGCAATTCAAAAACAGCTTTTCCCTACAGTTGGGAAGCGAAAACACAAACTCCCGTACCTCGAACATCTTAGCTTGCAAAAAGACGTCGTCCATGACCGCCTCGCCCCCCAAAGACCCACGGTCATACCGAGAGGCTCCCAGCCACTGCTTATACAGGGCATAGGAGCCTAAAAAATCCCTTGCTTTTTGCCCCTTCTCTCCATCCGTCATTCGTCCTCCTCTTGGCGATGGGCAACGCGTGAGACCGCCCCAAGGCTGTGCAAAACCTCCACGGCACTTTTAAGCTTGAAGGCCTCCCTAAGGTCATCCATGCTTGCACTCTCAAGACACCCACGGCAAAACTGTCTTGCGCCAATGCTGTAATACTTGTCTCCCTTCCATATAGGAAACCCACAAAATTCGCAAAAAAGGATGGCTCTGCCTCGCTCGGGACTTCGCCCCCTGTAGGCAGGACAACCTCGTTCGCATATCATTCGGTGACATTCGGGACACATACCATCCCCTCCTTTGTTTTTTAATCGGACGCCCATATAGAACATCTGTTCTATATTATAACAGACACAAAACGGCTTGTCAAGACCTTTTTTCTAAAAATGGAATGTTTTTCAAAACTTTACCACAATGTTCGACAAAAAACAAGGTTTTTATTCCCTTTTCGGCATTATTCAAAAACATTTTAGTTTTTTCGAGATATTGCGCTCTCCCCCTTTCCAATCTGCCGAAAAAAATAAAAAAACCCCTTGTCAAGGAGGGGTGTTTTATGCTATAATAAATAAAAATAGATGAAAGTAACAAAGCGGTCGTAAACGCGGCGGCGGGAGGTATACATTGATTATTGCACTTGAGGAGGCAAGACTTGCCCTTCAGAAAATGAGAGAAAATATGGTAGAGCTTGGCGAGGCGCTTCGCATTGAGGAAAAACGCGCGTCCATCGCAGAGCTGGAAGCCAAGACCCTTGAGGCTGACTTCTGGGCGGATCAGGAAAATTCCTCCAAGGTCCTGCAGACCATCAAGCAGACCAAGGATACCGTGACGGAATACGACGAGCTGGGCAGCCGTCTGGAGGACGCCATCGTGCTTGCCGAAATGGCGATCGAGGAAAACGACGAGAGCTGTCTCTGTGAGGTAGAGACAGAGAAAGCGGATATCGCCGCAAGCATCGAGCGAAAGAGCATGGAAGTGCTGCTTTCGGGCGAATATGATAAAAATAACGCCATCGTTTCCTTCCACCCGGGTGCGGGCGGAACCGAGGCGCAGGACTGGGCGCAGATGCTCTACCGCATGATCACCCGTTGGGCAGAGCGCAACCACTAC
The DNA here is from genome assembly GCA_045587785.1 of Eubacteriales bacterium. Taxonomy (GTDB): domain Bacteria; phylum Bacillota; class Clostridia; order Oscillospirales; family CAG-272; genus RGIG8775. The sequence goes on along the minus strand of JAZNDA010000052.1, from coordinate 1,091 downwards.
AAGGTCAAGCTGATCGACTGGCTGGACGGCGACGGCGCGGGCATCAAGAGTGCCACCATCATGGTGGAGGGTCTGAACGCGTACGGCTACCTCAAAGCGGAAAACGGCGTGCACCGTCTTGTACGCGTGTCGCCCTTTGATGCCGCAGGCAGACGGCAGACCTCCTTCGCATCGGTGGAGGTCATGCCCGAATTTGCCGAGACGGGCAAGATCGAGCTTCGCGACGAGGACCTTGAGATCACGGCACACCGCTCCAGCGGCGCAGGCGGTCAGCACATTAACAAGACCGACTCCGCCATCCGTATCGTGCACAAGCCGACGGGTATCGTGGTGGGCTGTCAGACCGAGCGTTCTCAGCTTCAAAACAAGGAAACGGCTCTCAAGATGCTCAAGAGCAAGCTGATGGAGATCCAGCTGCAGGAAAAGCTGGAGCGCATTGAGGACATCAAGGGCAACAAGACCAACATTGAATGGGGCGCACAGATCTGTTCCTACGTCTTTATGCCGTACACGCTCGCTAAGGACACAAGAACAGGCTTTGAAAGCGGAAACATCGGTGCCGTGATGGACGGCGAGATCGACGGCTTTATCAACGCTTATCTGAAATCAATTGCCAAATAAGGCAGAAAGGGAAACACTATGAAAAACAAGAAATTGATCGGACTTTCTTTGGTCGTATCCGCATTTACCATGCTTTTGACACTGTTTGTCGCACCGTCAAGCGACAAGAAGACCTCCCGATTCCTCAGTGCGTTTGCGCTGATCGCAGGACTTGTGGGCGCACTTATGGCTTGTGAGCAGGCATGCTGCCGCATGATGAAGAAGAAGGCGATCGCGCCCGATGAGGACGAGGACGACGTGCTGTTTGACGAGGATGGTATAGAGGATGTTACGGTCATCCACGCCGAGAGCGAGGAGAGACCCATACTCCACTGCGATGTCCCCTGCGACGAGGAAGCGACAGAGGAAGACTTTATTTAAAAGAACGGGTCGCTTTTTGAAAAAAGCTCCGCAAAAACTTTTGCGGCAAAATGGCTATGTGGTCTGTGGATAGCGATATGGTCTTACGGGCTTCATTCGGCTAAAGTCGG
>JAZNDA010000051.1:0-8273 GCA_045587785.1 Eubacteriales bacterium | reverse complement strand
GCCAAGGAGTTGGGAGCTCTAATTGTCTTCCTAAGACCGCTTGGCCTCCGACTTCTCTACATCCTGACCGCCGTTGTCATCATCATCATCATCATCATCATCATCATCATCATAATCGTAATCAGGAATAAAAGGATCGTCGGGCAAATCTGTCGCCGTGGTGGTAGTCGGTACCGCCGTCGTGGTGGGGGCTTCGGTCGTTGTCGGCAACGTTGTTTCCGTCGGCGTCAAGGTGTCGGGTGCCACGGTGTCGGGAGCCGTGCTCTCGGACGGCGTCACTGCCGACTGTGTATCGTTCGATGTAGACTCAGAGGGGGTCACAGCGGTATCCTTCGGGACCTCAGTCGTGGTCTCCTCAGGCGTACCCGTACCATCCCAATCCTCATACCAATTGGTGTCTTCATTTTTCTTTCCGCAAGATGTCAGTACAGCAAACACCATGAGGGTTGCAACAAACAACAATAAGTATCTCTTCATTTTTAACTCCTTACTCGAACATTCTTGTTTAGTTGAACCTATTATATAACAAAAAAAGAATTTTGTCAATCGTTTCTGTCGTTTTTATATTTCTATATTTTTATATTTTTAGCATTTTCCGAAAAATCTGATGATCACTGTCAATGAAAAAGGAAACAGGCGGAAACTGCACGTCACAGAGGCGGAAAATATGGAAAAAGATGCTCTGCAGCACTTGACAAGGAGACGAAAATATGTTATGCTGTATTAAGACATAAAGAAAGGATATCCTCTCATGAAAATCGTTCAAACACATTCCTCGCAAAAAGACTTTTTCAGTGATAAATATCTGGAGATCGCGAGCTGTGGGCTTTGCGCCGACATGACCAACCGTATCGTCTCGGACAACCGCCGCGGAAGGCAAGACTATCACCTTTTATATCTTGTGGACGGCACCATGTTTTTTGAGTTTGACGGTAAAAGGGTGGAGCTTGGTGCGGGACACTTGATCCTGTTCCGTCCGGGCGAAGCGCAGGTATACGGAAGCTATGACGGCGACATGGTTTCATACTACTGGGCTTACTTCTCGGGCTCCTGTGTGGAGGACGTGTTCAGGGACTGCGGCTTTGACTGTGGCAATCACTTTTTCATTGACGTGGACGGCGGCATCTGCAAGGCGCTTAACATGATCATCAAGGAATATACCTACGGTGAATTTTGTCACGTCACCAAGTGCAATTCCCTTTTCATCATGCTGTTTGCCGAAATGGCACGTCTGACCGAGCACGCCGAAAAAGCAAGCCAAAAATATGACATTCTGTTGCCCGCTCTGAAGGCCATGGAGCAAAACTACCGCGTCTGGTACAAGAACGAAGAATATGCAAAAATGTGCGGCATCAGCAAATATCATTTTATCCATCTGTTTACCGAATGTAAGGGATGCTCTCCCTCAAAATACAAATCCGATCTCATGATGCAAAAGGCAATCGAGCTGGTCGGCATTTCCGAGCTTCCCATGGGAGAGATCGCCTCCATGCTCGGTTTTGAGGACGCTTTATACTTCAGTAAAAAATTCAAAACATACTATGGCATCTCCCCCTCGGAGCACCGCAAGAATATCGCCAAAAGGAGCATGTCATGATTGAGATGTCGCATCTTACCTTTTCTTACGGAAAACACACGCCGAACATTCTGACCGATGTTTCTCTTGTTGCCGAAGATGGCGAATGCACCGTGCTTTGCGGCGAAAACGGTGCGGGAAAAAGCACGCTTGTCGGACTTTTGGCAGGCATACTTCAGCCCTCGGGCGGTACCGTCCGCCATACGGGGCGCCTCGGGTATCTTCCGCAAGAATCTGCGCTGTTCGATGACATGAGCGCGAGAGATAACCTTAAATTTTTCGCCAAGCTCTACGGCACAAAGCTCCCCCAAGACAGCGAGCTTCCCTTCGGCACGGCGGATTTTCTTGGCAAAAAGGCAGGCGAGCTTTCGGGCGGCATGAAAAAAAGGCTCAGCCTTGCGTGTATGCTGATCGGCAAGCCCGATACCCTTTTGCTTGACGAGCCGTCGGCGGCACTTGACGCTGAGCACCGCAAAGAACTGGTACAACTGCTATCGTCACTTCGAAAAGAGGGAAAATGTATCCTTTATATCGGTCATGACGTGCAGGACTACCGCGAGCTGTGCGACAAGCGTTATTTGCTGAGCGGAGAAAAAATTTCTCCCTATCCTTTTGTCGAATAAATACGTGTAAAAAAGGCGAAAATCTCATTGACATTGCGCGCCCTGTGTGTTAAAATAGAAATATAAAACAAAGAAAGGAAAATCATTATGAAAAACAGCACCTTACGTCTGATTACCGTTCTCATGGCAACACTTCTTCTGCTTTGTTCCCTGACCGCATGCAGCGAGAAGGTTTCGCAAAAACCGGACGAAGCCGTCATCGACGCCATTGATACGACAAAAGAGCTCACACAAAAGAGCAACGCCGCTAAGACCGTTGCAAAATTGTCTGAATACAACTACGCTGAGCTTAATTTTGATCTGAGTGGGTTTATCAGCTCGATCCTTTCCACCGCTATGGGCGGCATGGAGATCTCGCTCTCCAGTGAGATCGACCTCAATATGTCCGCTCTCGCAAACGAGGATCAGACCGAAGCTATGACCACGCTCGCACTTCTGATGAACGGCACGGCTCTTGCCGACATCGATGTATATACAGACGAAGAAGGCATCGTCCTTGCCTCCGAGGCATTGCTCGGAGATAAAGCACTCGGTGCAAGCCTCAAGGATCTCGTTTCTTGGATCGCAGAAATGACAGGTGCCGATTCGTTCGGTCTTGAAAGCTATGAAGAAATGCTTGCAAAGGGCAACGAGCTTGCCGCAAAGCTTGAGGGTGCCGATAAAATCCTTGAGAAGTATGATGACGTTTTCTTCGGTGCTTTCTTTGAAAACGCAGAGACCACACGCACCGAGGAGACGGTAACGGTGGACGGTGAGACCGCAGAAGCTGTCATCTTCACCTCGCTTGCCGACACAAACAAGCTCCTTGCCACACTGAAAACGGTATACACCACCTATCAGAGTGATGCCGAGGCTAAAGCCCTTGTGGAATCGTTTGCAGAAATGTTTGGCAGTACGGCAGAGGACATTGCCGACGCGTATGCGGATATCGACGAATTCTTTGCTGATTTTGTTGAGGATGAGCCCGACACCATTACCGCACGCTTTGTCATTGATGCAAAGAAGGGCAACCTGATCCTTGTTTCTCTTTCTTCCGAGGAATTCTCTATCGTCCTCACGCTTGGCCTCAACCCCGAAAAGCCCACCTATCTGGCAATGGAGATCAACGATAACGGCGAAAAGGGTATCTTCTCCTATCGCCTCACCGAGGATACCGAGACCACCTACGCGATCGAGCTTAAGGGTGAGTTTGACGGCGAGAAGCTTGAAATTCCGATCACTTATGACAAGACCACGAAAGAGTATACCGTATCTTTGAATATAGACGGACAGACCATAGAGCTTGTCGGACTTTATCAGCAGGATGCCGACAGTCTGAGGATTACACTTGACAAGGTCACCGTAAAGACTGACGGCGCAGACGCTACAGTAACGGTCGGTCTTTCCATGCTTTACAAGAACAGTACCGAAAAGATGCCCGAGGCTCCCGATTACACCGACGTCACCAAGATGACGGATGCTGAATTTGAGGAGCTTGGAAATGACCTTCTCGAAAAGCTGGAAGAACTGAAAGAGCTTCTTCCCACCGACCTTATGTATCTGCTGTCCATGCTCGGCTAAAATCACACTTAAATTTAAGGGCTGTCGCAAGAGAACCTTGCGGCAGTCCGTCTTTTCTCATTTGATCTGTCATTTTTATAAGGAGGTGTGCCATGAAAACAAGAGCACTGATTGCCATGTTCAGCCGTGACACAAGACTGTTTTTGCGCTCGTTTTGGCGCGCCCTTTTGCTTTGCGCTGTATTCGCCGTCCTTTTGGCGGCGGTGCTATATGGCATGCTTGCTTCACTGAGATCCGATACCGAGACACCTCTTTCCGTGGCACTTGTGGACGAGGACGCAAGCCTTGTGAGCCATTTTGCCACCAATTTCATCAAAAATCAAAAAGACGTCGCATCGCTGATATCCATACAAAACACGAACTACCAAAAGGCACTTGAAGGTGTCGCAAACGGCGATTTCAGCGGCGCGGTCGTCCTGCCCGAGGGCTATCTGAATGCCATCATGGTGGGTGACTTTGTTCGCGGAAAGGTCCTGCTGTCCGACGGTACGCTGGTCGATGCTTCTCTGCTCCGCCGCGTGGCGCGCACGGGTGAGAGACTTATCCGTATGGGACAGTACGGCGTGTTCGCAGGCGCGTCGGTGGTGGCGAGCGACCCCGAGGTGCGCAAGTTTTACGACGTCTATCTTCTTCGGATCAACGATTCGCTGATGTATGAGGCGAGCACCGCCAATGATCGATATATCGTAGAGGAGCAGACCTCTTATGCCTCCTCCGCGCTTCCGCTCATGGGGCATATGTCACTCATTTTGCTTCTGGCACTTTGCTCTTTTTCCACGCTGTTTTTCTACCGATGTCAGACACGGGACATGACGCCCTCTCTCTCATCAAGACTTATGGCACAGGGCGTAGACGGCGGCGCGTTTGCGATGCCAAAAATATGCTATGGCTTTTTGTTCCGCCTTTTGCTCTCGGCACTTGTACTTATCCCGTTGTCAAAGGTGGTTGAACTAAGACTTTCCCCCTTAGCCATCATAGGACTGGCAGCCGCGCTTTTGCTTGGTGCCGCCTTTGACACACTGCTCTCGCTTTGCCTGTCTGGCAACCGCTTCGGCATTGCGCTTCTTTCACTGTTTTTTGTGATACAACTGTTTTTTGCGGGCGGAATTCTTCCGCTTCACTATCTCTCTCCCTCACTCCGTGCCGTAGGACGTGCGCTGCCACTCGGTCTTTCTTATGCACTGTCCGCCCCCGTCTTTGGGGCGGTACCAAGGTGGACAAGCCTTCTGTGGCTTTGCTTATGGATGGTTCCCGTTTGTTTTTTTGCCATGAGACGGCAAAGAAAAGTTTGTACCGAGGGAGGCAAAAGCGTATGAGATATATTTTTCTTGCGTGCAAACGCCTGTATCGCTCAATTCCCTTCTTGCTCTCGCTGATATTGCTCACACTTACCGTAACCGCAAGCCTGTATTGCGACCGTGCGGTCACATCGCCCCGAGCGGGGGCGGTGTCAAACGGCACGGGAGAACACACCGACGCTATGATGGCGCGGCTGATCGAATACGGATTTATTCTTTATGAAAACGAACAGGCACTAAGGGATGCTCTGCAAAACGGCACCGTCGACTGCGGTGCGGTCTTCCCTGCCGATATCGAACAGCGCATCACCACGCCAAACCTTGATGGGAGCATACTCTTTTTGTATTCGCCCACTACCTCTCTGCCCGACCTTTTCAGACTTGAGCTTGTAACCGAGCTTCTCACCGAAGCCGCCCCTTATTTCAGTGTTCCAATTCTGAAACAGCTTGCGCCGTCTGCCGACCTCACGCGCGAGATCGCAGAGCGGTACCGATATGAGCTGCTAAATGGCACGGGCTTTGTTTTTGATCTTGAGACAATTTCGGGAAAAGAACCCACCGTGGCGGGCTTTGGCATCTCGCTTGCCACCGCGGCACTGTCGCTGTTTCTCTTTCTTCTCCCTCTTATCCAAAGCTGCCGTCTGTATGACAGATCTTATGTGGCAATGGAAAAACGGATCGGAAAAAGAAAGGCACTGTTCACCGTGTTTTTGCCCGAGGCACTGGTCTCACTTTTAACCACACTGGCACTGGTCTCCTTGCTTATTCCTCTCTCGGCATCCGTATCGGGACAGACTGATTTTGTCTATCGACTTTTACCCACACTGTTTACCGCGATTCTTCACGCGGCACTTGGACTTGTTTTGCCACTTATATTCCGAAAAACCGACACTCTGCAAATGCTTGCCGTGCCCGTCCTTCTCATGACCGTGGCACTGTGCCCGCTGTTTTTTGACTTTGCCATTATTGCCCCCGTCATAAACACCGTGCGCCTGTTTTTGCCTACCTATTGGCTGTTCGCCGCCGTGAAGGTGCCGACGGTCTTTGGTATTACCGCACTGCTCGCGCTTCCGCTTTGCAGTATCCTCTTCATCAAGGGAAAAACTTATAAACATTCTAAAATTAAGGAGACATTATGAAGCATCGCGCCTATATTTTTGATTTTGACGGAACGCTGGTCGATTCCATGCCGTACCTCGCCAAACACATTTTGAAGTTCTTATCCTCCCAAAACATTCGCTACCCCGAAAACATTATGGAGATCCTGACGCCTCTGGGTTACGTTGGCTCGGCAAAATATTTTGGAGAGCATCTCGGACTTTTTATCTCGGCAGAGGAATATTTCAACACCATTCAAAAGGATCTGTTCTTCGATTACAGAGATACCATTCCGCTCAAGGATGGCGTAGAGAGCTATCTGCAAACGCTCAAGAGTCAAGATGCAGTGCTGGCAATTCTGACTGCAACCCCAAGCAATGTCGTCAGAACCTGTCTGGACCGCATGGGTGTTACCTCTTTGTTCGACTTCATTTGGTGCTGTGACGATTTCGGCACGGTGAAATCCGACCCGAATCTCTATCTGAGGGTTGCCGACATTCTGAAGGTCAAGCCAAACGAGGTCGCTTTCTTTGACGATAATATCCACTCGCTGGCGGCGGCAAAACAAGCGGGGCTTTATACCGTCGGCGTCTATGATCATACGGGTAAGACATTTGAAAAAGACATGAAAACACTTTCCGATCAATATCTCCCGTCCTTTTCCGTGATAAACCAAATATAAAGATCGTTTTTTTACATTTTTTTGGAATTTTTATTGCTATTCGAACCATTCTGTGCTATAATAAAAAAGAAAGCTGTGTGTCAAAAAATTGATTTGACACAAAAAAGGAGAGATAAATTTATGAGCAATCAAACAAGACCGCAATCTATGGAAAGAATCACCACGCCCGAGCTTGCAAAAGCGTTTATTGACGAGCAGGTGGCGGAAATACAAAAGCAGGTTGGCTCAAAGCGCGTGCTGCTTGCCCTTTCGGGCGGCGTGGACTCGTCTGTTGTTGCCGCGCTTCTTATCAAGGCAATCGGCAAACAGCTTGTGTGCGTGCACGTCAACCACGGCCTTATGCGTAAAAACGAATCCGAAAACGTGATCGAGGTGTTCAGAAATCAGCTTGATGCCAATCTGATTTACGTGGATGCCACAGACCGTTTTCTGAACCTTCTTGCGGGCGTTTGTGATCCCGAGAGTAAGAGAAAGATCATCGGTAAGGAGTTTATCGAAGTATTTGCCGATGAGGCGCGTAAGCTTGAGGGCGTTGAGTTCCTCGCGCAAGGCACCATCTACCCCGATATTCTTGAGAGCATCAAGCAAGCAGAGGGCAAGAAGGCTGTTAAGTCCCACCATAACGTGGGCGGTCTGCCCGATGACCTTAAATTTGAGCTTTGCGAGCCGATCAAGCTTCTGTATAAGGACGAGGTAAGAGTGGTCGGCGAGGCACTTGGTCTCCCCCACGCCATGGTATACCGTCAGCCGTTCCCAGGCCCCGGTCTGGGTGTCAGATGCCTTGGTGCCATTACGCGCGACAGACTCCATGCACTCCGCGAGGCGGATGCCATTCTCCGTGACGAGTTCGATAAGAACGGTCTTGCCGAGAAGGTATGGCAGTATTTCGTGGTCATCCCCGATATCAAGAGCGTGGGCGTTAAGGACGATAGCCGCTACGAGGGCTGGCCCGCCATTATCCGCGCGGTCAATACCAAGGACGCCATGACCGCCACCATCGAGGAGATTCCCTACGCTGTACTCCATAAGATCACCCAGAGAATCACAAGCGAGGTCGAGGGCATCAACCGCGTTCTCTACGACATCACGCCGAAGCCCACAGGTACCATTGAGTGGGAATAATACCAACCGGCTTGCAAGTGCCCGAAAATCGTTGTGTTTTCGGGCACTTTTTGTAAACATTAGATCATTGATACCGCAAGTGATACCAAATTGATACCATTACATTTTAGAAGTTATAAAAACACAAAGTTTTTTTGAAATGAACCTTTCGATACCAATACCCGTCTATATAAGTGAAACCGGTTTTAATCACTTATAGACCAAAGGAGGTGAGGATATGGATGAATTTGAAAAGTTGTTGGAAGCAGAACGTGTGTCTGTGGAACGTTTTGTGAGATTTCGTTTGAACACAAAAGCGGATGCAGACGATATTT
>JAZNDA010000050.1:0-35551 GCA_045587785.1 Eubacteriales bacterium | reverse complement strand
CTTCGGGAATGTTTAATTGCTCGGCTATACGTTTCGTTGAAAGGCTGTCATAGTAATAAAGAACGATAATATCACGGTATATAGAAGAAAGCATTGCAATTTTTGTACGCAATAAATCATAGATAACTTCTTGCTCGTTATTAAAATCTTCTTCATACGCTATATCTTCCGGAATGTCATAGGAATACATCGCGCGCTGTTTTCCCATATGACGCCGAAAACTATTTGTTACGTTACTTGCAATCCCCCAAAGCCACGGTTCAAATTTATTCTCGTCTTTGAGTTTCGGCAATTCTCGTACTACCGTAAAAAGTATTTCCTGCGACAAATCATCAGCCTCCTCGCGAGAATAGGTATGATTTACCGCATATCCATATACTTTTTCCACGTAGCTTTCTATAATATTCGCATCCATCGTTCTCACCTGCCTTTCATCTATAAAGTGTACCGAATGAGCGTTTCATTGGGTACTTTTCAAAATTGTTTGAAATATTATACCATAAAATTATGAATTAGTCTATAACAAAAGCGCCGAGAGCGACCAAACGATGCTCTCGGCATATTTTATTACTTTTGAATAATAATCGTTGTTAGCGACTTCTTCTGATCTTCCGTGGGTTCTTTTAATTTACCGTTGGCAATCAAGGTTTTAATACAGTGCAGTATAAACCACCCATCACTATAAAAAGTATATTGGAGACCGTATTTTTTCATGGTTTGCAACTGTTTCGGGGTTTCTTTAAGAACTGCATCGACATACTCTTTTTTCAAATTGTCAAACTCGGTTCGATGCTTTTCTTTTATATGGTCACCGATCTCTATAAGCTGTCTGTTTATTTCTGCATCAGAAAGACAGAGGCAGCGGAATTTAATTTTATAGTCTCCCAAATCTTCACTGGAAATAAAACTGTCGCCAAATCCTGCGCTGACATCACTCAGCAATCCACGTTCCCGTGTCAGCACTGAAATATATCCTCTTTCACAAAGATACGCATAGCCTTCAGGGGATAAAGTATCACCATTCAAATAAATATTTAACAACGACAAATCATGATGGATGGTTCTCTGATAATCCTCATCGACACGTTTTTTCGACCATTCGGAATCAATCGTCCATACCTTGAATTTTTCACCAAAACCATTCCAACAAGGGCCGCAAAAACGTTTCATACTATCAAAGTACAGCGGAGATGCAACATCGTGCGGAATAATCGAAGCATAACAAATATTCTCCCCACCATCCGGTCGTGTGGTAGCTGCCTCCTCAAATGTTGTGCTCTCATCCATCAATTCACTGCCGCTCATAGCTGCAATGTACGGGATGAGTGCCCACAACATAAAGTTTTTGTCCTTAGGCGGATCATAAGTAAAGCTAAATGGTTCCGTCGTACCTCCCCATATTCTGCCATCATCCAATATTCCCGAATTTATCAGTTCATCAAACAATTCATTCGCAAATATGTCTGCTACCTTCAAATACATCTGATCGTGTAAATGATTAAGTTCGGTTGTGCTTTCCTCAAGCAGTATGTTGCAAAGATATTTGTCACCGATTTTAGTTAATAGTCCATATTCTTCAAGGCGTTCTACTTCATTTTCCACATATACGGGAGAAACCCCCAGTTCTTCTGCAATTTCATTGACTGTTTTGGCTTCTTTCAAAACTGCATATTCAATATTCTGCGCAATAAGGGAATCGAAAAATTTTGCGGGAGAGCCTTTCGTACCGACAGAACCGCTGAAACCGCACAAGTCAAATTTTATCGGATTAAATTTCAGTTCACTTGTTTTTCTCATAGTATCCATACCTCGTTTTAATTCTTTTTTGGCTTCAAACAAGTGCCACTTGACCGTGCCGAGAGGAATATTCAAATCTTTAGCAATATCGGATTGCTTGCGATTTTCAAAATAGTATGCAATTACGATTTTGCGTTGGAGCTTGGAAAGATACGCTATTTCGCTCTGCAATCTGCGGACGGTATCGGCGTTGTCGTTGTCATCAAAAATAGAGTCAGGGTCTGCAATGACCTCTGCTACCTCATCAATGGATACGCCTATCACGCTTTTTGCGGCATCTCTATAGTAATTGCTGAGCGCGTTATGCGCAATCGTCCAAATAAATTTACTGACGTCTCCTATATCATCTTTGATCAAAAGCGCGCGGAAAGCCTTTAATACTATATCCTGCGAAAGATCCTCCGCGTCGTGTGCGTTTTTGCACCGCTTCAGTGCAAAGCCAAATATGGGCTTGAGATATTCAGTTATGATTTTTTCGGCATCTTGTCTGTTCACTTGTTTGTACCTCGTTGAAAGCTTTCACCCATATAGACACGGATTTTGAAAAAGGTTGGATCTTTTTTATAATTATATCATAAATTTGTGAATTAGTCTATAACGAAAGTGCCGAGAGCGACCAAACGGTTACTCTCGGCGTGCGTGAATCAAAAATAATTTTTGAAGTCCTCGTATAATCATTTGAATTGATACTTAAAAATCATCGCCGAGAACGACCATTTTTCACTTTTTTATCACTTTTCTGCACCATGTTCTTTTGCCGCACTTGGGGCATTTGAGATGCCGTGTGGTGCCTCTGTGCATCGCCCAAAGTGCTTCGGAATAGGTCGGCACGATCTCGTGTCCGCAATTTTTGCATTTGTAATGTCCCACGCTTACCTCGAGCTTAAGCGCGTAAAAGCACGCGGGAAGCATGATCGCCAGAAGTCCCAATACAATGACAAGCTGCCACACGCCCTCGGGCACAAAATATGCCGCCACGAAAACGCCGCCCAAAAACAGTATCATCACAGCCGTCATAAGCACCCACATAGACGTCCATATCGTTTTATTCTTTTGCTCGATCTCTTTTGCCAGCTCGAGCAAAAGCTGTTGGTTTTTTTGATTGTTGTCCCCCATACTGACACTCTCCCCACAAAGTAATTCATTTACGGTAATATCCAGAATTTCACACAGATCCAGCATCAAAGATGCATCGGGCAAGCCCCTTCCTCGCTCCCACTTGGAGACCGCTCTGTCGGTAATACCAAGCCTCTCTGCAAGTGCCGCCTGTGTTAAATTCTTTTGTTTTCTCTTTGACGAAATGAATTCGCCGATCTTGATCTGATCCATATCATCGCCCTCCCTCATCTATCTTACGCAAAATCGGGGAAAAGTAAACACACCATCCGTTGAGTTTGCGACCAAACGGGCGGACGAGAGCCTTTTCTCTCAAGCTGTTTGAAAAACAGCAACATTTTCACTTCCCTCTCCGCTTTGAAAGCTGCCAGAACGCCACGGCACCTGCCGCCGCTACGTTGAGTGAATCCACGCCGTACGACATGGGAATTTTCACGGTATAGTCGCAATTCGCAATGGTTTTGCGAGCAAGTCCGTCGCCCTCGGTTCCGAGAATAATAGCCAACTTATCCTCCGCCATCAGCGACTCATCGTCAATGCTCACCGAATCGTCGCACAGTGCCATGGCGGCAGTTTTAAATCCGTATGAGTGCAAAAGTTCAATTCCCTTCTCGGGCCAATCTGCAGCAGATTCTCCAATTTGGGCAAACGGCACTCTGAACACCGTTCCCATACTCACCCGTACCGCGCGTCTGCACAGCACGTCACAGCAGGTCGGCGTGGTCAGCACCGCATCCATACCAAGTGCCGCCGCTGAGCGAAACAAGGCACCGATGTTTGTGGAGTCAGTCACCGCCTCCAAAACCGCGATTCGGTGTGCGTCCTTTATCAGCTCTCCCACGTCTCTTTTTGGCGGACGCTTCATGGCGCAAAGCGCGCCTCTGGTCAGCGCGAAGCCCGTCAGTCCTTCCAGCACCTTACGCTCGGCGCAATAGATGGGAATATCGCCGCATGCCTGTATGGTGCTTGCCAGTTTGTCGCCCAGCAACCGCTCGTCGGTCAGAAAAGCCACAGGCTCACAGCCTGATGCCAGCGCCACGTCGATCACAGTCTGGCTCTCGGCAATGAATATCCCCTTCTCGGGTTCAAGACGGGAACGAAGCTGAGCACCCGTCAGTCTGACAAATACATCCAGTTCAGGGGCGGAAAAATCATATATCTTTTTTATATTTGCCATACTTATCTTCCATTACGTGTATCGGCTTTTTTCGGTCTGTCCAAACGGCAACCATGATGGAGACCAAGACAATGCCGCTTGCGATGCCAAGTGCCACACTGCCCGTAGACAGCAGCTTGGCACTTGCCATATCCATCTTTTTCTCCAAAAGATACCGCATGGCGTAATACGCCTCACCACCCGGCACGATGGGGATAAGACCTGTCACCAAATACAAAACGGTTGGTGCGCGGAAAATCCTTGCGGACACCTCTCCGTAGACAGCCGCGAACAGTGTCGATGCAAACGATGCCACAAAAAATCCGCCGCCAAAGTAACTTACGGTGTGATAAACAAAATAGGTGATAAGTCCCGAAACACTTATCGTGGGCAAGTGCCTTTTGTCGGTTTTAAAGATCAATGCGAAGGCGCACGAGCCAAGAGCCGAGGTAATAAGACGTATCATAAGTTCCCCCGTAAAAAAGTTCATATCGAAACACCTCCCATGATCCAGATAGCAAACATATAGCCAAAAGCAAGCACCAGTGCCGAGAGACATGCCTGAATCAATTTCAGCGTGCCTGCCAGAATGTCACCGCAAAAAACGTCACGCATCGCCGTACCGATCGCCACACCGGGTACAAGAAGCATCAAGGAGCCCATAATGACCACACCGCCGTCGCCGCCAACAACCGCGACAAGCAAACCTGCCAAAACGGTTGCCGCAAACGAGGACAGAACGTGCTTGGCTATGGTATTCATTCTCCTTGGCGCGTAGGTGTCAATGAGGAACATGGCAACGCCTGCCAAAGCAGCCACAAAGCACTCAAGCAAACCGCCGCCGAAAAACACCGCAAAGCTTGCCGCCGCCAGTGCCCATGCCAGCATAATAACGATGGGCGGATATACCTTCATTTTTTTGATCTCGTGCAGCTTGCCGTCAAAATAGTCAAGGCTCGGCACGTCATGGCAAACCTCACGCGAGATGCTGTTAAGATGCTCCAGAACACTCAGATTCATGCCCGTGCTTTTTACCCGACGCATCTGCGAGGAACGGCTGCCGTCCGTCATCTGAATGGAGGCGTTGATCACCGAAATGATGGTGAACACCTCAACGTGCACCGCACCGTAAGCATAACAAATTCTCTCCACAGTATCCTCAACGCGGCTGATCTCTCCGCCGTTTTTGAGCATGCCCTCTCCCACGTCCAGGGCAAGACGAAGCAAATCATCGGCAAAATTTTTGTTTTCCATATTCTGTATCTCCGTATGACTGTCCTTTCTTTTTCCTTGTGTGTATTATACAGCAGATATCGCAAAAAATCAAGTACTATTAAAAAATTCGGCGTGATACCCTCTTGAGTATCACGCCAATTTAGAACCGATGTTCGAGCCCACTTTTAGGCTACCCCAAAAATCATCTCAGATCAGCAAGATCTAAGATCAGTCTCTCGGTCTTTTCCCAGCCAAGGCAGGGGTCGGTGATGGATTTACCGTAAACGCCCTCTTCCACCTTCTGACAGCCGTCCTCAATATAGGATTCGATCATCAGTCCCTTGACCAGCTTATAAATATCGTTAGAATGGCGTGTGCTGTGCAATATCTCCTTAGCAATTCTGGGTTGCTCTGCCCATTTTTTGCCGGAGTTGGAATGGTTGGTATCCACAACCACTGCAGGATCCACCAAACCGCTCTCCTTATAGATATCGCAAAGACGGCTCAGGTCCTCATAATGGTAGTTGGAATATGCCTGTCCCTGGCTGTCAACGTATCCGCGCAAAACCGCATGCGTCAGCGGATTGCCGTGGCTTTCCACCTCGTAGCCGCCATAGCTGAACACATGTCCGTGCTGTGCCGCCTTGATGGCGTTAACCATGACCGCCAGATCGCCGCCCGTGGGGTTCTTCATACCGACGGGAAGATCGAGTCCGCTTGCCGTCAAGCGGTGCTGTTGGTTTTCCACAGAACGCGCACCGATCGCCACATAGGACAACAGATCCGAAAGGTAGCGGTGGTTTTCGGGGTAAAGCATCTCGTCCGCGCACGAAAATCCCGTTTCCGAAAGTGCCTTGACGTGCAGACGGCGGATCGACATCAGACCTCTGAGCATATCGGGCGAAGAATTCGGGTCACTCTGATGAAGCATGCCCTTATAGCCAACGCCCGTCGTACGGGGCTTGTTAGTGTATATGCGCGGTATGATCAGTATCTTATCACTCACTTTTTCCTGCACGCCGCGCAGACGATGGATATAATCCAGCACCGCGTCCTCCCTGTCGGCAGAGCAAGGACCGATCACCAAAATCAGCTTGTCGCTCTCACCCGTAAACACACGGCGGATCTCCTCGTCATTTTTTGCCTTTTGTGCACGCATGTCCTCACTTACGGGGTACATATCCATAACCTCCCTCGGGTCGGGAAGTCTGCGTTTGAATTCCATATTCATGGCTTATCACTCCTACCTATTATTTAGCATATTTACCGTTTCTTATCAAACAATTCTCTGCTCTTTGTGGACAGACGCATCATTTGCCTAAGGGACTCACTATCCTCTCTGAGCAGCGCGCCTCTGAGCTCGCTGAAACGGGCAAGAAAGAGGTCCATTTGCGCCAAAAGCTCTTGCTTATTGAGCAAGAACAGCTCAGTCCACATGATCTCGTTGATCTTGGCAATTCTTGTCAGATCACGGAAGGAATCTCCCGTGTAATCCAAAAGATGGCTTGAGTCCTTGCAGGTCATAAGCGATACCGCAATGGCATGCGTCAGTTGCGAGAGAAAGCCTATCATCTCATCATGCTTCTGGGGGGTCAGACGGCTAATCTTTCCCGCTCCGATAGCATGACCGATCGCCTCGCAAGTGAGGATTTGCTCCTCGGTATTGCGCTCGGTTGGTGTTACAATGTAGTTGGCTCCGCGAAAAAGCTCCGCCGAGGCATTCTGTACACCGCCGACCTCCCGTCCTGCCATAGGGTGCGCGCCGACAAATTCGGCATGATCGCCCAAAAGCTCCTGCACGCGGTTTACCACCGCGCCCTTCACACCCGTCACGTCGGTCACAAGGGCACCCTTTTTGATATACGAGCCGTAGTCCTTTGTCCATTCAAGCATGATATGTGGGTAAAGCGAAAAGACAACAATATCAAACTGCCCGACATAATCCGCACTTACTTGTACGCTTCCGCTTGATATCATGCTGCGTGACAACGCATAATCCACCGTCTGTGCCGAGCGGTCAATGCCGCCCACCGTGTACCCTGCCCCGCTCAGCGCGGCGGCGTAGCTGCCGCCGATCAGACCAAGACCCACGATCAGTATTTTTTTGTTTTGATCAAGCATCATATTTCTTTATCTCCAATCCGACACGCTCAAGCTCATCAAAGAACGTGGGATAACTTTTATCGATCGCCTCTGCACCCCCGATTTCCGCACCAAACTGCGTGGCGAGCACCGAAAGTGCCATGACGATACGGTGATCGCCGTGCCCACATAGCGGCTCACTCGGGGCGTGAAGTTCGCACGGCTTGATCTCGACAGCGTTTTCCGCAACAGTAACGCTTGCACCAAACTTCGAAAGCTCACTCGCCATCACGGCGGCGCGGTCACTCTCCTTGATGGCAAGGCGTTTTGTCCCCGTAAACCGCGCACCGTGAAGCGCGCTTGCCACGGCAAAGAGAATGGGGCCAAGATCGGGGCAATCCGAAATGTCGATCTCCGAGAAGCCCTGCTTCAAGCGTTCAAACAAGGACACACACACGCGGTCACCTTGAAGGCTGTGAGAATCAAGCCCGTCAACCTCCACGTTCCCCCCAAGCGCACACAGGCCATAGAAGAACGCCGCCTGCGACCAGTCACCCTCCATGTCCGCCTCTTTGGGCAGATATCTCTGTCCGCCGCGCACAAAAAACGAGGTTTCCTCGCGGCGCTCGATCTCAATACCAAAGCGCCCGAGCGTATCTATGGTCATATCGACGTAACCGCGGCTCTCAAACGGCGGAATGATCTCAATTTGACTGTCCCCCTCGGGAAGCGGAAGCGCAAACATAAGTCCCGTAATAAACTGACTGCTGACGTCGCCGCGAAGACGATAGTGTCCTGCCTCCAAATGTCCCTTGACCGTGATCCCATTTTGCCCGACCATAATGTCGGCACAGGACGCAAACAAGTCCTCATAAATACCGATGCCGCGCGACACAAGACGCTCACTGCCACGGAACTCCCCTCCGCCAAACAAAAGAGCAATAGGGATCAAAAATCTGAGTGTGCTTCCGCTTTCGCGGCAATTCAGCAATGGCAAATCGCCATTCGGCACGCCATGTCCGCCGACACCTCGAATACGTATCCGATCGCCCTCAATCTGAACATCCGCACCAAGTGCACGTACACAGTCAAGCGTTGCCGCAATATCCTCATTCATGTGGACACCGCCAAAAACGCTTGTCCCGTCCGCAAGCGATGCCGCCAGAATGTGGCGGTGCGCCGTGCTCTTGGAGCATGGTACACGGATGCGCCCCGCCGCCATTCCCTTTTCTATCCGTACTCTCATGATTTCAAAGCCGCCAGCATATCCATAGCCTCAAGATAGCCGACAAATCCCTTTCCGCTGACCATTGCCATCACAGAGGCTCTGACGTAGCTGACACGGCGAAAAGGCTCTCTGTTATCCACGTCCGAAATGTGCACCTCCACCGCGGGGATGCTCACCGCCTTAAGAGCATCGGCAATGGCAACGCTTGTATGCGTATACGCCGCAGGATTGATCACAATACCGTCCACGCGGTCAAAATACGCCTGTTGTATCTTGTCCACCAGATCCCCCTCATGATTGGACTGGAAGCACTCGACCTCAATATTTTTCTCAAATGCGTGTGCCTTTATCATAGCAACAAGGTCGTCATAGCTGTTTTTTCCGTATATATTCGGTTCACGAATTCCCAGCATATTCAAATTCGGGCCGTTCATAACCAAGATCTTCATATCCGTTCCTCTTTCAAAAACACTTCACTGCCGTACCTCTGTGCCAGCAGATCGCAAAGCACAAGTGCCGTCACACTGTCGATCACGGGACAGATGCGTCTGACGATGGCAGGGTCATGTCTGCCCTTGATACACAGGGTTGTATTTTGTTGATTGATAAAATCCACGGTCTTTTGCTCTCGCGCGATCGATGGTGTCGGCTTGACCGCGCATCGGAACACGATGGGCATGCCGTTGGTAATGCCGCCGTTGATACCGCCGCCATGGTTGGTTTTTGTCACCACCTTGCCGTTTTCCATCGCAAAGGCATCGTTGCAAATACTGCCTCTGCTCTCTGCCATGGCAAAGCCCATACCAAACTCAACGCCCTTAACGCCGCCAAGCGAGAACAGCGCATGCGACAAAAGCCCTTCCACGCTGTCAAACCAAGGCTCACCGACGCCTGCAGGAACGCCGCAGACCGCAGTCTCGGTCACACCGCCCACGCTGTCAAGCTGTTCCTTTGCATCAAGAATAGCCCGATTCATCTGCTCACCGCGCTCACCGTCAAGCACGGGATAGTCCGCTCCGCTCAGATACGCGATATCCTTTTGCACATCCTCAAATTCTCTGTCATAAATTCCCGCGCAGCTTCTCATGTGCGTTCCCACCGAAATGCCCATTTTCTCCAGCATCGGAAGCAAAATTCCTCCTGCCGCCACAAGTGCCGCCGTGATTCTTCCCGAAAAATGTCCGCCGCCCCGATAGTCCTCGCACCCGTGATATTTGCAGAAAGCCGCATAATCGGCATGGGAGGGTCTTGCTTTGCCGTACTCATAATCACCGCTTCTGGTATCGGTGTTGGGAATCAGGATACAAAGCGGTGTACCCGTAGTCTTATCTTCAAAAACACCGCTGACAATGCGAAATTCATCCTTCTCGCGTCTGGCAGTGTCTGCGCCCGAGGACGGACGCCGCTTTGCCAGAAGCTCGGTTATTCTTTCTCGGCTTACCGCCACGCCTGCGGGAAGTCCGTCAAGCACCGCGCCGATCGCCTCCCCATGGCTTTCGCCAAAAAGCGTAAGGGTTATATTAGATCCAAATGTGTTTTTCACAACCCGACCTCCATATATTTTTCAATTTCCTCTGCAGTCAGATTTCTGAATTCAAAGCTTCCGACTCGGTCGACATATACCACCGTCACACCGCTTGCCGATGCTTTTTTGTCATGGCTGATAAGCGGCAGCATTGTTTTTTTATCAAGATCTGTTTTTGTGGGCAAGCCATAAAGGGCAAGTACCCTAAGAAGCCTTTGACGCACCGTATCGCTGCACATCGGAAGCATACCGACCGCCACACATTCTCCATGAAGCCATGCACCGCCGTGCAAGCTTTCCACCGCATGCCCTACGGTATGTCCGAAATTGAGAACCTTTCTCAGGCCCGTTTCCTTCTCATCCTGTTCCACCACGTCGCGCTTAATGGCAAGCGCACCCGCGATCACATGGGGTAGATCGTCATCCAGTGCGTGACCTTTTTCTATGAGTTCAAACAATGCCGCATCAGAGGTCGCCGCCATTTTGATCGCCTCGGCAAGTCCTGCCAGAAGCTGTCTTTTGTCAAGTGTTGCCAGCACGTCCGAATCGATGATCACACGTTTTGGCTGTTTGAATGCGCCCACCGCATTTTTTATGCCTTCAAAATCCACCGCAACCTTGCCACCGATGGAGGAGTCCAGTTGGGAAAGAAGCGTGGTGGGAATGTTGTAAAAATCGATCCCTCTCATATAGGCGGATGCGGCAAAGCCTGCAAGATCGCCCACAACGCCGCCGCCGACCGCGATAACGCAATCACTGCGACAAAACGAAAGAGACAACATACGCGAGAGCAACAACTGAAAATTGTTAAGATCCTTGCTTGCCTCACCCTCTGGCAAGGTGACGATAGTTGCGTCCGAAAGCGCGCCTGCCACCTGCTGGGCATACTGCGGCGGCACACCGTCATCGGTGACCACCAGAGCCTTGCCCGTCTTTGGCAAATAATCGCCGACATGAGAAAGCGCTCCGTTTTGGGCGATCACGTCATACTCTCCCACGCTGTGTTTGACCGAAATTATCATGTATCTTTCCTCGCTTTTTATCTGTAACTGCCAAGAAGCTTTAATTTTGAGCACACCGCTGACAGCTCACGCATCATGTCCTGTCCGTTTACGCTATTGATGTTACCCTCGGCTTCCACAAAGAAATAGTAACTCCAAGCAGAATCCTTCATCGGTCGGCTGATCAGCGTGCGCATATTGAAATTGTGCGCACCCAAGATATTCAGCGGCTGGACCAAGGCACCCGCCTCGTTCTTTGTGGTGAACATCAGCATGAAATGCTCCTGTCCCGTTCTGTCTGTCGGAGCGGGCAGCGTCTGTGCGCGAGATAAAACCGCAAAGCGCGTGGTGTTTCCCGACGAGGTCTGGATTCCTTTTGCCAAAACTTCAAGGCCAAATGTCTGTGCCGCCTCTGCGGATGCGATCGCCGCCAAGGTCTTGTCACCGCTCTTTGCCACATATTCTGCCGCAAGTGCGGTGTTGACATACGTCAAGGTCTCAAGACCGTTTGCCGCAATGAAATCCGAGCACTGCTCCAGTGCCTGCGGGTGGCTGACAACCGTCTTGATCTGATCAAGTGACACGCCTTTTGCCGCGATCAGGCAATGGCTTACCTCAAGCTCGATCACACGGCTGACATAAAGATTGCCCGTGAACATCAGATCCATCACCGTACCAACGTCACCCGCGTAGCTGTTTTCAATGGGAAGAACGGCACAGTCGCACTCTCCGTTCTCAACCGCGCGGTAAGCCTCGGCAAAATCCGCGCTCGACTGCGTCATAGCATGCGGAAACGCCTTTTTCGCCGCCATATGTCCGAATGCGCCCTCAGCACCGCTATATACCACACGCATGCCTTCCAAAAGGCGCGACTGATAGGCACGTGAGGTCTTGATCACATCCTTTAAGAAGCTGACGTAATATTCACGCAAGGTTTCGTCCTCCATGCGCTCCGCCCCCTTGGCGATCATTTCCGCTTCCCTTGTGGCATCCAAAATAGGCAACGCGTGCTCTTTTTTATATTCCGCTACCCCCGCGCATGCTCTCATGCGGCGTTCAAACAGCTTTGCCATCTCCATATCAATTTGATTGATCTCGTTTCTTTTTTCTTGAAGAACATTCATGATTTACCCTCTTTTATTAAAATATAAAAGGCGATCTCCCGCAAAGGAAATCGCCCTTTTAGTATCTCATAATACCATCAAATCGAAAAAGTGCGCATCCCTTGCCTATATTGATTTGTCTTAAAAAAGCTAAAATAGTAAAAAAAGCAGTACGCAAAAAAGCGTACTGCAAAAAGGCATGCAACACGGGCCGCACCAGTGGCGCGGTCGGAGGACACAGAAATATTATTTTGACATGCTACACATTCAGACATTTCTTTGTTCCTCCCTTAAAAATGATGGTGTCATTATACACCCATTTATTTTATTTGTCAAGGATATTTCTCCATTGTTTAAAATTTGTTCACACTTTGTGCTTACAAAAAGCTCCGAGGATGTATCCTCGGAGCTTTTATCTTGCGTTTTACGCCTCAGTCTTTTCTTCAGCCTTTGCCTCTGCCTTAGCAGCGCCGTCGATCAATCTTACGATTGCCATTTCAGCAGCGTCGCCTCTGCGGGGACCAAGCTTAAAGATCTGAGTATAACCGCCGTTACGTCCCTCGTACTTGGGTGCGATCTCCTCGAAGAGCTTGGTTACAACCTCTCTCTTGGTGATATATCCAAATGCAGCACGACGGGTAGCAAGCGTGTTCTTCTTGCCAAGCGTAATCATCTTTTCAGCCACCGAACGGACTTCCTTTGCTCTGGTCAGCGTGGTCTCCACCTGACCGTTCTCAAGCAAAAGGGTTACCATTCCGCGAAGCATAGATTTTCTGTGAGCAGATGTTCTGCCGAGTTTTCTATTTGCGGGCATTGTATTTCCCTCCTTCTGCGAATCTTATCTGTACGTTATGCGTCTCTCGAATTATTCTTCTTCCTTCTTCAGGTCAAGACCGAGAGAATGCAGCTTCTGAATAACTTCTTCCAGCGATTTCTTACCGAGATTTCTAACCTTAATCATGTCTTCCTCGGTACGGTTCGTCAAGTCTTCGACGGTATCAATGCCTGCACGCTTCAAGCAGTTAAAGCTTCTGACAGACATGTCAAGCTCCTCAATGGTCATCTCAAGAACCTTTTCTTTCTTTACGGCTTCTCTTTCAACCATGATTTCTGCCTTCTTTGCTTCATCTGACAAATCCACAAACAAGTTGAGATGCTCGTTGAGAATCTTGGCTCCAAGTGAAATCGCTTCCTTTGCGGAAATCGTTCCGTTTGTAAGAACCTCAAGCGTAAGCTTATCGTAGTCAGTAATATTTCCCACACGGGTGTTTTCCACCGAGTAGCTCACCTTATAAACAGGTGTATAAATGGAGTCGGTGTAAATGGTTCCGATGGGTGCCGACGCGGTCTGACCGACCAGAATGGTGTGATTCTGCTTGTTACGCTCCTGAGACACATATCCGCGACCGTGCTCAAACGTGAGTTCCATATAGAATCTCTCGTTCTGACCTACCGTTGCAATATGGTGCTCGGGGTTCAAAATCTCAATGTCGGAGTCCTGTTTGATGTCGCCCGCGGTCACTTCCTGCTCACCCGTTACGTCGATCACAACGGTCTTAGGTGTATTGCAATGAAGCTTTGCCGTAATTCCCTTGACGTTAAGGACGATCTCAGTTACGTCTTCCTTGACACCGGGGATGGTGGAAAATTCATGAAGTACACCGTCAATTTTGATGCTGCTGACTGCAACACCGGGAAGCGAGCTCAGAAGAATTCTGCGAAGCGAGTTTCCAAGCGTGATGCCGTAGCCTCTTTCCAAAGGATCTACAATAAACTTGCCGCTTCTTCCATCCTCACTGAGGTTCACGGTCGTAATATTAGGCTTCTCTATCTCAATCATTCCAAATAATACCTCCTCGTAATTTTTATGGGCACATTTTGAGCCTTCCGATTCACACAGCCTTTGTCATGCGATATTCATGTAATACCGCAAGGCAGAAGCGTGTGGCATTACTTGGAATAAAGTTCGACAATAAGCTGTTCCTCGATCTCGAAATCGATGTCGTCTCTTGCGGGAAGTGCTACTACCTTTGCTGTAAGAGCGTCCTTGTTGACCTCAAGCCACTTGGGTGCGGTCTTATCCTTGAGTGCCTCGGCAAGTGCCTTGCACTTCTCGGATGCACGGAAGTTCTCTCTTACGGTAAGAACATCGCCCACCTTCACAATGATGGAAGGAACGTTTATCTTCTTGCCGTTAAGCTCAAAGTGCTCATGAAGAACAAGCTGACGAGCCTCTTTGTGGCTCTCTGCAAAGCCCATTCTGTAAACAACATTGTCGATACGTCTTTCGATCAGAGTAAGAAGGTTCTCACCTGTAATACCCTCTTTACGATCTGCTTCCTTGAAGTAGTTAAGGAACTGCTTTTCAAGGATACCGTAATATCTCTTTGCTTTCTGCTTCTCACGGAGCTGTCTGCCGTACTCTCTCATCTTCTTGTTGCCGGCACCATGCTGACCGGGAGCTGTATTTCTGCGCTCGATTGCGCACTTACCCGTCATGCAACGCTCGCCCTTAAGGTAAAGCTTTACGCCCTCTCTGCGGCACAGCTTGCAAGCAGGACCTGTATATCTTGCCATATCCGTTTCCTCCTTTTATAATTAGACACGTCTGCGCTTAGGCGGTCTGCAACCGTTGTGCGGAATGGGAGTTACGTCTTTGATCATGGTGATCTGAAGACCAACTGTCTCAAGTGCACGAATTGCGGATTCACGTCCGGAGCCGGGTCCCTTTACAAATACTTCAACTGTTTTCAGTCCGTGTTCCATAGCTGCCTTAGCTGCAGTTTCTGCTGCACTCTGAGCAGCAAAGGGAGTGGACTTTCTCGAACCCTTAAAGCCGAGCTCACCTGCCGAAGCCCAGGAAATTGCGTTACCCTCGGCATCTGTAATGGTGATAATTGTATTGTTGAAGGTCGAGCTGATATGTGCCGCACCTTTTTCAATGTTCTTACGTTCGCGGCGCTTCTTAATGACCTTCTTTGCAGCAACCTTTGCCATTTTATGCCCCTCCTTATTTCTTCTTATTTGCGATGGTCTTCGCAGGACCCTTTCTGGTTCTTGCGTTTGTCTTGGTTCTCTGTCCTCTTACGGGGAGACCTTTTCTATGACGGATTCCACGGTAGCAGTTGATTTCTACCATTCTCTTGATGTTAAGTGCAACATCACGGCGAAGGTCACCCTCAACGGTGTACTCGTTTTCGATTACGTCACGGAGCTTTGCAATCTCCTCTTCTGTCAGATCCTTTGCACGGGTATCGGGATTGATACCTGTTTTTGCAAGGATATCATTTGCGCTCTTGCGTCCGATACCGTAAATGTAGGTAAGGGCGATTTCTACGCGCTTGGCATTCGGAATATCAACACCAGCTATACGAGCCATTCTCTATTTCACCTCTCTGTTTGATATTTGGCACGATCAACCCTGTTTCTGCTTATGCTTGGGGTTGTCGCAAATAACCATTACTTTGCCTTTTCTCTTAATGATTTTGCATTTCTCGCAAATCTTCTTTACGGATGGTTTTACTTTCATGCTGTCTTACCATTCCTTTCTTCGCGTTTGGTTTTACTTAGCACGCCATGTGATACGGCCCTTCGTGGGATCGTAGATCGATACCTCAATGGTTACCTTATCACCGGGCAAAATTTTGATATAGTTCATTCTCAGCTTTCCCGATATATGAGCCGTTACGATATGCTCATTCGGAAGCTTAACCTTGAAAGTCGCGTTGGGCATTGCTTCCACAACCACACCCTCAAATTCAATCACGTCATCCTTCGGCAGAATAATCCCTCCATTCCTTCCGATTCTTGTTGGCAGCGTCACACCTCGGTCAGTACGATAACGCCCTCAGATGTGATCGCAACGGTGTTTTCATAATGTGCCGAGAGCGTTCCGTCAGCCGTTTTTACCGTCCAACCGTCACTCATTTCCTTCACATCATGCGAACCGACGTTGACCATCGGCTCTATGGCGATCACCATTCCGTTACAAAGTCTCACACCTCTGCCTGCCGTTCCGAAGTTCGGCACATCAGGCGCTTCGTGAAGCTCATGCCCCACGCCGTGACCGATATAACGTCTGACCACGCTGTATCCGTATTGTTTGATACAGCTCTCAATTGCGTTTCCGATATCTCCGATCCTATTGCCGGATTTTGCCTGCTCGACTCCCGCCCAGAAGCTTTTTTCCGTAGCTTCTATCAGACGCTCAGCCTCAGTACTCACCCTGCCAACAGGTATCGTTCTTGCACTGTCACCATGGAATCCCTTGTAGTATGCACCTACGTCGATCTTCACGATATCGCCCTCCATCAGAATTCTCTGTTTTGAGGGAATTCCGTGGATGACCTCGTCATTGATACTGATACATGCAGACCCCGGGAATCCGGCGTAGCCGAGGAAGGAAGGCCTCGCGCCTGCGCGCTCAATGGTGTTTCGAATCACCTTATCAAGCTCATAGGTGCTAATGCCTTCGCGTACGCACTCACGCGCGGCAACCAGTGCCTGC
Source organism: Eubacteriales bacterium (assembly GCA_045587785.1). GTDB lineage: Bacteria > Bacillota > Clostridia > Oscillospirales > CAG-272 > RGIG8775. The sequence goes on along the minus strand of JAZNDA010000050.1, from coordinate 18,821 downwards.
GCCGTAATGCGTCCTGCCTCCCTCATAGCCAATATCTGATCTTGGTTTTTGACTTGTATCATAAACTTAAGCCTCAAACTCCGCAAGTGCCTCGAACACAAGCGCTGCTGTGTCCTCAACACGATCTTGTCCCTTTACGGTAACAAGAAGACCTTTCTTTGCATAAAAGTCCTTCAGAGGCTCTGTCTGTCCATGATAGGTGTCAAGTCTTTTTTTCACAGTATCTGCCGCATCATCATCTCTGATAAAGAGTGACTTACCGCATTTGTCGCAAACGTTTTCCTTCTCGGAAGGATTGTATTTGACATGATACGATGCGCCACATCCCGAACAAACTCTGCGTCCGCTCATTCGTTCGATAATGGCTTCATCCTCCACCTCGATGTTTAACACCTTGTCGATCTTCACGCCCATCTCGTCAAGCGCTTCCGCCTGCGGGATAGAACGGGGAAAACCATCAAGAATAAACCCGTTCTTACATCTGTCAGATGCAAGATAATCTTTAATGATTCCGATGACCACATGGTCCGGGACAAGCTGTCCCGCATCCATATAGCCCTTGGCTGTCTTTCCAAGCTCGCTTCCTTCACGGATGGCTGCGCGAAGCATATCACCCGTAGAAACGGCAGGAATGTTCCATTTTTCAGAAATTCTCTCGGACTGCGTGCCTTTGCCCGCACCCGGAGCGCCCATCAAAATTAGATTCATGCTTTTCCTCCGCATCTGACGCGATCAATCAAGGAATCCCTTGTAATTGCGCAATGTGATCTGTGCCTCAAGGTCACGTACGGTTTCCAGTGCAACACCGATCACGATCAGAAGCGAGTTGCCTCCGAACGCAATACCCGTAAAGCTTCCTTGGAACACGGCATTGATGATCATAGGAAGTCCTGCGATAATGCACAGGAACAAAGCACCGATGAGTGTGATACGGTTCAGAATCTTTGTGATAAACTCAACCGTAGGTCTACCCGGACGAACACCGCGAATGGCGCCGCCGTTGTTCTGGATATTGTTTGCGGTTTCTACAGGATTGAACGAGATCATAATGTAGAAATACGCAAACGCAACGATCAGAACAAGGTACAGAACGATATACACCCAAGAATCGTAGCTGAAATGCTCCGTGAGCCACGACAACCACTTAACATTCGGGAAGAATGCACCGACGGTTGCGGGAATGGAAACAATAGAGCTTGCGAAGATGATCGGCATAACGCCCGACATATTGACCTTCAAAGGAAGGTTGGTATTCGCGCCGCCGTACATCTTACGACCGACAACCTTCTTAGCGTACTGGATCGGAATTCTTCTCTCGGAGTCATTGACAAGTACAATGAACACGATCACTGCCAGTGTAATAAGCAGCGATACCACACCAAGGATAATTCCAACAGCCAGATACTTTGCGCCAACAATCATCGTCCAGAGTCCCGACACGAGTGTGGGGATACCTGCAATGATGTTTGCGAACAGGATCATCGAGATACCGTTACCGATACCGAATTCGTTGATCTTTTCAGCAAGCCACATGATCAGCGATGCGCCTGCACAGTAGCAAGCCACGATCACCAGCTTTGCGAAAAAGCCTGCGCCTTCAACAAGGAAGCTCTGTCCCGAGCCCATACCCGAATCAAGAAGCTTCATATAACCGTAGCTTGTGATAAGCGCAAGTCCAACGGTCACGTATCTTGTGAGTGCATTGATCTTCTTCTTGCCTGCTTCACCCTCCTTGGAGAGTCTCTCCAAAGCGGGAATGGCAACGCAAAGAAGCTGAATAATAATGGACGATGTGATATACGGGCTGACCGAAAGAGCAAACAGCGTAGCTTGAGAAAGCGCACCGCCCGACAGCCAGTTCATATAATCGAAGATTCCCACAAAGTAGTTTGCACTATTCTCGATCAATTCGGAATTGATAAACGGAACGGGAATATTAGCACCTACGCGGTACAGGATGATGATAAGCAATGTGAAGAGAAGCTTATTACGAAGTTCTGTGATCTTCCAAGCGTTCTTTAACGTCTGAAACATGCTTATACCTCCTCTGCCTTTCCTCCTGCGGCCTCGATCTTCTCCTTGGCGGATGCCGAGAAGATATTTGCCTTAACCGTCAATTTCTTTGTGATCTCACCGCCGCCGAGAACCTTAAGTCCGTCAAGCTCTTTGCGGATGATCTTCTTCTCAAGAAGTGCTTCCATATCTACAACAGCGCCGTCCTCAAAGCCGTTAAGCTTTTCAACGTTGACAATTGCATATACGGTAGCAAACTTATTGTTAAAGCCTCTCTTGGGAAGCTTTCTGTAAAGGGGAAGCTGTCCTCCCTCAAAGCCGGGTCTTACACCGCCGCCGGAGCGAGCATTCTGACCCTTGTGACCTTTACCTGCGGTCTTGCCGTTTCCGGATCCGGGACCTCTGCCTTTACGCCATACGGACTTTGCAGAGCCTTCAGCCGGTGAAAGTTCATTCAGTTTCATTTTGCTTCCTCCTTATACGTTTTCGACCTTGACTAAATGAGAAACGACCTTGATCTTGCCGGCGAGAACGGCATCATCCTTTGTAACGATGCTGTCGCCGATCTTGCGAAGTCCCAAGGACTTTGCAGTAGCGATCTGGTTGGGAAGACAACCGATAAGACTTTTAATAAGTGTAACCTTTTTCATGTTGCTTCCTCCTTAACCCTTGATCTGATCTACGCTGATGTCACGGATCTTCGCAACTTCCTCAGCGGTTCTGAGCTCACGAAGTCCCTCAATGGTCGCCTTGACCACGTTTGTGGGGTTGTTGGAACGAAGGCACTTTGCACGGATATTCTTGATACCTGCAAGCTCAAGCACCATTCTCACCTTACCGCCCGCGATAATACCTGTACCCTGTGCAGCAGGCTTAAGAAGAACCTTACCTGCGCCAAACACGCCAAGTACTTCGTGGGGGATCGTACTACCCTTAAGGGATACCTCGATCATATTTTTCTTTGCATCCTCAATTCCCTTGCGGATCGCTTCGGGAACCTCGGCTGCCTTTCCGAGACCGTAGCCTACGTGACCGTTACCGTCACCGACTACCATAAGAGCTGCGAATCTTGCGATACGACCACCTTTAACGGTCTTGGAAACACGGTTGAGCGCAACAAGCTGTTCTTTAAGGTCCAGCTCTGCGGGATTAAATGTTCTAGCCATGTTTTTCCTCCTGATAGTTGTTCAAATAAGTTTAACTTTGAACAGTGTACAAACCGGACTGATTGACAGATCAATCAGAACTTAAGGCCGCCCTCGCGAGCGCCGTCAGCCAATTCCGATACACGTCCGTGATAAAGGTAGCCGCCTCTGTCGAATACGACTTCGGTGATGCCCTTTGCCGCTGCTCTCTCAGCAATGGTCTTACCGACCTGCTTTGCAGCCTCTTTATTACCGCCGTTGCCCTCAAAAGCCTTTTCGAGAGTCGAAGCGGAAACCAATGTTACACCTGCAACGTCATCAATGATCTGTGCGCTGATATTGGCATTGGAGCGATATACAGCCAGACGGGGACGTGCAGCAGTGCCCGAAACCTTTGCTCTGACCTTCTTATGTCTCTTAAGACGAACAAGGTTACTGTCTTTTCTTGAAACCATTTGCGTCCACTCCTTTCATTATTTACCGGTCTTACCGGCCTTACGGCGAATGTATTCATCCGAATACTTAACACCCTTACCGTGGTAAGGCTCAGGCGGTCTCTTGCTTCTGATAACAGCGGCGATCTGACCTACTTCCTGCTTGTTGTAGCCCTTAACCACAATGGTGTTGGGGTTGGGAACCTCGAAGGTGATGCCTTCGGGCTCTTCAATAATGAACTTTTCCTGAGGAAGTCCGTTCACAAGGGAGTGACCAAGGAAGAGCTGAAGCTTGTTGCCTACCTTTGCTACCTTGTAACCGACACCGACGACCTCAAGTGTCTTGGAATAACCCTCGGTTACGCCAACGACCATATTGTTAACGAGCGCACGGGTAAGACCGTGAAGGCTTCTGTCCTCTTTCTCATCCGTGAAGCGCTCTACATGAATAACGTCACCCTCCTGGGCGATCTTCACTCTGTCACTGAACTTTTCAGTGAGTGTTCCGAGCTTTCCCTTAACAGTTACGACATTGCCCTCAGCAATGGTAACGGTAACACCTGCGGGAACAGCAATAGGCATTCTACCAATTCTTGACATTTTCTATACCTCCCGCTTTCTTACCATACAAAGGCAAGCACTTCGCCGCCCACTTTGAGCTCGCGTGCTTTCTTGTCGGTCAAAATTCCCTTAGGGGTAGATACGATGGCGATACCCAGACCGTTCATGACCTTGGGCATATCCTCATATCCTGCGTAAATACGAAGACCCGGCTTGGAAATACGGCGGATGCCGCGGATGACCTTCTGCTTGCCTGCCAAGTACTTGAGTGTGATGCGGATGATACCCTGATTGCCGTTTTCAACAACCTGATAACCCTTCACATAACCCTCGTTTACAAGGATATCGGCGATGGCCTTCTTCATGTTGGATGCCGGAATGTCAACAGTGAGATGCTTTGCGTTATTTGCATTTCTGATTCTGGTGAGCATGTCGGCGATTACGTCTGACATTTGCATAGTTTTAATCCTCCTATATGCAAGTAATTCAATCTTGCTGCCGAAATCTTCTCGGCGGCATATCAGCGGTTAAGCCCATCTTAAGACGGCTTATGCCATCCTAAGATTAGCTTCCTTCCGATAGTTGGAGCGGTTAAATTTAACCTTTATTCTTACGGCTATGCCGCAAAAAACAATTACCAGCTTGCCTTCTTTACGCCGGGGATCTCGCCCTTGTAAGCGAGCTCACGGAAGCAAATACGGCAGATACCGAATTTACGGAGATAAGCGTGCGGACGACCACAGATCTTGCATCTGTTGTACTCACGAGTAGAGAACTTCTGCTCGCGCTGCTGCTTCAAAATCATAGACTTCTTTGCCATTCTTTCTTACCTCCATTAGTTAGCAAACGGAGCGCCGAACAGTGTCAGCAGTTCCTTTGCCTCTTCATCGGTGTTTGCTGTTGTGACGAAGCAGATATCCATTCCGCGGATCTTTTCAACCTTGTCGTACTCGATCTCGGGGAATATCAGCTGCTCCTTAAGGCCGAGTGCGTAGTTGCCTCTGCCGTCAAAAGCATTGGGGTTGATACCCTTGAAGTCACGTACACGGGGAAGAGCGAAGTTAAAGAGTCTGTCCATAAATTCGTACATCTTCTCACCGCGGAGAGTAACCTTCACGCCGATCTTCATGCCCTCACGGAGCTTGAAGTTAGCAACCGACTTCTTAGCATAAGTCGGAACGGGCTTCTGACCGGAGATGGCAGCAATATCTGTCATCACGCTGTCAATAGCCTTGGAGTTATCCTTTGCTTCACCGACACCAACGTTGATCACGATCTTGTCGAGCTTGGGAATCTGCATTACCGTCTTATACTCAAACTTCTTCATAAGGGCGGGAGCAATTTCTGCCTTATACACGTCTCTAAGTCTTGCCATTGTTCTCTACCCCCTTATATTTCCGGATAGCCGCACTTCTTGTGCGCAGCCATACGGACCTTCTTGCCGTTGTCAAGAACCTTATAACCGATTCTTGCAGCCTTGCCGCACTTAGGGCAAACGATCGCAACCTTGCACGCGTAAACTGCGCCCTCGGTCTCTACGATACTGCTGTTCTCACCCTGTCTGCGAGCCTTTACATGCTTCTTGATTCTGTTGACGCCCTCAACGATCACCTTGTCCTCCTTGGGAGAGACCGCGATGACCTTGTGTGTCTTAAGCGCGCCGTTGGAATCATACTTCTCATTGTGCTTACCTGTAAGAAGAATTACGTTATCACCAGTTTTGATCTTCATAACCGTGTTCCTCCTTACAGTACTTCGGGAGCCAGAGAAAGGATCTTAAGGAAGTCCTTCTCACGAAGCTCTCTTGCCACCGGGCCAAAAATACGTGTGCCTCTGGGTGTCTTATCTTCTCTTATGATTACCGCTGCGTTCTCATCAAATCTGATGTAAGAACCGTCAGCACGCTTTGTGCCGTGCACGCTTCTTACGACGACAGCCTTGACGACCTCGCTCTTCTTTACAACACCGCCGGGAGTAGCCTTCTTTACGCAGGCAACTACGATGTCACCGATGTTTGCATATCTGCGTCCGGTTCCACCAAGAACGCGAATGCACATCAGTTCCTTTGCTCCGGTGTTATCGGCAACCTTCATCAATGTTTGTTGCTGTATCACTTTTGCGTTTCCTCCTAATTCAATACGATTTTAGACGTATCTACTGTTTCGCGTGATTATACTTGATTACTTAGCCTTTTCGATGATTTCAACAAGGCGCCATCTCTTTGTTGCGGAAAGCGGTCTTGTCTCCATGATCTTCACCTTGTCGCCGATGCCGCACGCGTTATCTTCGTCATGAGCATGGACCTTCAGGGTGCGCTTAATGATCTTACCGTAAACCGGATGCTTGACATTGTCCTCGATTGCCACAACGATGGTCTTGTCCATCTTGTCGCTCACGACCATGCCAACTCTGGTTTTTCTGAGTGTTCTTTCTTCCGTCATGACTTACCCTCCTTATGCGTTCTTCTCACGAAGAACAGTCATTACGCGTGCAATGTCCTTCTTGACGTCCGCGATCTTGTGCGGATTCTCAAGCTGGTTGATTGCGTGCTGAAAACGGAGGTTGAAAAGCTCACTCTTGAGTTCCTTAAGCTTGCCCTCAAGCTCTTGGGCGCTCATCTTTCTGATATCTATTGCTTTCACAGTTTAGCCCTCCCCGTTCTCTTCTTTACTAATGAACTTGCACTTGATAGGAAGCTTGTGAGATGCAAGACGCATTGCTTCTTTTGCGATATTCAAAGCAACGCCATCCATTTCAAACATCACACGACCGGGCTTAACCACTGCCACCCAATACTCGGGAGAACCTTTACCGGAACCCATACGTGTCTCAGCAGGCTTCTCTGTGATGGGCTTGTCGGGGAAAATCTTGATCCAGACCTTACCACCACGGCGAGTATATCTTGTCATTGCGATACGGGCTGCCTCGATCTGATTGCTGGTGATCCATGCAGGCTCAAGTGCAACCAAACCGTAGCTACCGTTCGACAGTGTCTTGCCACGGGATGCTTTCCCCTTCAATCTTCCGCGCTGTACACGACGGAATTTTACTCTCTTAGGCATTAACATTTCTCCGTCCTCCTTCTCTGGGAGTTCTGTCGTTTCTGTTATTGCCGCGTCTCTCACCGCCCCGATTATCTCTGCGGAAGTTGTTCTTACGATCCTTGTTGTCACGAGGAGCGTTTGCGGTCGTTCTGTTTACCTCGGAAAGAACCTCACCGCGGTAGATCCATACCTTGATGCCGATCTTTCCATAAGTGGTATTAGCCTCCCAGAAACCATAGTCAATATCTGCTCTGAGTGTCTGAAGCGGGATTGTTCCCTCATGATAATGTTCGGTTCTTGCAATTTCTGCGCCGCCAACCCGCCCGCTGCAGTTGATCTTGTTTCCCTTTGCACCAAGTCTCATGGTGTTACGGATCGCCATCTTCATTGCACGACGGAAAGAAGTACGCTTTTCAAGCTGAAGAGCGACGTTCTCTGCCACAAGCTGAGCATCAAGGTCGGGCTGCTTTACCTCAACTACGTTGAGTGCAACAGGCATGCCAACCATCTTCTCAAGCTCTGCCTTGTACTTATCGATCTGCTCGCCGCCGCGTCCGATTACCAGACCGGGCTTTGCACAGTGAATAAATACTCTGACTCTGTGTCCGTCACGCTCGATTTCGATCTTCGGAACACCTGCTTCCTTGAGCGAGTTCTTCAGATACTTTCTGATGTTGTAGTCGGATACAAGGGTGTCGCCGAACACTTCGTCCTTAGCGAACCATCTTGAATCCCAGTTCTTAATTACGCCGACGCGAAGGCCGTGCGGATTCACTTTCTGACCCATTTAAGCTTACCTCCTTCTCTCAGTCTCTTTCTTTGACAACGATTGTCACATGGCTGGTTCTCTTCAGGATTCTGTCTGCGCTTCCCTTTGCTCTGGGCATGATTCTCTTGAGAGTCGGGCCGGGGCAAACAAAGCATTCAGAAACATAAAGCTTCGAGGGGTCCATGTGGAAATTGTGTTCTGCATTTGCTACCGCGCTCTTGAGCAGCTTGATAAGATACTCAGATGCGCTCTTAGGTGTGTTCATCAGAATACCCATCGCAACGCCGGCGTCCTTGCCTCTGATCAGGTCAAGCACGATTTTAACCTTGCGCGGGGAAATTCTCGCATATTTAAGATATGCCTTTGCTTCCATTGTGAATGTTTCCTCCCTTTGCACTAAGTTAGCTGTTGGATGTTTTGGAACCGGAATGTCCCTTAAAGGTTCTCGTGGGCGCAAACTCGCCGAGCTTGTGACCGACCATATCCTCGGTTACATACACCGGAACGTGCTTTCTGCCATCGTGAACCGCCATTGTGTGACCGACAAATTCCGGGAATATGGTAGACGCACGGGACCATGTCTTAAGAACTTTCTTTTCGTTCTTTTCGTTCATGGCACAGATGCGGGCGTAGAGCTTTTCTTCTACATAAGGTGCTTTTTTCAGGCTTCTGCTCATTTTATATTCCCTCCTTATTTAGCATTTCTGCGTTTTACGATGAACTTGTCTGTTCTTGCCTTCTTGTTTCTGGTCTTATAACCAAGAGCAGGCTTACCCCAAGGTGTAACGGGAGAAGGACGTCCGATGGGGGACTTACCTTCACCACCACCGTGCGGGTGATCACAGGGGTTCATTACGGAACCGCGGACAGTGGGACGAATACCAAGGTGTCTGGTCTTACCTGCCTTACCGAGCTTAACGGTGTCATGCTCGATATTGCCGACCTGACCGATAGACGCCTTGCACTCAAGACGAACGATTCTGACCTCACCCGAAGGAAGTCTTACCTGAGCCGTGCCGTTCTCCTTCGCGATCAGCTGTGCGAACACACCTGCGCTACGAACGAGCTGTGCACCCTTACCGGGGTAAAGCTCGATGTTGTGGATCATGGTACCGACAGGAATGTTAGCAATGGGAAGTGTGTTACCGGGCTTGATGTCAGCATCTGCACCGGAATAAACTACGCCGCCATCCTTAAGACCTACGGGAGCCAGGATATAGCTCTTCTTGCCCTCTTCATTCTGAAGGAGTGCAATGTAAGCGCTTCTGTTGGGATCGTACTCAACACCGATTACGGTTGCGGGAGAAGCATTCTCACGCTTGAAGTCGATGATTCTGTACTTGATTTTGTTTCCGCCGCCGTGATGACGAACGGTGATCTTGCCGTAGCTGTTACGTCCGGCATGCTTCTTCTTAACAACGATCAAGCTCTTCTCGGGAGTAAACTTGGTGATCTCCTCAAACGAGGGAACCGCCATATGTCTTCTCGAGGGAGTTGTCGGCTTAAACTTAATTGTAGGCATCTTGTCAACCTCCTACTCAGTTAAGGCCTTCGAAGAACTCGATGGTCTTGGATTCGGGCTTGAGGGTAACCACAGCCTTCTTCCACTCGGAGGTGTATCCGAAGTGAACGCCGAGTCTCTTGGGCTTTTTCTTCATGCTAACGGTATTGACGCTCAGAACGTCAACACCAAACAGCTCCTCAACTGCCTTTGCAATCTCGGGCTTGGTTGCGCCTGCTGCAACCTTGAAGGTGTATTTCTTCATAGCAAGGCCGTCCATGCTTGCCTCTGTGATGACAGGCTTAATGATAATATCCTGAGCCAATTTCATTACGCAAATACCTCCTCAAGCTTTTCTACAGCAGCCTTGGAAACAATGAACTTCTCAGCATTAAGGATGTCGTAAACGTTGATGGTGTTGTAAAGCGACGTAACAACGCCCTGAATGTTTGCGCAGCTCTTAATGACAGTTGCATTGATCTCGGGAAGAACGATCAAGGACTTCTTCTCAGCACCGAGTGCATTCAGCATAGCGACCATGGTCTTGGTCTTGTAGCCGTCGCACTTGATATCGTCAACCACGATCAGATTACCTTCGGCAACCTTAGCGGAAAGTGCGCTGTAGAGAGCAGCTCTCTTGGTCTTCTTGTTCATAGCAAGGCGGTAGTCTCTGGGCTTCGGGCCAAGAGCAACTCCACCGTGTGTCCACTGAGGTGCGCGGGTAGAACCCTGACGAGCTCTGCCTGTACCCTTTTGTCTCCAGGGCTTCTTACCGCCGCCCGAAACCTCGGTACGGGTAAGTGTGGACTGTGTGCCCTGTCTCTGATTCATCAGATATGCTCTGACTGCGGCATGGAGAACAGCTCCGTTCACTTCTGCGCCGAAGATAACATCGGACAGTGTGATCTCGCCAACTTCTTTACCAGCCATATCAACAACTTTTACATTTGGCATTGTGTTATCCTCCTTCCGCTTATGCCTTGACCGAGTCACGGATGAACACGATACCGTTCTTGGGACCGGGGATGGCACCCTTGATGGCGATGATGTTCTTTTCCGCATCGATCTTAACAACCTTAAGGTTCTGGATAGTAACCTGTTCGTTACCGTACTGACCAGCCATCTTCTTGTTCTTAAAGATTCTTGCAGGGTCGATAACGCCCATAGAACCGGACTGACGATGGATAGGACCTACACCGTGCGTTGCCTGAAGCATGTGGAGATTCCAACGCTTGATGGCGCCCGTGTAACCGCGTCCCTTTGTCATACCTGTAATGTCGACCTTGTCGCCTGCGGCGAAGGTATCGGCGGAAATGACATCACCGACGCTCAGAGCGGAGCAATCATCAAAACGGAATTCCTTCAGGTGCTTCTTGTAAGCAACACCGGCCTTTGCAAAATGACCGATCTCAGCTTTTGTCATGTGCTTTTCCTTAACGTCCATGAAGCCAAGCTGAACAGCATCATATCCGTCATTTTCGGCAGTCTTCTTCTGTGCCACTACGCACGGACCTGCCTCGATTATCGTAACCGGGATGACGTTTCCGATCTCGTCAAAGATCTGAGTCATACCGATCTTCTTACCGATAATACCCTTTTTCATTTTATCCTCCTGTGGTTATTGGTTGACGCTTTGAATTTCTCCTTTCGGAGTTACGCCAACGTGACCGACAAACGCGACACTCTGTCGCTGGGTCGTACTTGATAAAAACGACGTATTTTGCGATGTTTTAATATGGAAGAAAACCGATTAAAGCTTTACTTCGATCTCAACACCGGCGGGAAGTTCAACATTCATCAAAGCGTCTACAACCTTCTGCGACGGCTTGATGATGTCGATCAGTCTCTTGTGCGTACGCATTTCGAACTGTTCACGGCTATCCTTGTACTTATGAACTGCACGAAGGATGGTGATGATCTCTTTCTCCGTGGGGAGCGGGATCGGACCCGAAACCGTTGCGCCATTTCTCTTGGCCACTTCCACGATCTTCTCTGCCGCAGCATCGATGAGCGTGTGATCGTAGCTCTTGAGTCTGACTCTGATCTTTTCCTTTACTGCCATATTACGTTGCCTCCTTCACTGAATTCGCACGCAGGAATCTCTTCCGCACGCGCGTTTGGATTTGGGGGCGAATCTCCTTGACACTGTTCCGAGCGTTTCTTTTGCTCTCTCAATAAAAACGGAAATTCAATGCCGCATCAGCATCTGTGGCACTGCGCTTCCGGCGAACTCAAGTAACACTTTTTGCAAATGTTTTGGAAATTCTGTCGCCCGGTTAAACGGACATACTCCACAAGAATTACCTGCCTCGGACGTCTCCGTGGCAGCAACCTCTTGCTTCATCGCATATCAAGCCCTAACATTATACACCATTTTCCATTAAATTGCAAGACCTTCTTTTTCCTCCGCACGTAGAACTTTCGCTGATTTTTTGCCCTTGTTTTTGTGTATATTGCACAAAAACGATTTTAAAGGACGCTTTTAAGACTTTTAGCGGTAAGATTCACGCAAAAATTCCCCTTCGGCTATAATTTTGTAACAATTCCATTATATAATATAAGGAAAGAAAAATCAAGAATCTAAAGAAAGAAACAGCATTATGAAAAACAAAAAAATATTTTCCGTTACCATATTGTTCCTCACCTTGGCCCTGTGTATACTAAGAAGCGTTTGCATGCTGAATGATTATCAAACCGAGCTTGGTTATTTTGAACCGTCGGTCTTGGTTATCCTGATGAGGATCCTGTCCATTCTCACCGTTGCCTTTTGCATCGCCGTTCCCTTTTTGACCAAAGCGCGAGACAACGAGGTCATTACCGTCTCTGCGGGACAAACCGCCGTTTTGGTATTTTCGGGAGCACTCATCCTCATCTCGGGCATCGGAATTCTTGCAAGCACCGCAAACAAAGCAATCGTTACGATTTTGCTCGGACTTTTTATGATAGCAGGCTCGGTATTCTTTTTCACCAAGCCGACAAAACGCCTCCACGCATATTTTGGCTTTGCGGTGCTCGCCTTTTTATTCTGCATGCTGTTCCACATCTACTTTGACATGTACGTTGCCATCAACAGCCCGCTTAAGATCTCGCTCCAGCTTTGCCTGCTGAGCGGCATGATATACACCCTTATGTTGATCCGCCGCGCGATCGGCAGACCTGTCCTGCGCCCCACCGTGGGTGCCGAGCTTGTTTGCACGGTGCTTTGTTTGCCTACGTCGGTCAGCCATCTGGTCTATGCCATATTCGGCACCCCCTCGATGCTGACGCAAAACGTCCTCTCGCCATTCATCTCTCTCCCCCTGTTCGCAATCGGAACATTTGCCATGTCAAGGGCAATTTTCAAAAAATAAAAAAGAAAATTTCAAAAAACTATTGACAAAGATATCAAGTTGTGATATACTCTGTAAAGCATTTTACTTTACAGCTGATTTTGTTGCACGGGAGGCAATCATGTTCGAAAAAGACGTCAAGGAGATCTCCCTGCTTCTGGACTTTTACGGAGAGCTTCTGAGCGAACGCAAGCAGTCTGTTCTCGCCCTATATTATAATGAAGACTTTTCACTTGCCGAGATTGCCGAAGAGATCGGCATTTCCAGACAAGGGGCAAGAGATCTCATTAAAAAGGCAGAAGAAGAACTTCGCCATTTTGAGGAAACGCTTGGACTGGTCGAACGCTTTGAGCAAGCCAAAAAGCACATCGCAAGCATTCGCGAATTGAGCGAGGGATGGGATCTTCCCGAAAGCCTCACCGAAGAAATCGAGGCACTCGCCGAATTGTTTGAGTAAAACACACCCAAAGAAAGGAAGGTGTCACTATGTTTCAGAGCTTAAGCGAAAAGCTGAGCAACGCCTTCAAAAAATTCAAAAACAAAGGTAAGCTGACCGAAGCAGACGTCAAGGCGGGCATGAGAGAGATCAAGCTCGCGTTGCTTGAAGCCGACGTCAACTTCAAGGTCGTCAAAGACTTTGTAAATAAAGTATCCGAACGCGCTGTGGGTAGCGAGGTGTTGGAATCTCTGGTTCCCGCTCAACAGATCATCAAGATCGTCAACGAGGAACTGACAGCTCTTATGGGAACCTCGCAGTCCAAGCTGACCATTTCACCCAAGCCCCCAACGGTCGTTATGATGGTCGGTCTACAGGGCGCAGGTAAAACCACACACGCCGCCAAGCTGGCAGGCATGTACAAGGATCAGGGCAAGCATCCGCTTTTGGTCGCATGCGACGTCTATAGACCAGCCGCCATTAAACAGTTGCAGGTCCTCGGCGAGACTCTGGGGCTCCCCGTTTTCTCCATGGAAAACGAAAAATCACCCGTAAAGATCGCCAAGGAAAGCCTTAAATTCGCCGAGAAAAAGGGCTGTGACATGGTGTTCGTGGACACCGCAGGTCGTTTGCACATCGACGAGGAGCTCATGGAAGAGCTCAAAAATATCAAAGCCGAGGTGGAACCAACCGAAATTCTTTTGACCATCGATGCCATGATCGGTCAGGATGCGGTCACGGTCGCCGACAGCTTCAATCAGCTTCTTGATATCACAGGTGTCATCCTCACCAAAATGGACGGCGACACCAGAGGCGGAGCGGCACTTTCTGTCCGCCACGTTACGGGTAAACCCATCAAGTTCATCGGAACGGGCGAAAAGCTTGATCGGATCGAGCCCTTCCACCCCGACCGCATGGCATCCAGAATCCTTGGCATGGGCGACGTACTGACCCTGATCGAAAAAGCCGAAAAAAACTTTGACGAGAAAAAAGCCAAGGAGCTTGAGGCAAAGATCCTCAAATCCACCTTTACGCTTGACGATTATCTTGACCAATTCGCCCAGATCAAGGGCATGGGAAGCATGGAACAGCTCGCGTCTATGCTGCCGGGAGTGAAGCCGTCACAGCTTAAGGATGCAAAAATTGACGAAAAGTTGGTCGCACACCAAGAAGCTATCATCAAAGCCATGACCAAAGCGGAACGCGCCAAACCCGAGATCCTCGGTGCCTCAAGAAAAAAGAGGATCGCCGCAGGAAGCGGAACCAGCGTGGAGGAGGTCAACAAGCTCTTAAAGCAGTTCGAGCAGATCCGCGCGCTCATGAAGTCTTTCTCAAATCCCGCAAAGCTTTCCCGTCTTGCAAAAGGAAGAATGAAACTCCCGTTTTAAAAAAGCGGAATTTCTATAAAAAACAATTAAAAAACATATTTTGGAGGAAAAGAAAATGGTAAAAATCAGACTTAAAAGAATCGGTGCTAAGAAGGCACCCGTGTACCGTCTTGTTGTAGCAGACAGCCGCTACCCCAGAAACGGTAAGTTCATCGAGGAGATCGGCTATTACAGCCCCATCTCTGAGCCCGTACAGCTTAAGGTTGACGCCGAAAAGGCAAAGGATTGGCTCTCCAAGGGTGCACAGCCCACAGAGACCGTTAAGGCTCTCCTTAAGAAGTCCGGCATTGTTGACTGATCTTTGTTGGTGACGCACAAATGGCAGATTTGAAAACAACACTTACCGACATTGCCAAGGCAATTGTTGATTCCCCCGATGAGGTCGTCGTAACAGAGAGCGAAAACGAAAGTGGCATCACACTCGTTTTAAGCGTTGCAGCTGACGACATGGGAATGGTAATCGGCAAGCACGGAAAAATCGCCAAGGCCATCCGTTCGCTGATCAAGGCGGCGGCAGGAACCACAGGTAAAAAGGTCAATGTCGAAATCAAATAACAACCTTTACACGCCCGAGTATATCGGGGAAAAAGAGGGCGAGCACTCGCCCTTTTTTCATACACCGAGTACGGAAGAACTTAAAAAGATACTTTTGAAGTCTCAAAGCGATCTTTCCTTTTTGGACGAGGATTCCATTCTCGAGTTCAGCACTTTTTTCCATGAGGAAACAAGAAAACAATTCCTTGAGGATGCGCAAAAACACGCCGCAGAAAGAACCGAGATCGCCGAACGCATTGCCGATTTGACCACGGATCTGGCAACAGCGGTGTTTCACCTGGCAAGCATCATGTCTCCCCCGAAGGAAAAGAAGAAGGATCTGCTTGCATCGTGCGCATCCCGTGCGCTTTTCGCCTCCGAGTTTATGTCCGAAGTCAGCACGAATATCCTGCTTCCTATCCATAGAAAATCCATTTCTGAGGTTGAGAACAACATCTTTTTCCAAATTCAAAAAAATCTATTCTTTGTCGAACAAGTCGAAAAGCATCTTGAGATCCTACCCAAAAATGCCGATGCAAGAAGGCATTTGCTCCTGATATATCCGCCATCCGTGATAACAGATCACATCGCTTCGGTGTCAGACAACTACAAACGCGCCAAACAGTTTTCGGGCCAAGCATTGATCGACTCGACCAAAGCCGCCAAGCAAGAAAATCTTGCAAAGCACAACAACATTTTGCATAATGCCACCATGCATCTGCATGACCTTGCACGCGTGTTTGAAACTTCCGCAAAGGAACTTAAGTCAAAAGCGCGCACCGTCTGATATTTTCCTTGCTTTTAGGCAATAATATAATGAAAAAGATGAAAGGAAGCGATATTATGCTGCAAGAAAGAAAATGCGCCATCATCGGTTGCGGCTTTGTCGGTGCCACAACCGCGTACACACTTATGAAAAGCAGGCTGTTTTCCGAAATGGTGCTCATCGACGTCGACCGTAAGAAGGCATATGGCGAAGCCGAGGACCTTAGCCACGGGCTTGCCTTCAACGCGCCCATGGAAATATATGTAGGAGACTATTCCGATCTGGCGGACTGTGCCATCATCATAATCGCCGCAGGCGCGGGACAAAAGGAAGGCGAAACACGACTGGACCTCCTTGGCAAAAACGTCGCTATATTCAGAAATATAATCGGGGAGATTCGACGCCACGTAACCGATGCCATCCTGCTGGTGGTCACCAATCCCGTGGACGTGCTGACAGAGCTCACACTTTCGCTGTCAGGCTTCCCGCGCGAGCACGTCATCGGCTCGGGCACGGTCCTTGATACCGCGCGTCTCAAATATCTCCTTGGCAAGCGGTTTGACGTTGACATGAGAAACGTCCACGCCTTCATCATCGGCGAGCATGGCGACAGCGAACTTCCCGTTTTCAGCAGTGCCAACATCTCGGGCATCGATCTGTCTCATTTTTGCGCGGCAAGCTGCACCTCGAGCGAGCTCTGCTCTACAGAAAATCTGCATCCTGTGTTTGAGGAAGTAAAAAACAGCGCCTACCGCATTATCGACGGCAAGGGTGCCACTTACTACGCGATCGCCGAGGCGGTTGAGCGTATCGTATCCGCCATCGTCCGTGACGAAAAAGCAATTTTACCCGTCTCGGCATACGTCAGCGATTATTACGGAGCGAAGGATATCTGCATCGGTGTTCCCTGTGTCATCGGCAAAGGCGGCATCGAGGACGTGCTGAAAATCCCACTGAACGAGGAAGAACAGCAAAAATTCCGCATATCGGCAAAAATTATTCGCAACGCCAAAGACAGCCTGTCACTTACCTGCTGACATAGCGAGATTCCATGGGGCGAAATCGGGTTTTCCCGATTTCGCCCGTTTTTGTATGCTTTCGAGAAAAATCGTGCCTCTTTTTCCAAAAGATTTGTCGAAAAAATCACAAAAAATTTGTGCATAGCCCTTTACAAATGAAAAAAAAAGTGGTATTATATATGAGAATGATATTTTTTAATTTATCATATTTTTTAAGGAGGAATTGAACATGGCAATTCAAAGAAAAAAAATGTCCATGGACGGTAACACCGCGGCGGCGCACGTTTCGTACGCATTCACCGAGGTTGCCGCTATCTACCCCATCACACCTTCTTCCGTAATGGCTGAGCTGACAGACTCCTGGTCTGCAACAGGTCTGAAGAACATTATGGGTGAGCAGGTCAAGGTCACAGAGATGCAGTCCGAGGCAGGTGCCGCAGGTACCGTTCACGGCTCTCTTGCAGCAGGTGCGCTGACCACCACCTTCACCGCTTCTCAGGGTCTTCTTCTGATGATCCCCAATATGTACAAGATCGCAGGTGAGCTTCTTCCCTGCGTCATCCACGTGTCTGCACGTTGCGTAGCTTCTCACGCACTCAACATCTTCGGTGACCACTCCGACGTGTATGCGTGCCGTCAGACCGGCTTCGCTATGATGGCAGGCTCCAACCCTCAGGAGGTCATGGACCTCGGTGCGGTTGCACACCTTGCCACCATTAAGGGCCGCGTTCCCTTCATCAACTTCTTCGACGGCTTCCGTACCTCTCACGAGATCCAGAAGATCGAGGCTTGGGACTACGATACGCTTGACGCTATGGTCGACAAGGACGCCATCGCTGAGTTCCGCGCACGCGCACTCAACCCCGAGCATCCCGTTCTTCGCGGCTCGGCTGAGAACGGCGACATCTTCTTCCAGCACAGAGAGGCTTGTAACAGCTACTACAATGCCCTTCCCGCTATCGTTGAGGAGTACATGGACAAGGTCAACCAGACCATCGGTACCGACTACAAGCTCTTCAACTACTACGGCGCACCCGATGCTGACCACGTGATCATCGCTATGGGCTCGGTTTGTGACGTTGCCGAGGAAGTTATTGATTACCTTCTTGCCAAGGGCGAAAAGGTTGGTCTTATCAAGGTAAGACTTTACCGTCCCTTCGTTGCAGATAAGCTCATCGCAGCAATTCCCACGACCGCAAAGAAGATCGCAGTTCTTGACAGAACCAAGGAGCCCGGCTCGCTTGGTGAGCCCCTTTACCTTGACGTTGTTACCGCACTTGCACAGGGCGGCGTAAGCGGCGTTAAGATCGTTGGCGGACGTTACGGTCTCGGTTCCAAGGATACGCCTCCTTCCTCCATCTTCGCCGTATACGACGAGCTCAAGAAGGACGCTCCCAAGAACGGCTTTACCATGGGTATCGTAGACGACGTTACCGGCACCTCTCTTGAGGAGAAGCCCGCTCCCGACACGGCGGCTGCAGGCACCATTGCTTGCAAGTTCTGGGGTCTCGGCGGCGACGGTACGGTCGGTGCTAACAAGAACTCCATCAAGATTATCGGTGACCATACTGATAAGTATATTCAGGCTTACTTCCAGTACGACTCCAAGAAGACTTCCGGTATCACCATTTCTCACCTCAGATTCGGTGACAAGCCCATCAAGTCTCCTTACTACATCAACAAGGCTGACTTCGTTGCATGCCACAACTCTTCTTACCTCAAGAAGTATGACATGGTAAGCGATATCAAGCCCGGCGGTACATTCCTCCTTGACTGCGCATGGGATGCTCAGGGTCTTGAAGAAAACCTCCCCGCAGCTGTTAAGAAGTACATCGCTGAAAACGGTATCAAGTTCTACACAATCGACGCTACTACAATCGCT
>JAZNDA010000049.1:0-5024 GCA_045587785.1 Eubacteriales bacterium | reverse complement strand
ACACGCACGACACGGCATTCGCCCTTCATAATATCATTCTCAATCGATCCGACAGACAAGGTGCGAAGCACATCCACAGGCTCAGACACACTCACCTGACCCACCGTAGTACCGTCACAGTGAATGCGCCACGAATCCCCCAAAAGCTTGACAAAAGTCCAATCGCTCGGTATCGAAAGCACCAAAGAAAGTGCATCGTCGCCAAAAGACAAAAGCTTCCCCGACCAGTTATCATCTAAAATACGCCGTCCAAACGACGATTCCAGTTCTTCAAAGCCAACGGGAAACGATGGTGTTTGTTCGGTGGTGACGGCTTGTAATGCCGTAGTTTCCTGCGCCTCTGACTCTTGCAAAAACTGCTCCGCTGATATTGGCGGAACAGTTTCTGTTTCATCGGTATTATGAGTCAGCATCGTACAGGAAACCGCACAGAACATAAACAGACACGCTAAAAACAGGCATCCCAGACGTTTCATGCGCTATTTCCTCACACATTCAATTCAATAATCAAGCCTTGCCGACGGAACCGAACAGCTCCATCTTTTCCTTAACGGTAGCCTTGATCGCCTCAACACCGGGAGCAAGAACCTTTCTCGGGTCAAAGCCCTTGCCTTCAAGATCCTTGCCGGCTTCAATATACTTTCTTGTAGCTGCCGTAAATGCAAGCTGACATTCGGTATTGACGTTGATCTTGGAAACGCCAAGAGAGATGGCTCTCTTGATCATGTCTGCAGGAATACCCGTACCGCCGTGAAGAACCAAAGGCATGGTTCCCGTCTGATTCTGAATAGCCTCAAGTGCATCAAAACGAAGACCGGGCCAGTTTGCGGGGTACTTACCGTGAATGTTGCCGATACCCGCAGCCAGCATGGTAACACCAAGATCCGCGATCATCTTACATTCAGCAGGGTCTGCAACCTCACCGCCGCCGAGCACGCCGTCTTCCTCGCCGCCGATGGCACCAACCTCAGCCTCAAGAGAAATGCCGAGCTTATCCGTAAGCTCTACCAATTCCTTGGTCTTTGCGATATTTTCTTCGATAGAATAATGTGAACCGTCAAACATAACCGAGGAGAAGCCTGCCTCGATGCACTTCATAGCAGCCTCGTAGCTTCCGTGGTCAAGGTGAAGCGCAACGGGAACGGTAATGCCCAATCCCTCGATCATAGCCTTGGTCATGTCGGCAACCGTCTTAAAGCCGCACATATACTTGCCCGCGCCTTCGGATACACCGAGAATAACGGGAGAATTGAGCTCCTGTGCCGTGAGAAGGATCGCCTTTGTCCACTCAAGATTGTTAATGTTGAACTGACCTACGGCATATTTGCCTGCTTTTGCTTTGGTAAGCATTTCCTTTGCTGATACTAACATAGTAACATCCTTTCTTTGCGAAAAGAGCAGATTTTACGCCGTGGCGCACACTCTTTCATCTTACACGTATATAATACACCAAAAGCCCAAAAAAATCAAGAGCAATTTGTAAATTTCTTTATAACCGACCGAAATAAATTTCGGTCTCTCTTTTCACCTCTCCGCAAAACACGCAAAGAATGGGTACGTGAAGCAGCACCATAAGTCCAATGCTCAGATCAGCAATGCTCCACACTGCCCCGGGGGCGGCGACCGCCCCCCAAAAAACCGTCAGGGAAAACAGCAAAATGTAGAGAAAGTGATATCGTTTCTTCGATGTGAAAAATCCCACACACGAGAGGCCATACTGTGCCCAACACAAAAATGTGGCAAAGCCGAAGCATAACACCGAAATGCCGAGAAACATCTGCACGGCGGATGCCCATATACCACTAAAACCGCAGGAATAAGCGTAAATCGCCATCATCATGGGGTCGTCAAAAAAACCTCCCACTTTGTCCAAATTCATGATCACCACCACCGCTGTCACGGTACACAGCAGTATGGTGTCCACAAACACCTCAAAGATCCCCCAGAAACCTTGCTCGACGGGACTTTTGGTGTCCGCCGCCGCATGCGCAAAGGGCGAAGTGCCGCAGCCTGCCTCGTTTGACAAAAGACCTCGCATGGTTCCAAAGCGTACAGCACGCCCAAGAAAAAAACCGCCAATGCCGCCCACGGCACTGTCCGCCCGAAAGGCATCCTTGAATATCCGTGCAAAGGTGGGAAGAATTTTGTCGGGATTTGCCGCCATGCACCAAAATGACAAAAAAAGAAACCCTGCACACATAAGGGGAACCAGATATTCGGTCACCCGCATCACACTCTCGCGTCCGCGAATTAGCAGAACGCCGCACACTACTGCTAAAACAAAACCGCTGATCTTTGGTTCAACGCCCATCACACCATGAAGGGCACTTGCCACCGCCGCCGACTGAATACTGCATCCCGTTGTAAAGGAATCTGCTACGCAAAGAACAGCAAAAATGCTCGCCAAAGCAACACCAAGTCTCGGAAAGCCCTGCGAGGACAATCCGCGTTTTATGTAATACGGCGCACCGCCATGAAACGTTCCACCCGTTTTTTGACGGTATTTCACCCCAAGAAGTACCTCGGCATATTTTAAAAGCATGGCGGCAAACGCACAAACCCACATCCAAAAAACGGCTCCCGCACCGCCCAAGGCAATGGCAGATGCCACCCCGACAATATTCCCGACACCAAGCGTTCCGGCAAGCGCCAGAGTAAGTGAGCGAAAGGGCGAAACGCCTCCCCCTTTGTTTGGCGCGGTCAAAACCTTGCATATAGTGGATATTTTAAAAACAGGAAAAAATTTCAGTCGGCACGCGTAAAATATTCCCGCCAAAAGCAGCATCGGCGGCAAGACAGTGCCATTCAACAGATCATTCACCCTCTCAAACATCCTCTCCACCTCCGTTTCCTGCCTTTTAATTTATGTGGTGTGAGATATTTTTATACAAAAATGTTAAATAAATGTAAAAAGTCCAAAAAAGACTTGATTTTTTTTGAAAATGATCTATAATAGACAATGTTAGCACTCGCATCGTGCGAGTGCCAAACACAGCTTTGTAAACATTTTCAAAAGATAAAGTAAAAGGAGGTCATTCAAATGACGATCAACCCGCTTGCAGACAGAGTTGTCCTGAAGCCCACAGAGGCTGAAGAAAAAACCGCATCGGGCATCATCCTTACCGCTTCGGCGCAGGAAAAGCCCCAGGTTGCCGAGGTCGTTGCCGTAGGTCCCGGCGAATACGGCGAGGATGGAAAGCTTCGTCCCATGAATATCAAGGTTGGCGACAAGGTCATCGCTTCCAAGTATTCGGGAACAGAGGTCAAGGCTGACGGCGTGGAATACACCATCGTTCGCCAGAGCGACATTTTGGCGATCGTAGAATAAATTTAGGAGGAAACGTAACATGGCAAAGGAAATTCTTTATGGTACAGAGGCAAGAGACGCGCTCATCAGAGGCGTAGATAAGCTTGCCGATACCGTTAAAATCACACTCGGCCCCAAGGGACGCAACGTTGTTCTTGACAGAAAGTTCGGCTCTCCCCTCATCACCAATGACGGTGTGACTATCGCCAAGGAGATCGAGCTTGAGGATGCCGCTGAAAACATGGGCGCACAGCTGGTTAAGGAAGTAGCTACCAAGACCAACGATGCCGCAGGTGACGGTACGACCACCGCTACCCTTCTCGCTCAGGCATTTGTCAGAGAGGGTATGAAGAACGTGACCGCGGGTGCAAACCCCATGGTCATCCGCAAGGGTATCAAGAAGGCTGTTGACCGCGCTGTCGAATGTCTTGTGGCAAACTCCAAGCCCGTGGACGGCAAGGAAGATATCGCAAGAGTCGGCACGGTTTCCGCAGGTGACGAGGTGATCGGTCAGCTGATCGCCGACGCAATGGAAAAGGTCACCACCGACGGCGTTATCACCGTTGAGGAATCCAAGTCCGCAGACACCTATTCCGAGGTGGTTGAGGGTATGCAGTTTGACCGCGGTTACCTCTCCCCCTATATGGCAACCGATATGGATAAGATGGAAGCTGTCATCGATGATGCTTACATTCTCATCACCGATAAGAAGATCTCCAACATTCAGGAGATCCTTGAGCTTCTCAACCAGATCGTTCAGGCAGGCAAGAAGCTTGTCATCATCGCCGAGGACGTTGAGGGCGAAGCTCTTACCACGCTCGTACTCAACAAGCTTCGCGGCACGTTTACCTGCGTTGCTGTCAAGGCTCCCGGCTTTGGCGACAGAAGAAAGGAAATGCTTCGCGACATCGCTATTCTGACAGGCGGTGAGGTCATCTCCTCCGAGCTTGGTCTTGAGCTGAAGGACACCACCATAGCTCAGCTTGGTCACGCAAAACAGGTCAAGGTCAACAAGGATAACACCATCATCGTTGACGGTGCAGGCGATTCGGCAGAGATCAAGGCTCGCGTAGCTCAGATCCGTACCGCTATTGAGACCACCACCTCCGATTTCGACCGCGAAAAGCTTCAGGAGCGTTTGGCTAAGCTTGCAGGCGGCGTTGCCGTGATCAAGGTCGGTGCCGCAACTGAGGCTGAAATGAAGGAAAAGAAGCTCCGCATCGAGGACGCTCTCAACGCGACCCGTGCAGCTGTTGAGGAGGGTATCGTCGCAGGTGGCGGAACCGCTTATCTCAACGTTATCGCAGAAGTCGAAAAGCTTCTTGACACCGTTGCCGGCGACGAAAAGACCGGCGTCAAGATCGTTGTCAAGGCCCTTGAGGAGCCCGTACGTCAGATTGCTAAGAACGCAGGCTTTGACGGCGGCGTGATCGTTGACAAGATCCTTACCTCGGGTAAGATCGGCTACGGCTTCGACGCATACAATGAAGTGTACTGTGACATGGTCAGCGCAGGTATCGTTGACCCCACCAAGGTCACCCGTTCCGCACTTCAGAATGCCGCTTCCATCGCAAGCGTCATTCTGACCACCGAGTCGGTCGTTGCCGATAAGAAGGAAGAAAATCCCGCTCCTGCCGCTCCCATGAACGGCGGTATGGGTGGAATGTATTGATCCGCAAACAAAACCAAAAAGCCGACTCATACGAGTCGGCTTTTT
>JAZNDA010000048.1:0-14699 GCA_045587785.1 Eubacteriales bacterium | reverse complement strand
AGAGTACAGGCCGGTAATGCCTGCGGTCAAAGTGCCCCCTACTTCAACCCCCGTTACGGCGTAGCCACAGATGCGAATGGCAACAAGGCAGTAGACGACAACCACGTTCATAACGATGGTGAAGACCATAACATTCTGCTTACCTTTGACCAGCTCTTCGGCGGCGGTCAGGGTGTTTACGGTACGGCAACACACGACGGCGTAACCGTTACTTACAACAAAAAATAAGTTCCCCCAAGCTCCCAAACTCCCCTGGGGGAGTTTGGCGGCAATCAAAGGGCATAAGTCTGCTTGTGTCTTTTGATTGCCGAAAATATAAACCTTTAGATAAATACCCGAGAGGAGGAAAACTCTTGAAAAACTTTTTTGACTGCAAAGACAAAAAAATAACCGAAAAGGCGTTTTCACAAAGCATAACAATTTCCGTATTAAGTATTTTGCTTTGTGTTGTTGCGCTCTGTTCTGTCACGTTGGCGTGGTTCAGCGAGGATGTCACTTCCTCTTATAATAACATAAAATCTGCCAATTGCTATGTATCCGTATCGGTCACAAGTGGCAATGCCCCCGTGGAACCTACTGATGGAAAATATATTTTTTATAAGGGTATAGCATACACAATTAAACTTACCGCAACGGGTACGGCAGAAACCGCTTATTGCATTTTGAATATCAATGGTAAAGATTATTATACAGAGCAGATCCAAATTTCCGGTGAAATTGAATTTACCCTGCAAATTTCAGATGAAACAACGATTGTGGAAATAATGCCTTGTTGGGGTACATCAAGTCAAAGCGAACGAGATTTTGCGAATGGTCTGTATTATTTGGATTGTAAAGAGACGGATCCCTCGACACTTGTTATAACGCCTACACAAACGGAACCTACGAACGCGACAGACACAACGCCGACATCCGAAACCGTCGAAGCCAAGGAATCTTCACCCGAGGTTGCGGAATAATTATGGCAAGAGCTTTACCAACAAAAGAAAATTTGATCGGTCGCCGTTTCGGTAAATTAGAGGTCATCGGACGTTCGGACAAGCCTTCTTACGTACATAGTTACATAGCGTATACTTATAAAATTAACAACTGAATATTATCCAAAGGAAAGCACCTTTGGCGAAAGCCGTTACATAGCGAGTACGAAAAAATTAGGTAGCCGCTACCTCTGTTTTGTCGTGCCGTTTTGTAACGGCTTTTTTGTTTTGCTCAGAGGTCGATCATCAAAGACAAGGAGAAAACAAAATGAATGAAATTATTTAAGGGCTTTTGCCAGCTTGGCAAGGGCACCTTTCTCAATTCGGCTGACGTAGGAGCGCGAGATGCCCAGGCGTCCCGAGATTTCTCGTTGCGTAAGTGCCTTGTGACCGTACAGCCCGTACCTTAAAATGATGATCTGCTTTTCGCGCTCATCAAGCAAGGTCTCCACAAGCATAAGAGCTTTGCTTTTCTGAATGTTGCGCTCGACCTCCTCGCTGACGTTTTCATCCGAGCAGATCACGTCGCTGTATGTAAGGGGATTTCCGTCTCTGTCCACGTCGATGGTCTCCCCGAGCGAAACCTCAAGAGCTAACTTTTTCTGAGAACGGAAATGCATCAGTATCTCATTCTGAATACATTTGGCGGCATAGGTGGCAAAATGCGCCCCGTTTTCGGGGGAAAAGCTGTCTACGGCTTTGACAAGTCCAATGGTGCCGATCGAGACCAGATCCTCACTTGAATTTCCCGAGGAATAATATTTTCTCACGATGTGAGAGACCAGCCTCAGATTGTGAAGGATCAGCTTTCCGCGTGCCTGCTCATCCCCCTTGAGCGTTTTTTCGATGCACTCTCTTTCTTCGTCTGACGAGAGAGGAGGAGGAAATTTCTGAGGTGTGCCTATGCCGAGAAGAAGGTGTGTAAAGCGTGAAAACAGTGAAAAGATCTGCCAAAACATAAAAGGATCCTCCAAAAATCAGTATACTCTCATTGTATGCCGATGCATCTTGTCCGTTGACCGAAACATAAAATATATTTACTGTTTGCGGACTGCTGTTTTAAATGAAAAATGTCAGAAAAGTTTTAAAAATCTCTTGCTTTTTTGGAAAATGATGATATAATAAATTCAATTATAATGCCAAGTCGTATTTGTAGGTGAATTGGCATAAAACGTAGGTACTTTTGAGGTAGGCAAGAGGGAAAAGCAGATGATCGACGTGGTGTATAACATCGACGGCGTAACCCCTTGACAATTGACGTAAAAGACCAAAGACACACATGATTTTTTCTCCCGAAGCTATTATGGCTTCGGGAGGCATTTGTAAATGACAAAACGAATTTGGAGGTGATTCCGTGAGACGGTTTTTGCTTATATTGTTGATCATGAGCAGTTGCTTTCTTCCGTCTTGTACCGCAAACGCAGAAAAGGGCTTGACACCGTCTTATTCTGCACAAACCACCACGCAGTGGGACGCAGAATCCATAAACGAAAAGGTGCCGATCACCAAGGACGAGCCGAAAGGGATCGAGCTTACGTTTGGGGCAAAGGATTGTGCGGTATATTCGCTCGGCGAACTGGTGAAAATGTTTACCTCGCTTGGATTTTCGGATATCGAGATCATCCCGTGTGAGCTTACAGCGGTGGAAATACAAAAGGATAAGGTCCTTGCCGTGCTTGTGGACGGTGATGCGGATTTTAAAAAGGCGGCGGTGTACCCCAAAGAAGCCAAGATCCGTATTTTGTATGCGGTTTTCACCTATGATGCAAGCGTGCCCGAAACCGATGCTGTGACCGAGACTGAGGTCGGCGAAACAACCGAGACACCTGTGACCGAGACGGTTATCGATGAAGCGGATGTTATATATGTCTATGTGACCGAGTCAGGCAGCAGATATCACACAAAACCCGATTGCAGTGACATGAAAGCTCCCCAAAAGCTTTCTCTTGCCGCGGCGGAAGCTTTGAATTATTCGCCATGCAAGCGGTGTGGTGAAAATGGTAAATAATCTATTAAATCCCGTCATTGCTTCTTGACTTATTTTGCTACAAGGTATATAATGAAAAAGACAAGCGAGGTGTAAAATATGGCAAAAAAACAATTCAAAACCGAATCAAAAAAATTACTTGATATGATGGTCAACTCCATCTATACTAACAAGGAGATCTTTCTGCGCGAGCTGATCTCCAATGCGAGCGATGCGATTGACAAGAGCTATTTTTGCTCGCTTACCGACAGCACGGTGGGCAAAGCCCGTGAGGATTATGAGATCCGATTGACCCCCAATAAGGAGGCGCGCACGCTTACGATTGCCGATAACGGTTGCGGTATGACCAAGGAAGATCTTGAAAACAATCTTGGTGTGATCGCCAAGAGCGGCTCGTTTGACTTCAAAAATAACCCCGACAATAAGGATAAGCAGGATATTGATATCATCGGACAGTTTGGTGTTGGCTTCTATTCTGCGTTTATGGTTGCCGACAAAATCACGGTGGAAAGCCGCGCGCACGGCTCTGATGAGGCTTACGTATGGGAGTCTGAGGGGGCCGACGGCTATACCGTTCGTCCTTGCGATAAGGCAGGGGAGGGTACGGTGATCACACTGCACCTGAAGGCTGATACCGAGGATGAAAAGTATTCGGGGTATCTTGAGGAATACGAGCTCCGTATGCTGGTCAAGAAATACAGCGACTATATCCGCTATCCCATCCGTATGATGACATCAAATGAAAAGCTGAAAGAAGGCTCGACGGATGAATATGAAACTGTGATAGAGGATGAGACCTTTAACAGCATGATTCCTCTTTGGAAGAAACCCGCCGCAGAGGTGACCGACGAGCAATACGGTAATTTCTATAAAGAAAAATATTATGATTTTGAAGCTCCGCTCAAGACCATTCGCCAAAAGGCAGAGGGCGGTATCAATTTTGAAGCCATGATGTTCATTCCCGCGCACGCTCCGTTTGATTATTACAGCCGTGAGTTTGAAAAGGGACTTCAGCTTTATTCCAGCGGTGTGCTGATCATGGATAAGTGCAAGGATCTTTTGCCTGATTATTTCGGGTTTGTCAAAGGACTTGTGGATTCCTCCGATCTTTCGTTGAACATTTCGAGAGAAATGCTTCAGCAGGACAGACAGCTCAAGGCTATTGCCAAGTCTGTGGAAAAGAAGATCGCGTCCGAACTCAAAAAAATGCTGGAAAATGAGCGTGAGAATTACGAAAAATTCTATGCGGCGTTCGGCACGCAGCTCAAATGGGGCGTTTACAGCGATTACGGCATGCATAAGACCACTTTGCAGGATCTGATCATGTTCAAGTCCTCGGGAGAGAACAAGCTTGTCACACTGAAGGAATACGTTTCTGGTATGGGCGAAGATCAAAAGAAGATTTACTATGCTACGGGTGATAGCGTGGAGCGGATCGCACTGTTGCCACAGGTCGAGGCAGTGCTTGCCAAAAATTATGAGGTGCTGTATCTGACCGAGGACGTGGATGAATTTGCACTTCAGATTCTGCGCACCTATGATGATAAGGAATTCCTTAACGTTTGCAAGGAAAATCTTGATCTTGTGGGCGACGAGGAAAAGGAAGTATTGAAAAAACATAACGAAGATGAAAAGGAAATGCTTGAATTCATCAAGGAGAGCATTGGTGAAACCGTTCACAGTGTCAGATTTACGGGCACATTGAAGGAGCATCCCGCCTGCCTTTCCAGTGAGGGCGAGATCTCGGTGACCATGGAGAAAACACTGAATAAGATGCCCGGTGTAGGGGAGCATGCTATCAAAGCGGAGCTTGTGCTGGAGTTGAATCTCTCCCATCCGATCACCGAAAAACTGAGGACGCTTTATGAGTCCGATAAGGATGCGCTTGCAAAGTACAGTAAGATCCTTTATGCCAATGCACGTCTTGTCAGCGGTCTTTCGGTTGAAAATCCCACAGAGCTTGCATCGCTCGTCTGCGATCTGATGCTTAAATAAAACGGTAAATATTTTAAAATGAGCCGAGGCTGTATGCCTTGGCTCATTTTTGTTATATAATATGTTTGATAAAAAAGTTGGCAGAGTTTTCAAAATGCGGTTGACAAATGTTGCGTAATATGATATGATAAATTATAATTGGGGTAGAGTTGGCATTTTGATAAAAAAACCGAAATTTTTGCCAAAATAACAAATGATTTGGAGGCTACTTTATGGAGAAGAAAAGCACGCAAGGGTTAAACAAGATCACTGCGCTTTTTGATGCAGGAACCTTCGTAGAGATTGGTTCCTTCGTACGAAGAAGCAGTAAGCCCGAGGAGTACGAGGGCGTTGTTTCGGGTTACGGCGCAATTGACGGCAGATTGGTTTTTGCCTTTGCACAGGACAGCGACCGAATGAAGGGTGCGATCGATGAGGTCCACGCAAGAAAAATTGAAAAGCTGTATGAAATGGCAATCACAAACGGCGCACCCGTGGTTGCTATGCTTGACAGCGCGGGAGCACTTATTTTTGAAGGCTCTGCGGCTCTTTCGAGCTACGGCAGAATGATGAAGTGCGTGTCCGAGGCTTCGGGTATTATTCCTCAGATCGCCGTGGTTTCCGGTGTTTGCGCGGGCATGTCTGCTATGGCGGCGGCTATGTATGATTTTGTTATCACGGTTAAGGATAAGTCCAAGTTCTACGTGAATGCTCCCTCTCTTACGGGTGAGGATGCGGGTGCCGATGCGACAGCTGAAAACGGTATTGCCGCTCTTGTGGCGGACAACGAGGAGGATGCGGCAGCCAAGGTCAAGGAGCTGATCGCACTTCTGCCTGCTAACAATGCTGACGGTGCGGTGCTTGAAGTTAATGAAGATGATCTTAACAGAACAGTAGCGGTATCGGGACTTGAGCCCGATGCATTGCTTGCCACTCTTGCCGATTGCGGTAAATTCACGGCGCTTTATGCGGCATATGCGCCCGAGATGACGGTCGGCTTTGCGGCATTTGGCGGTATTACGAGCGGCGTTGTATTCGCTCACGGTGATATCACGGCAAAGGGCGCAAGAAAGGCGGCTAAGTTTGTTGCACTTTGTGACAGCTTTAATATTCCGCTTGTTACGCTTGTGGATTCCGAGGGTGTAGCTTCCGAGAAGGGTGCTGAGGCGGCTCCTTTTGCCGCCGAGCTTGCCAAGCTCGCGTTTGCCTATACCTCTTCCAAGAACGCAAAGGTTACTGTGGTTTTGGGCAAGGCGTACGGCGCGGCATATACCTTGATGGGCTCCAGATCCGTTGGTGCGGACGTTGCGTTTGCGCTTGAAGGTGCGGCTATCAGCGTGCTTGCTCCCAGCGCGGCAGTCGCGTTTGCTTGGAACGATAAGATCACGGCAGAAAAGAGCCGTGAGGATCTTGAGAAAGAATGGAAAGAAAAGTGCGCTTCTCCCGTGGATGCGGCTGAGAAGGGCGAGATCGACGATGTGATCGCGGACGAGGAGCTTCGCCAGAGAATTTGTGCCGCACTCGGTATGCTGTTCTCCAAGGCACAGACCAAGCCCGAACGCAAGCACGTCAATATGCCTCTTTGATAGGAGGGAAGAACATGAATGTATTAGCCTATGTGGCGCCTCCTTTTAGTGAACGCGCTATGGATGCGCTCATCATGCTTGTCAAGGGCATGGTGATGGTGTTCCTGGTTCTTACGGTTCTTATGATCGCTTTGAAGATCATGGAGAGGTTCTTTGTTTGCAAGAAGGCAGAGAAGATCGAAAAGCCTATCGAACCGCAGACACCCGTTGTTGTGTCCGACCCTCAGCCGGTTGCCGTGACTGATGACGGCGCATTGGTTGCCGCTATTACCGCCGCTATTTCGGTGGTTCTCGCTTCCGAGGGTGGACAGGCATCCGCGAGCGGATTCCGCGTGGTTTCCTTTAAAAGAGTAGGCGGCAAAAACGCCTGGAACGTCAAGTAAAAAAGATTGAAAGGAAAGGTATAAAATAATGAGAAAGTTTAATGTTACAGTAAACGGTCTTGTATATGAGGTTGAAGTTGAGGAGGTTGGAGCAGCCGCTCCTGCCGTAGCACCTGCACCTGCCGCAGCTCCCGTTGCAGCCCCCAAGGCTGCCGCTCCCGCTGCTCCTGCTGCTACGGGTAAAGCAGGTTCGGTCGCAATCAAGGCACCTATGCCCGGTACCATCCTTAAGGTTAACGTTAAGGTCGGTGATTCGGTCAAGAAGGGTGACGTTGTTTGCGTTCTTGAGGCTATGAAGATGGAAAATGATATTTGTGCTCCCGAAGACGGTGTTGTTTCCTCCGTTGAGGTAAATCAGGGCGCATCGGTTGCAACAGACGCTGTTGTTATTACCCTTAGCTGATCGTGTTTTCAATTGAGAATAAATTGAAAGGACGAACGATAGATGCAAGCATTACTTGATAGTATTCTTAATTTCCTTAAGACGACCGGTATCGTAAGGCTGTTTGGCGGAGATCCCATGGATGCTCTCAAAACCATCATTATGTTCGCCATTGCCTTTGTATTGGTTTATTACGCGGTTGTCAAACAGTATGAGCCGCTGTTGCTCTTGCCGATCGCCATCGGTATGTTTTTGACAAACCTTCCTGGTACGGGAATCTTCCATTTGGATTTCTTTATTCAGCCCGAGGGTGTAGATTATTTGCAGGTCTTTCATGACGGAGGTCTGCTTGACCTTTTGTATCTCGGCGTCAAGCTCGGTATTTATCCCAGCTTGATCTTTATCGGTATCGGCGCGATGACCGACTTCAGCCCGCTGATCTCCAATCCCAAGAGCCTTCTTATCGGCGCAGGCGCACAGCTTGGTGTGTTTGTCGCATATGCGTCGGCTGTTCTTTCGGGACAGTTTTCTCCCCCCGAGGCGGCGGCTATCGGTATCATAGGCGGTGCGGACGGCCCCACGGCGATCCTTGTTACCAAGACCTTGGCACCCGCACTTCTCGGTGCGATCGCGATGGCGGCGTACAGCTACATGGCGCTGATCCCGATGATCCAGCGTCCCATTATGAGATTGATGACAACGGAGGAAGAACGTAAGATCAAGATGACTACCTTGCGTAAGGTGTCGAGGACCGAACTGCTTTTGTTCCCGATCCTTGTTACCTTTATCGTTGGTCTGATCGTTCCCGATGCCGTGCCGCTGGTTGGTTGCTTGATGTTTGGTAATCTTTTGAACGTCTGCGGTGTGACCGACAGACTTTCCAAGACCGCGCAGAACGAGCTGATGAACATCGTTACCATTTTCCTTGGACTTTCCGTAGGAGCCACCGCAAGCGCGGATAATTTCCTGCGTCTGCAGACACTTCTGATCATCGGTTGCGGACTTGTTGCTTTCTGTATCTCCACAGTGGGCGGATTGCTCACCGCAAAGATCATGAACAAGCTGTCGGGCGGTACGATCAATCCCCTGATCGGCTCTGCAGGTGTTTCGGCTGTTCCCATGGCGGCACGTGTTTCGCAGAAGGTGGGTCAAGAGGCAGATCCTTCAAACTTCCTTTTGATGCACGCAATGGGCCCCAACGTGGCAGGCGTTATCGGTTCTGCCGTGGCTGCGGGTGTATTCCTCGCAACCTTCTAATAATATGAGAAAGGAAAAATCATAGATATGGCAAAGGTAAAAATCACAGAAACAGTTCTCCGTGACTCACACCAGTCTTTGATCGCCACCAGAATGACAACCGAGGAAATGCTTCCCATTCTTGAGAAGCTGGACGGTATCGGCTATCATTCTCTTGAGGCATGGGGCGGCGCAACGTTTGACTCTTGCATGAGATTCCTCAATGAAGATCCGTGGGAGAGACTTCGTAAGATTCGCGATAAAGTAAAGAACACAAAGCTTCAGATGCTTTTCCGCGGACAGAATATTCTCGGTTACCGTCATTATTCGGATGACGTGGTGGAGTATTTTGTTCAGAAGTCGATCGCCAACGGTATCGATATTATTCGCATTTTTGATGCTTTAAACGACGTCAGAAATCTTAAGACCGCTATCGATGCGACCAAGAAGGAAGGCGGACACGTTCAGGCGGCATTCAGCTATACAACGGGTGAGGTCTATACGCTTGATTATTATGCCAAGTACGCCAAGGAGCTTGAGGAAACGGGCGCGGATTCCATTTGTATCAAGGACATGGCGGGGCTTCTTAAGCCCTTTGACGCGTATGAGCTTGTTAAGACCTTGAAGGAAAACGTCAAGGTTCCGATCCAGCTTCACACACACTATACCGCAGGTCTTGCTTCCATGACGCTTCTGAAGGCGATCGAAGCAGGTGTTGACGTTGTGGATACCGCAATTTCGCCCATGGCTATGGGTACTTCTCAGCCTCCCACGGAGACTATGGTAGCAACCCTTGCAGGAACACCGTACGATACGGGTATTGATTTGGCGAAGCTTGATGAGATAACAAAGTTCTTCGCGCCCCTGAGAGAAAAGTATCTTGCTGACGGACTTCTTAATCCCAAGGCTCTTAAGGTCGATGTCAACGCGCTTCTTTACCAGGTTCCAGGCGGTATGCTTTCCAACCTCATGTCTCAGCTTAAGCAGGCAGGTAAGGAAGATAAGCTTGCGGAGGTGCTTGAAGAAGTGCCGAGAGTACGTGCAGACGTCGGATATCCTCCGCTTGTTACGCCGTCCTCGCAGATTGTTGGTACGCAGGCGGTTTATAACGTCATTCTCGGTGAGAGATATAAGATGGCAACTAAGGAGTTCAAGGGTATTGTCAAGGGCGAGTACGGAAGAACGCCCGTAGAGATCGACCCTGCATTTGTCAAGAAAATCATTGGCGATGAGCCTCGTATTACCGAGCGCCCCGCTGACAACCTCAAGCCCGAGCTTGAGGAGCTTCGCGCAAAGATCCCTCAGGGACTTTTGGAGCAGGATGAGGACGTTCTTTCCTACGCACTGTTTGAGCAGGTCGCTCTTAAGTTCTTTGAGTACAGAAAGGCACAGAAATATAAGCTGGACGGTGAAAATTCCGACCCCGAGCTAATGGTTCATAGCGTTTAACTGAATAACAAAAGGCTCCTTTTGGGGTGCCTGCGATAAAGCAGTATTTTGCAATAAAAAAATGCAAAGTACTGCTTTATTTTTATTTGTTAGTACAACTGACAGTTGAAATAAATCCAAATAATTGTATCTGGACTTTCAGAAAAATTATGCTATAATATAAGCAGAACCGGTTCAGATAATAATTACTGGAGGTCATTTATGGACAATCGTTTTTCTAATATTTTTAAGGAACTTCGCAAATTACAAGAATTAACGCAAGAGCAGGTTGCGGAAATGCTCGGCGTTACTTCACAAGCAATCAGCAAGTGGGAGTGCGGAACTTCGTACCCCGACATTGAAATGTTGCCTATTATAGCTAATATTTTCAAGGTTTCTACCGATTACCTTTTGGGAGTCGATATAAGCAAGCAGGAAAAGGATATTTTCGAAATCATAGAGAAAGCGAAAGCTTTCTGTGATAACAGCAAATATAATGACGCTGTTATCTTGCTTCGCAATGCTTTAATTCAGTATCCGTCAAGCTGCGAAATTATGTATTGGCTTGCTTGGAGCTTGAGAGGCACAATTAGACAGCATCCCGAACATGAGCATGAGGCAATAAATATTTATAGGCGCATTTTGAATATTTCCAAAAATTCCGAGCTTATATGTAAAGTAACACGGGATTTGGCATATTGCTATTATACGCTCGGAGATGTGCAGACTGCAAAAGCTTATATTGATATGCTTCCTTCCTTTGAAGTGTGTCGCGAATACAATCTTGGCAGAAGCAATGTTTTAACTGGTAAAGATTTGGCAGATATTCTTCAAAAAAACATTCGTATGTATGCAACAGCCATTCAAGAGTGTCTTGAATATTTTGTTAATGAAAACATTCTGAAAGAAGATGAAATGTTTCCGTATTCTACGCAGATGGCAACAAAACATTTGGAAAACATCAAAGAATTTCTTGATTAAACTCTCGCCCCGCTTCGTGCGGGGCTTAGCTTTTGTGTCCACAAAAGCAGTGCTTGTCAGGAAAATTGATAAGCCATAGATGAACATAAAGAAAGGCTCCCTTGTGTAAATGGAGGCTTATTACCGCCCGACTGTATGGAAAAGGAGTACAAACAAAATGTTCGTACTCCTTTTGATTTTTCGGCAGGTAAAACCTGCTTTATGGAATGCACCCCTTGGGAGCCTTTTTTATATCTGTTTTCAGGTGAAAGCGAAAGTCAAAAAATGATGGCAACCATGGTGAGAACGACAAGGAATAATAAATTGAGCAGTGAAAATACCTTCATGTAATGACCTGTTTTGTGCGGCTCGCGTTGACTGTATTCTCGGAAGGTTATCAGACTTGCCAGTGAGGCGATCAGCGTACCCGTGCCTCCGATGTTGACACCAAGCAAAAGGGAAGGATAGTCGGCGGTGAAGCGGGATAGCAGAATGGCAGAGGGCACGTTGCTGATGACTTGACAGGAGAGGATGGAAACAAGCAATGTGTTTTTCTCGAGAAGCGAGGAAAGGAGCTGGTGGACAAGTCCCACACGCGAGAGATTTCCTGCAAAAACAAAAAAGCAGACAAACGTGAGAAGTAATCCGAAATCCACTCGGAGAAGCGCTTTCCTGTCAAGCAGAATAAGTGTCGCGAGAACAATGGCAGTGCCTACAAGATAGGGAACAGCCTTGAATACAACCGATATGGCAAGCGCAAACAATATCAGATACAAAACGGTGCGTGTGACGGGCAATCGGTATGTGTCACGCTCTGTAAGCTCAATTTTTTCGGGGCGGACAAAGAGACAGCAAATGATGATCAAAACCATTGCCGCCAAAAAAGGAGGGAACATGATGCGCACAAATTCACCCGTCGGAATTTCAAAATAGGAGAACAGATAGAGGTTTTGCGGATTGCCAAATGGCGTGAGCATGCCGCCGAGATTTGCCGCGATATTTTGCATGACAAAAACAAAAGCCATGTTCTTTTGCTTGCCGGTGGAGGATAAGACATAATATCCGAGCGGCAAAAAGGTGATCAGTGCCATATCGTTGGCAAGCAGCATAGATCCGAAAAAGGTGATAAAAACGAGTGCCAGTGTGGCGCTTCTGAGGTTGCCCGTGGCGTGGACGATCGAGCGCGCAAGGACTGTGAAAAAGCGGATGTTTTTGAGTGCGCAGATGACCGCCAAAGTGCAAAACAAACAAGCAAGCGTTTTAAAATCAAAATAGTCTATGTATTCTTTGCTCGGCGGAATGATAAACGATGTGATCAGTGCCAGACCAAAGGCGATACAGAGGACAAAGTTAGATCTGATAATACGCAGAATTTTTGTCATAGTTCCTCACAAAAATAAGTTGGTGAGACAAGTATATACCTATCTTGAAAAATGGTCAAGAGATTTTTGAAAATTTCTTCCAAAAATCTTATAAACAACTTTACAAACATAATGAAAGCTGATATAATAAAAATATAAAAATAAGGAGCGGTGAGCATGACGGTTTTGTATGAGGATCATGATATTATAGTGTGTATCAAGCCTCGCGGCGTTTTGTCGCAAGGGGATGATAAAGGACGTGAAAATATGCTCTCGCTTTTGGGTGGCGTTTTCCCCGTACATCGCCTTGACCGCGAGACCGAGGGCGTGATGGTATTTGCCAAAAATCAAAAAGCGGCCGCCGCCATGTCAAGTCTTGTGCAGTCGCACGAGCGGTTTCAAAAAGAATATCTTGCAGTGCTTGAAGGCGTGCCCGAGCAGAGGTCGGGCGAGCTTTGCGATCTTCTTTTCCATGATGCCGTCAAAAACAAAACATACGTGGCAAGCAAAATGCGACGCGGTGTTAAGCAGGCAAAACTGTCATATGAGATGATAGAGGTTGCGAAAAACGGGCAGGGAACGCCAAGATGTCTTGTGCGTGTGCGGTTGCACACGGGGCGTACGCACCAAATCCGCGTTCAGTTTGCCTCACGCCGACTACCACTTGTCGGTGACAGAAAATACGGCGGCTCAAAGGGCGAATCGGGGCTTGCACTGTATGCTTACCGTCTTGGTTTTTGCCATCCCATCACGGGGAAGGAGCTTTGTTTTGAGACTTATCCCGAAGCCTTGGGCGTGTTTGCTCACTTTTCGTGTGTAAGAGAGAAAAATATACCAAAACTATAAAAAAACAAAGGATATCATATGGGTAAATATAAAAAGCTTTTTTCCAACACGGGAATTCTTGCGATAGGTACCTTTGCCTCCAAATTCCTTGTGTTCTTTATGATGCCGCTGTATACCGCGTGTCTTTTGCCCGAGGAATACAGCACGGCGGATCTGATCTCACAGACTGCCAATCTTTTGATGCCGTTTGCCTGTTCGGGCATTGCCGACGGCATTTTCCGTTTTGCTATGGATAAAAACGAGGACAAAAAGAGTGTGTTTTCCTCGGGTATATCGGTATTGCTGGTTTGCTCGGCGATCTTTTTACTCTTGTCGCCGCTGATCGGTCTGTATGCTACGCTCCGAAATTACGTATGGCTGGTCGTGCTTTACGTTTTGGCGGCAAACGTTCATTCGGTGGTGGTGCAGTATATCCGTGCTCTCGGAAAAATGCTGCTGTTTTCGGTCGGCGGCATTTTGGGCACGGCGCCTACGATTTCCTTTAACCTTATTTTTTTGCTTGGCTTTGATATGGGCGTGGAGGGCTACATCCTTTCCATTATTCTCGGAGACGTTTTGGTGACCGCATTTCTTTTGCCTGTATCGGGTGTCTGGCGCGATATCAAGTTCGGTCTTTCAAGCAAAGTGAAAATACGTGAGATGCTAAAGTATAGTGTCCCCATGATCCCAACTACGATCTTTTGGTGGATCACCTCGGTGTCCGATCGCTTTTTGGTGATCGCCATGAAAGGCTCGGAGGTGAACGGCCTGTACGCCGCCGCCTATAAGGTGCCAACGCTTTTGACTTTGCTCTGTACTGTGTTTATTCAGGCGTGGCAGTTTTCCGCCGTCAGTGAAGGTGACGAGACCGATAGGTCGGACTTTTTTGCCAAGGTGTTTGCAGGTTTTCAAGGTGTTCTTTTCATGGCGGCGTCTGCATTGATCTTGTTTTCCAAGTTTGTGACCGATATTCTGCTTGCTGACAGCTACTATGAATCATGGCGGTATATCCCCGTTCTGACACTTGCCATGGTTTATTCTTCTCTGGTGACGTTTATGGGAAGCGTCTATATGGTGCGAAAAAAGAGTGTCTATTCTTTCCTTACTGCGGCGGTGGGAGCTGTTATCAATATCGCGCTTAATCTTGTTTTGATACCGCATTGGTCGGCGATGGGCGCGGCGGTGGCTACTTTTGTCAGTTATTTCGTGGTGATGATCATCCGAAGTATAGATACGCGCCGTTTGGTACGTTTCAAGCTCGGTATTCCGTTGCTTGTTTTTAACACTATAGCGGTGGCGGTTCAAGGCGCCATTATGATCGCCGAGCCCGATTGGTGGATTCCCGCTCAGTTGATACTGTTTGCCGCCGTCCTTGTTGTTAACGGAAAGAATATTTTGCACACCGTGCTTTTGGCGTTGCGAAATTATTTGGGAGAACGCAAAAAACTTTAAAAATTATAGACGGATCTGAATAGGCAAGAGGGAATAATCCGAACTCGGTTTTGAAAGGCAAATATCGGTATATGCTTCAGTAAATTCTCTTGCAATATCCTCATATTGCTGCGAAAATTTACCTTGCCTATCCTCAATATTTGCTCTT
>JAZNDA010000047.1:0-5686 GCA_045587785.1 Eubacteriales bacterium | reverse complement strand
AAATGCCGAGATGGTCGGTAAATGGGCAACGCAGGATTGTATGACCCTGGACGATATTCCCTATATAGGGCAGTACGCAAAATCCACTCCCGACGTATTCGTCGCAACAGGATTTAACAAATGGGGAATGACAAACGCTATGGTCGCTGCCGACATTCTCTGCGACCTTGTGCAAGGAAAGTCTAACCCCTATGCCGCAATATTTGATCCCTCGCGCACCGTCCTGCGCCCACAGCTTGCCGTCAACGCTTTTGATTCGGTGGTCGGACTTCTCACCCCCACCGCGCCAAGGTGTCCACACCTCGGCTGTGCTCTCAAATATAACCGCGCCGAGCATACTTGGGATTGCCCCTGCCACGGCTCGCGCTTCACCGACGACGGCAAGCTGATCGATAACCCTGCATCCGATGATAAAAAGATGTAAATATACTCGCAAAACGCACTTTCAAAGCGGAAAATTACCGCCGACAGAGTGCGTTTTAAAATTTCTCGAAAAATTTTTCAACTTTTTTGCAGAAAAACGCCACCCCACAGCGTGTTTAGGCAAGAAAACGTAATAGCGGACTTGCTGTTTTTCATATAATTATTTCGAAAACGAAGGGAGGAATGCTATGGCAAAAGAAAAAGCCGCAACAAATGATATGAAAAACAAAATATGTACAAGTGTTTTTAAAAACGAAATTTTGACCAAGGAGGATTACACGAATATATGGATAAAACTGATATCAACATTAGAGTTTACTCCAAGGTCATGACAAATAAGAGAAGTCTGGGGTATAATGGAGGCGGAGGAAAACAGCTTGTTCTTATCCGAGAGGAGATAAGAACATGAGAGAAAAAGCAGCAATCTATTGCAGACTGTCCGAGGAGGACAAAAACAAGCAAAACGCCACCGACGATTCGGGCAGTATTCAGAACCAAAAGGCGATGCTCCGCGACTATGCCGACCGCATGGGTTGGGAGCTTATCGGCATTTACAGCGACGACGACTACGCAGGCTCGGACCGCAACCGTCCCGAGTTCAAGCGACTTCTTGCCGACGCGCAGGCAAGGAAATTTGACATTATCCTTTGCAAAACGCAATCAAGATTTACACGTGAGCTTGAATTGGTTGAGAGGTACATACACGGTCTGTTTCCCATCTGGGGCATTCGTTTCGTCAGTATCGTGGACAACGCCGATACCGCCAATAAGGGCAACAAAAAAAGCCGTCAGATCAACGGACTTGTCAACGAGTGGTATTTGGAGGATATGTCGGACAGTATCAAATCCGCACTTGACAGCCGCCGCAAGAACGGCTTTCACATCGGCTCCTTTGCGCTCTACGGCTACAAGAAGGACCCCGACCTCAAAGGGCATCTCATTATCGACGAGCAAGCCGCCGCCGTGGTGCGAGAGGTATTCACCCTTTTTTCGCAAGGTTACGGCAAGACGGCGATCGCGCGAATGCTCAACGACCGAGGGATACCGAATCCCACCGAGTACAAGCGAATGCAGGGGCTCAGGTTCAGTCTGCCGCCGAGCAAAAACAGCACGCTGTGGAAGTATTTTGCCATTTCCGATATGCTGACCAACGAGACTTATATCGGCAACCTTGTGCAAGGCAAGTACGAGAGCATTTCGTATAAGACCAGCATCAACCGTCCGCGCCCCAAGGAGCAATGGTTTCGGGTGGAGGGCACTCACGAGCCGATCATAGACCGCGCCCTGTGGGATAGGGTACAAAAAATGATTGCCGAACGGGCAAAGCCCTTCAAGGTTGGCACGATAGGTCTTTTCGCCAAAAAAGTGCGTTGCGCATCCTGCGGATACGTCATGCGCTCGTCAAAGTCGGGTGGCAGGCATTTTTTGCAATGCCCCAGCCGACACTACGCTAAAGGTGCTTGCGAGGGCGCGTTTATCTCGGTCAATCGGCTTGAAAAAATGGTCATCGACGAGCTAAGGCGTCTGAATGCCGAGTATCTTGACGTGGACGAACTCACACGCAAAGTGCAGTTCTGTGCCGATCCGATGGAGCAAAGGGAAGCACTTGAATGTGAGCTCGCGACCTATCAAGGCAAGATCGATCAATTTTCTAAGGGCGTGCGCGACCTGTATCTTGACAAGGTCAAGGGCTTGATTTGCGAGGCAGACTTCATCGGCCTGTCAAAGGACTTCACCACGCAAAAGGAACGCCTTGAAGCGCAGGTGCTTAAATGCCAAAAGCAAATTGCGGAGATCGATATTAAAATTGCCGTTGGCGACAACCGTTGTGAGCTGATCGAACAGTACGTAAACTCGGAGCATCTGACACGGGAAATGGTGGAGATTTTAATTGACAAAATCATGGTCGGAAAGCGCATTGAAGGGACGAGAAACGTGCCCATTGAAATCCACTGGAATTTCTAAAAAGGATGCACTTGACTTGACGATCTGGTGAGCCTTAAGTAACAGACGCTTTCAAAAAAGCGTCACACGCCCTTATAAATCAATGATCTTCGCGTTTTTCGACAACCCCAAAACGTTGCGAATACGTGATTCTAACAGAGCAAAAGGCACGCGTCACGTACGACAACATCCTTCGTCTGGTCGATGACCCCGACGTCAGAGACCCCATCAAGTTCCTGCGTCAGCGCGAGATCGTGCATTATCAACGCTTCGGCGAGGCACTCCGCCTGACTATGGATGAGCTTGATTGCAAAAATATCTACGCCTACAATCCGTCTTTTGACAGGAAATAGGGAACGCTTAGGGGGACTTTTTGAAAAAAGTCCCCCTAAGAACCCCCCAAAAACTTTTGCGGCAAGGGTGTAATTGGATCTGTGCGTAGCCTAGGATTGGTTGCGATGTCTGAGAGTTATGTTTAGGGGAACTTCCCCAAAAGTTCCCCGAGCCAAAGGCGACCGAACCCCCCAAAAACTTTTGTGGCAAAGGTGTAATTGGATCTGTGCGTGGCCGAGGAGTGGTTGCCACGTCTGAAGGTTATGTTTAGGGGGGGAACTTCCCCAAAAGTTCCCCGAGCCAAAGGCGACCGAACCCCCAAAAACTTTTGCGGCAAAGGTGTAATTGGATCTGTGCGTAGCCGAGGAGTGGTTGCCACGTCTGAAGGTTATATTTAGGGGGGAGCTTCCCCAAAAGTTCCCCGAGCCAAAGGCGACCGAACCCCCCAAAAACTTTTGTGGCAAAGATGTAATTGGATCTGTGCGTGGCCGAGGAGTGGTTGCCACGTCTGAAGGTTATATTTAGGGGGGACTTCCCCAAAAGTTCCCCGAGCCAAAGGCGACCGAACCCCCAAAAACTTTTGCGGCAAAGGTGTAATTGGATCTGTGCGTAGCCGAGGAGTGGTTGCCACGTCTGAAGGTTATGTTTAGGGGGGGAACTTCCCCAAAAGTTCCCCGAGCCAAAGGCGACCGAACCCCCCAAAAACTTTTGCGGCGGGAATGGAAAATTTTGTATTTATGATTGATTTTCATTTATGGGTATGATATAATAAAGCAGAGAGAACGTCAAAAGGAGGCAGGTATGTACCGTATTTTGCAATACAATCCCGAGCTTTTGCCCTATGAGCGCGATATTGACGAGCGCATGCAACGATACCGCGACACGCTGGCGCGTCTTTTGGGAAAAAACAAAGATCGGTCCCTGTGTGATTTTGCCAACGCCCATCACTATTTTGGCTTTCATCACGTAAATGGCGGCTGGTACTACCGCGAATGGGCACCTGCCGCGCGTGCGGTCTATCTTGAGGGCGACTTCAACGGCTGGAATCCGATCTCCCATCCGCTGACAAAGCTTGGCGGCGGCGTATTTGAGATCTTCCTTGAGGGGGACGGTGCGCTTTGGGATGGGTGTCTGGTGAAGGCGGTTGTGATCGACTGCGATGGCAAAAAGCGCGAGAACGTGCCGCTCTACGTCCGTCGCACGCATCAGGACCCCGACACCCACGGCTTTTGCGGCGTAGTGACCGATGATTTTGTCAGCTATCCGTGGACCGACGGCAACTTTGTGCCCCCAAAGGGCTTATATATCTATGAGGCGCACGTGGGCATGGCACCCGAGGAGGGGCGCATCGGCACCTACCGCGAGTTTGCCGATGACATCCTGCCGAGAATTAAGAGATCAGGCTACAATACGCTCCAGCTCATGGCGATCATGGAGCATCCTTATTACGGAAGCTTTGGCTATCAGGTGTCAAGCTTTTTTGCGCCTTCGAGCCGCTTTGGCACGCCGAGCGATCTGAAATATCTTGTTGACCGCGCACACAGCATGGGTATTCGGGTACTTCTTGATCTTGTGCACTCCCACGCCGTCAAAAACGAGGGCGAGGGCTTATACAAATTTGACGGCACGGTGTTTCAGTTTTTCCATACGGGGCAAAAGGGCGAGCATCCCGCGTGGGGCACAGCCTGCTTTGACTACGGCAAGCCCGAGGTCTTGCACTTTCTGCTCAGCAACCTCAAATATTGGCTGGAGGAATACCATTTTGACGGCTTCCGTTTTGACGGCGTGACCTCCATGCTGTACCACGATCACGGGCTTGGCACGTCATTTTCTGTGGACAAATATTTCGGTGACAATCTCCACCGCGAGGCGGTCACCTATCTGCAGCTTGCCGCATCTGTGACAAAAGAGGTGTCAAAGCACGCGCTTCTGATCGCGGAGGATATGTCGGGCATGCCGGGCATGTGTCTTGCGATCAAGGACGGCGGCATTGGCTTTGACTACCGCCTTTCGATGGGCTTGCCCGATATGTGGACGCGGGTGGCAAAGACCGCGGACGAAACTTGGAGCATGACGGAGATATGGAAAGAGCTTTGCCTGCGCCGTGGCGGCGAAAAAGCGGTGGCGTACGTGGGATCGCACGATCAGGCACTGGTGGGCGACAAGACCTTGATCTTTCGTTTGGCGGACAGTGCCATGTATACCGACATGAGCGTGCTACGGCAATCGCTTGTGATCGACCGCGCCATAGCACTGCGTAAGATGTTTGCGCTTCTGACCGCCACGGCAGGCGGCGAGGGGTATCTTAATTTCATGGGTAACGAATTTGGGCATCCCGAGTGGGTGGATTTTCCGCGCGAGGGCAACGGGGACAGCTATCATTACTGCCGCCGTCAGTGGAGCCTTGCGGACAGCGATCATCTGAGATATAAGTATCTGTTGGCGTTTGACCGAGATATGATCGCACTGCTGGGGAAGATGCGCACAAGTATGACGGGCTGCGGCAATCTTTTGCTCATCCATGAGGACGATAAGCTGCTGGCGTTTTCCAGAGGCGACTTTGTTCTTGTGTTCAATTTCCATAGTACGCGCTCAAGAGAGGGCGTGCGTATTCCCGTGCCGCGTGAGGGAACCTACCGCGTGGTCATGAGTACGGATGACAAGGCGTACGGCGGCTTTGGCAACGTGGCGCACATGAAATATCGGACGACA
This sequence comes from Eubacteriales bacterium, assembly GCA_045587785.1. GTDB lineage: Bacteria > Bacillota > Clostridia > Oscillospirales > CAG-272 > RGIG8775. The sequence continues at coordinate 274 of JAZNDA010000047.1, read as the reverse complement.
GATGGGCAGAGCATTGAGATGTACCTGCCGTCAAGAACGGCGACAGTCTTGAAAAGAGTGAAATAACGCCACGGCGAGCTCTTTTATGAATTAAAATTTGTCAAAATGGCGGTGCAAATTAGCCTCCCTCCGAGAGGGAGGGGGACCGCCGCGGGGTTCCCCGAAACGAATAAAATGAGTTTTGGGGGTTCTCGCGATAGCGGTGGATGAGGTGTTTACAATGAAGAAAAAAGACTCCTCATCCGTCAGCCTTCGGCTGCCACCTTCTCCCACA
>JAZNDA010000046.1:0-12404 GCA_045587785.1 Eubacteriales bacterium | reverse complement strand
GGAGTTCTCATGAAGTTCAAGTTATTTGACATGAATCGCGACGGCTTAGGCGTTGAAAAAGGCGAGGATACCACACCAAATGTTGGCTTCTTTTTTAAATCCCTTTGGCGCAAATTTCCTAAGCTGATTTCCATCAACCTTTTAATGATTCTACAGCATTTGCCGCTTCTCGGCGCATTTCTTACCTATTTCTGGGTTGATAAGACACCGACGTTTACAAGCGCTGCTTATCCCTTGATGTACGGCATTGCCAGGTTCAGCGGCGAGCCTGCAGATCATCTTATGGCATCCCTTGTCAGCAGACAGCTCAGAATTCCCGTCATTTCTTTGCGGGTGATTTTGCAGATCGCATTCTTTTTGCTGATCTATGCCCTGCTGTTCGGCATATGCAACGTCGCCTATACGTACTACATGCGTGAAATGATCCGAGGAAACCCCGTTTTCCTTTTCTCAGACTTCAAATACGCTGTCAAAAAGAACTTCAAGCAAGGCTTTGTCATGGGCTTGATTGACATTATCATCCTCGGCGTTCTTATATTTGACTTTGCCAATATGCCCAGCAATTCCATTATGTACTTCCTTATCCTGGGTGTAGCGATCATTTACTTCATCATGAGATTTTATCTTTATTTGATGCTGATAACCTTTGATATGAAGATAACCAAGATGTTCAAAAATGCGCTCATTTTTGTAGTACTCGGCATCAAACGAAATGTTCTTGCCATTCTTTGGCTGATTGCCATGTTAGCACTGAATTTTGCGATTTTTGTACTTTATATGCCTCTCGGCATTGCGCTCCCGATCTTGTATTTCTTCTCTTTTTCCACCTTTACCACTGCCTATGCGGCATACCCTGTGATCAAGCAATACATGATCGATCCGTATGAAAATACAGAACGGGAAGAATAAATACCAATAAAAAAGGACGGAGATTTTGATATGCACCCCAAAAGTCAGACACTTTTGGAGGTGCATATTTTTTATGGCAAACAAAGGTCAAATTCAAGGAAGATACTCGACAGGATTCAAAGCGAGTGTTAATGAGCCACCTCATAAATGGAAGCCTTTGCGTCGCGGTTGATGGCAAAAATAGTCTCCGAGGAACGCATACCTGCCGCAAATTGTATTCTTTCGCCGATTTCCTGTTCCGAATATGCAGGTGCTTGCATTACCTTATAGCGTAGCCTGAGTGGGCGTTTTTTGGGAGATATGGATCTCTGTCATTATATTGCCGCCAAACGTGGGACGTATCTGTACCGGCTCACATTTTGTCAATCTTTTCTCATATTAAGAATAAAAATGCTAAAAACTATTGCCTTTTTAGGCTCTTTCTGTTATAATGAACATAATAATTAAACATCGAAGGGATATTCTATATGATTTGCAATAATATTCTTGAAGCGATGGGAAATACACCTATCATTCGTCTTTCTCACCTTGCTCCAAAGGACGGAGCGGAGATCCTTGTGAAATTTGAAGGACTTAACGTTGGCGGTTCCATTAAGACCCGAACGGCATACAACATGATATGCGATGCCGAGAGGCGCGGTGTGATCGATCAGGACAGCATTATTGTTGAGCCAACAAGCGGCAATCAAGGAATCGGTCTTGCTTTGGTGGGAGCGGTTCGCGGCTATAAGACCAAAATTATCATGCCCGACTCTGTCAGCGAGGAGCGCAGAAAGCTTGTGGAGCATTACGGTGCCGAGGTCATTCTGATCCACGATGCCGGCAATATCGGTGCGTGTATTGAGGAGTGCTTGAACACGGCACTTCGCATGAAGGCTGAGAATCCGAAGGTCTTTGTTCCGCAACAGTTTGAAAATCCCGCCAATCCCGAAATTCAGCGATCCGAAACTGCAAAAGAAATCCTTGAACAGGTTGGAAAACCGATCCACGGTTTTTGCTCGGGCATTGGAACGGGCGGAACCATCACGGGTATCGGCGAGGCTCTCAAAGCACAAAACCCCGATATCACCATTTGGGCAGTGGAGCCGGAAAATGCGGCTATTCTGTCGGGCGGTTCGATCGGCACACACGTGCAGATGGGTATCGGAGACGGGTTGATCCCCTCTATTCTCAATTGTAATATTTATAATGATATCTGTATTATAACTGATGAAGAAGCCATCAGAATTTCCAAGGAGTTGGCTTCCAAAGAAGGTATCATGTGCGGAATCAGCAGTGGAACCAACGTTGCCGCCGCAATCAAGCTTGCCGAAAAGCTTGGCAAAGGGAAAACGGTTGTCACCGTCCTTCCCGACACTGCCGAAAGGTATTTCTCCACCCCACTTTTCAGCTAATTTCTTAAAGATAGCAATAATTGTCTATATTAAGGCTTAATTTGACTTGTAAATTTTGTTTTTTTGTCCTATAATAAACATAGTGATATTATTTTTCGCTTTTCAAAATCAAAGGAGGATGAAAAAATGAGCTTTAAAGTAGCAGTACAACTTTATTCCGTTCGTGATGATGTCTCGGCAAGTATGCGCCAGACTCTTGAGAAGGTAAAGGCTATGGGTTATGACGGCGTTGAATTTGCAGGTCTTTACGAAATCGATCCGTCAGAGATCAAAGCTATGTGTGATGAAATCGGCTTGATTCCCATTTCGGCTCACGTCACCTTTAGTGACATGAGAAAAAATCCCGAAGAAGTACTCGCGGCTTACGCAACCATTGGCTGTAAGTTTGTTGCTGTTCCCTACCTTGTAGAGCAGGACCGACCCGGTACGGATGGCTTTGCCAAAACTATTGAGGATATCGGGATCATTGGTAAGGCGGCAAAAAAGCTTGGTATGCAGCTTCTCTACCACAACCACGATTTTGAATTCCTTAAGATCGACGGCAAGTATGCGCTTGATATCCTTTACGATACCATTCCTGCCGATTATCTCCAAACAGAGCTTGACGTTTGCTGGGTAAACGTCGGCGGCGAAGACCCCTCGGCATATATCAGAAAGTATACGGGTCGTGCGCCCGTGGTTCACTTGAAGGATTTCTTTGGTGAAAAGTCGGATGACATGTATGAATTGATCGGAATCAAGTCCGACGCTCCTAAGCGTCCCTCCGACTTTGAATTTCGTCCCGTCGGAAGCGGTGTTCAGAACTTCCCCGCTATTCTCGAGGCGGCAAAGGATGCAGGTGCCGAATGGGTGGTCGTTGAGCAGGATAATGCAAGCATGGGTCTGACACCCATGGAGTCCATCAAAAAGAGCCGCGAATATCTCAAGTCGATCGGCTGCTAAAAAACAGTATCCAAGCCCCAAAGAGGCTAATAATAAAAAACACGGAGGAACATAACATGGCAATCAATGCTAATCTTGATGCTTTCAAGGAAGTACATGAGGAAGTTAAAATTGACGCTAACAAGAAATTCCGTATTGCTTTTATCGGATGCGGATGGATTGCAGAATCTCACATCGCGGCTCTGAAGAACCAGCCCGACGTTGATATCGTAGCAGGATGCGATCTGATTCCCGGTAAGGCTGCAAAATTCTTTGCAAATGCAGGTGTTGAGGGCGTTAAGACCGACTACGCTTCTCACAAGGAGATGATCGACGACAAGAGCTTGGCTCTCGATGCCGTTACCATCTGCACTTACAACTGCCAGCACGCAGCTCCCGCCATCTATGCTCTGGAGAACGGAATCCACGTTCTTCTTGAGAAGCCCTTCACGGTAACCCTTGAGGAAGCAATCGAGGTTATGAAGGCTGAAAAGAAGAGCGGTAAGATCCTGTCCATCGGCTTCCAGCCCAGACTTGACGAGAACATGAAGATGATCAAGAAGATCGTTGATTCCGGCGAGCTTGGTAAGATCTACTACATCCAGACCGGTGGCGGTCGCCGCCGCGGTATTCCTACCCCCTACGGTACTACCTTCATCGAGAAGGAGACAGGCGGTATCGGTGCTCTGGGTGATATCGGATGCTACTCTCTCGATATGCTTCTGAATGCAATCGGCTATCCGAAGCCCTTGACCGTATCCGGTTACAAGTCCGCTTACTTCGGAACCGATCCCAAGTACATCGGTTACGTACAGAGAAATCATCCCGAGTATGCTGAGAAGTTCGGCGTTGACGATTTTGCAGCAGCTTTCGTTCGTCTTGAGGGTGATATTATCCTTGACTTCCGTATTTCTTGGGCTATGAACATGGACACCGCAGGTGACGCGCTCATTCTTGGCACCAAGGGTGGTCTCCGTATTCCCTCTACCGAATGCTGGAACGGCTCCATCGGCGGCCCTCTTAAGATCTACCATGAGGTTGGCGGTGAGCAGGTCATTACCGAGATCCCCGTTCAGAAGAATCAGGGTGCAGGTCTTTTCGAGAAGAAGGTTCGTGCATTCATCGATGCTTGCAAGAACGGTGGCACAGCTCCCATTCCCTCTTCTCAGATCGTTATCAATCAGGCTATTCTCGACGGCATCTGCCGTTCCGCAGAGCTTGGTCGCGAGATTGAGATCGAGATTCCCGAGGTCTAAGTTTTTCAAAATCAAGGGAGCCGCTTGCGGCTCCCTTTTGATAGCAAAAATGGAAGTCAAAGTCAAAATCCCAAACATTAGATATATCACTATCACGGACAGCTTCGGCTGTCCTTTTTTTTGAAATGATGAAAATTCAAAAAAAAGCAATGACATTTTGAAAAAAATATGCTATAATAACATTGTATCTTTTTTAGTTTCATTTTATCAATAAGGATGACGGATATGAAGTTATTGTACAAAATTTTAAGACAAGACCCCCACACGCGTGAAGGCATTACCATCACCACATCGGCACTCGGTATTATTGTCAACACGCTGCTTGCGGTCATCAAAATTATCGTCGGTGCGGCAGTAGGCTCCATTGCCATTATTTCCGAAGGTGCAAACAACGCCTCGGATTCAGCCACTTCCCTTATCACCATTGTAGGTGCAAAGCTTTCTGCCAAGCATCCTACCAAAAAGCATCCCTTTGGTTTTGGTCGAATGGAGTATCTTACCAGCCTGCTCATTGCCATTCTGATTCTCGTAACGGCTTTTGAGCTTTTTATGGGTTCGTTCAAGCTGATCTTCTCCCCTATTCCGCTTTCCATTTCTTATATCACGCTCTTTATCATTGCGATATCTGCAATCGTCAAATTTATTCTCGGAACATATACCATCCGAATGGGCAAAAAGGTAGATTCTCAATCTATGATCGCAGTTGGCACCGATTGCCGAAACGATGCCTTCATTTCTGCTGTTACCATTTTGTCGGCACTTCTCTTCCTGCTCTTTGATATTTCTTTGGATGCATACGCAGGAATCATAACCTCCGTGTTTATTTTGAAAACGGGATATGACGTGCTGAAAGAAACGGTTTCCCATCTACTTGGAAAACCTGCCGACGAGGAACTTGCCGTCAAGATCTATGATGAGATCAAAACCGTTCCCTGTATCCTCGGTGCCGCAGATCTGGTTTTGCATAACTACGGTCCCGACTCCCACAGAGGCTCAATAAACCTTGAGATCGACCACGAAAAGACCATTGGTGACGTATACGAGGCGGTTCACGCGCTACAGTTACGTATCATGCATGAATACGGCGTTGTTATGGTATTTGGTATGTATGCAGTGGACAGTGACCATGAGAACGTCAAGATCATGCGAGAAGAAATTGCTGAGTTTGTTAAGGATTATGACCATGTCATAGGATTTCACGCCCTGTATCTTGCGCCCGGCACAAACGAAATTTACTGTGATCTTGTCGTTGATTTTGAGCTTCGCGACTGGGAAACACTAAAGAAGAAATTTACGGAATATATGAATAACTTATATCCCGATCAAAAATTGACCTTGACTATAGAAACCAATTATGTATAAAGTTTATCAAGAAAGGAATTTCAAATATATGAAAATTTCAAACGATATTCGCTATATAGGAGTAAACGACCATGAAATCGACCTTTTTGAAGGACAATATCACGTGCCGAACGGCATGTCGTATAATTCGTATCTGATTTTAGACCAAAAAACCGCTGTGACAGACACCGTAGATGCCCGTTTTATTAAACAGTGGCTTGAAAATATTGAAACGCAGCTGCAAGACAAGGCACCCGATTATCTGATCATTTCTCACATGGAGCCCGATCATTCGGCAAATATAAACGCTTTTATGGAGAAATTCCCCACCACGACTATTGTGGCAACCGCCAAAGCGTTTACTATGATGTTGCAGTTCTTTGGCACCGATTATGCCGAAAGAAGGCTGGTTGTAGGAGACGGTGACACCCTCTGTCTCGGCAAACACACGCTGACCTTTTACACCGCTGCCATGGTACATTGGCCTGAGGTGGTAACCTACTATGACGATGCGGATAAGGTTTATTTTTCCGCAGATGCCTTTGGAAAGTTTGGTGCTCTTGACATAGATGAAAAATGGGAAGATGAGGCACGACGTTATTATATCGGGATCGTCGGCAAATACGGCGCACAGGTACAAGCCCTTTTCAAAAAGGTTGCTTCTTTGGATATCAAAACCATATGCCCGCTTCACGGTCCCGTGCTCACAGAAAATCTTTCCCATTATTTAGGGCTTTATAACACATGGTCCTCGTATACACCCGAAGAGGATGGCATTTTAATCGCCTATACGTCGGTATACGGCAATACAAAAAATGCCGCCCTACTGCTTTCGGACAAACTGATCGAAAAAGGTTGTAAGAATGTAGTTGTGCATGATCTTGCACGCACTGACATGTCCGCGGCGGTCGCTGATGCCTTCAGGCTCAGCAAGACCGTTCTTGCTACCACAACCTATAACGCAGATATTTTCCCTTTTATGAGAGAATTTATCGAGCATCTGACCGAACGGAATTTTGGGAACAGAACGCTGGCACTGATCGAAAATGGCTCCTGGGCTCCCATGGCGGCAAAGGTCATGAAATCTCTTCTGGAAAAGAGCAAGAATATCACCTATGTAGAACCCATTATCACCGTAAAATCCGCAATGAACGATGCGGCAAAGCAGCAAATCGATGCGCTTGCCGATGTACTTTGCCAATAAAGATGAACAACATGCAGTAATATCAAAAAATACACGCGCACGAAAGGAGAAAATCATGAAGAAAACAAGCAATATTATCTGGGGCATTATTCTGATCGTTGTCGGCGCGCTCTTTGCACTTGAGGCATTCGATGTTACAGACGTTGACCTCTTTTTTGAGGGCTGGTGGACATTATTTATTATCATCCCGTGCGCTGTAGGGCTGTTTACCGAGCGCGAAAAAACGGGCAATATTTTCGGCATTGCCGTTGGCGTATTGCTGCTTCTCTGCTGTCAGGATATTTTAAGCTTTTCCCTCTTGTGGAAGCTGCTCGTACCCGCTGTCATCGTTATCATCGGTCTGAAAATGGTGCTTAGCGGTATCTTCGACAGTAAGACAAAGGAAATCCTTGCTGCGCAAAAAGAGCAAGGTACGACGCCAAAATCCATATTTGCCGCCTTTTCGGGAAATGACTTGAAATGCGATGGAGAAGTTTTTGAGGGAGCCAAGCTCACCGCCCTCTTTGGCGGCATTGAGTATGACCTGCGGAACGCCATCATTGAGAACGATTGCGTTATAACCGTCACCGCTCTCTTTGGCGGTATCGACATTCTCGTTCCCGACAACATTAATGTAAAAGCAAACACCACCTCGCTTTTTGGCGGTATTTCCAACATGACCTCTGCGCATAAGGACGCACCTACAATTTATGTAAAAGGCACCTGTATGTTTGGAGGCGTGGACGTAAAATAACCGAAGTCTAATGGTCTATCAAAAACAAAATTCCCCGAAAGTCGCAAGGCTTTCGGGGTTGTTTCATTTATAGATTTTTGTCAATCAGAGCTTTAACCGTATCGATCACTTGGGAATACATATAAAGCGAGCCGTTCATCACCAGAGGCAGTTTATTTGTCACAGCATATTCAAATGCCGCCTTCACGGCATCCTCTGCCGTTTGATGGGCGGTTGCCGTAATTCCGTTACTTGATAAAATTTCCGCAAGCGCGTCAGCGGATAGCGCGCGTGGGCTGTCAACCGTTAAGGTAAAGACCGCATCCGCAACCGATGCATACGCAGATACCATGTGTTCATAGTCCTTGTCCATAAGCAATCCGCAAACAAGGGCAACTTTTGTATTCGGAAGCACGTTTTTAAGGCTGTCAACAAATGCGGAAACCCCTTGCGGATTATGTCCGCCATCGTAAATGATAATGGGATCTTTGGAAAGAATCTCGAACCGTCCGATCCACCGAGTGGCATGCAATCCAAGTCTTAGCTGTTCTTCCGAGATCGAAAATCCCGACCTGTTCAAAACCTCCACACATTCTATCACGGTGGCGCAGTTTTTGGGCTGATACGTACCCACAAGAGAGAGCGAAATATCCTTGTATGATCGATATGAAAAAGCAGTGCCGTCCAATGAATATCGGACGTCGCTGATTTTGGTTACATCTACCGAAGAAATTGGACAATTCCTCAGCTTTGCTTGCTCAAGTAAAACGTCTTTGGCCCGTTCATTGCAATCACCCAAAATAACGGGACATTTCTCTTTCATGATGCCCGCCTTTTCATAGGCGATCTTTTCATAGGTGTCCCCAAGAATAGCAGTGTGATCAAGATCAATTCCTGTAATCACAGAAGCAATCGGATCCTCAATAACGTTTGTGGCATCCAATCTACCGCCAAGACCTGTTTCTAAAATAACAACGTGGCAATTCATCCGCTGAAAATAGACAAAAGCAATGGCGGTGACCACCTCAAATTCGGTCGGTCTGTCCTCCATAGCATCCACATACGGTGCCACCTTTGTCGTTATTTCCGCAAGCATATCGTCCTCAATGCACTGTCCGTTCACCTGCATTCTTTCGTTAAAGCGCATCATGTGAGGCGAGGTATAAAGTCCCACGCGGTATCCCGCTTCTCTAAAAACCGAGCTAAGCATCGCGCAAAAAGAGCCTTTGCCGTTGGTGCCTGCCACGTGAACAAAACGAATATCCTTCTGGGGATTTCCAAGCTTCTGACAAAGAGCGCTCACACGCTCAAGTCCCGGTTTACAAAAAGTCCTGTTCACCGAATGAATGTATTCTAAAGCTTCCGTGCAGTTCATTTCAAGCCCCCGTCAATCAGATTCCTGACATATGAATTACGGTATAACGTGCAGATCAACAAAACCTCAAGCGGAATGATCGCAAGCAGATATATGGGAAATCTCCAAAGCACCGCCCAGCCGTAATAGGCAAACAGACCAATCGGTTTGATGATCAGCGAACCGACAAAATGTGCCAAAAGGCATGAAACAATGATTCTAAAATAGCTCTTTCTCTTTATAACGTATTTGGAAAAGAAGCCCGACACCACGCCCACCATCAAGGCACCAAAAGTGACGATAAAATTCATGGGATATATCTGCCCCGACAAAAGATAGCTGACAACATCGGTACAAAGTCCCACGGCACCGCCCACGATCGGACCGAACATTACGCCGGACAAAAGTATGGGCAGATTTTCAAACGTGATACGAAACAGTCCGCCGCCGAAATCCAAAAAGTTTTTGCAAAAGATGCCGATTGCGACACTCATGGCTGTCAGCATGGCGCAAACGGTCAAGGTCTGTATGTTCTTAAAAATTCCGATTTTTGCGTGCCTATGTGTTTTTGACATAAAAAATCCTCCCTTCCTCGCTTAAAAAGCAAAAAGAAACGGGAGGATATCCTGTTCTTATGCAACCAAAGCGGGATGCAGAAACCGAACCGCGGAAAACTCCTTCGTTCTGCAGGCAACTCCCCGTCCCACAGACACTTGACGCTCGATCTCTTACTCTCAGATGACATATTTTGTCATACTTATTGGAGAAGCTTTAAACGCTTCTCCAATAAGTATTTCTTATGCAGTAGATTATACACCTTTTCTACCGATTTGTCAAGGGTATTTTACCTTTTCGTTTTAAAACTTATTTATACGGTTTATACATGGGACCGTATGTCGCGCAAGCTCTGTAGTCTGCGCTTTCCTTATCCATACCGAATGCGTTCCATACGGCGGGACGGAAGATCTTTTCCTCGGGAACATTGTGCATGCAAACGGGAATTCTCAGCATAGAGCAAAGTGTGATCAAATCGGCTCCGATATGACCGTAAGAAATAGCACCGTGGTTTGCGCCCCAATTGTTCATCACATCGTATGCGGTCTTAAAGGGACTTCCCTCCTTGCCGTCGCATCTCGGTGCAAACCATGTACAGGGCCACGTGGGATTGGTTCGCTCCATCAATGTATCGGATACATCATCGGGAAGTTTTACCGTCCATCCTTCGGCAATCTGCAAAACCGGTCCAAGTCCTTTTACAAGGTTCAGACGGATCATGGTAACGGGCATTTCTGCTTTGGTAGTAAAGTGAGAGGAAAATCCTCCGCCTCTGAAGTTATCAAAGCCTGCCTCGCACCAAACGGTGGCGTCGGTCATCTTTTTGATATCCTCGTCTGTTACGTCCCACCACTGCTTTATGACAGCATTGCCGTTCTCATCTTTGCACTCACCACAGCCGTCAAGGCACGCGGCACCCGAATTGAGCAAGTGAATAATTCCGCCGTTTTCCTTTGCCTTGCCCTCAAGGTCATAGCCCGTTACCCTCTTAGTGGCTTCGGGTGACCAATAGGTACGAACGTCGGCAAAGATCTGCGCTCTGCCCGTAAGCAGCTTCATAAACAGCATACCAAGACCGTTCAGCACGTCATTTTCGGTTGCCAAAACGATAGGTTCCTTTTTGCCCTCAAAGTCAAAGGAGGAATTAAGAACCGCCTCGGGATAGTCACAGTTAGGCCAATGATCGGTCCACTGTCTTTGTCCCTGGAAGCCTGCGCAAATCGCGTTGTGTCCAAGCTTTTCCTCTTCAAAGCCGTCGGGTAGATCAGCGTTGCCCATGATCAAGTCCTTGATAATAATATACATCTTGACCGTGAAGTCCCACTGCTTTTCTTTTTCCTCGGGGGTAAACTTGATACGGCGTTCCTTACCAAGAAACGGCACAGATTCGGGATTGTCGTCACGTCCTTCTTTACAATGCTCTTTTGTCCATGCCAGCGCCTTTTTGTATTCGGCATGATTGTAGATGCCTTCCTCCATTCTGCGGAGTACTTCAACCTCATCTACCGATTCCACACGCATACCGAGATAGCTCTCAATGAAGTCCTGATCGATAATAGAGCCCGCAATCCCCATGCACTGCGAACCGATCTGCAAATATGATTTTCCTCTCATGGTTGCGGCGGCGATAGCGGCACGTCCGAACCGTAAGAGCTTTTCTTTAACGTCTTCGGGAATATTTTCTGCATCGTCCTTATCCTGAACCTCATGACCGTAAATACCAAAAGCAGGTAATCCCTTTTGCGCATGTCCTGCCAAAACAGCGGCAAGATATACGGCACCAGGACGCTCTGTTCCGTTAAAGCCCCATACACCCTTGATGGTCATAGGGTCCATATCCATGGTCTCCGAGCCGTAGCACCAGCAAGGAGCCACTGTGAGTGTAATATCTACGCCCTCTCTCTTGAATTTTTCCGCACATGCGGCAGATTCGGGCACACGTCCAATGGTAGAGTCGGCAACAACCACCTTCACAGGTTGTCCGTCTGAATAACGAAGGTTTTGTTCAAAGAGCGTTTTGGCGGCATTGGCAAGTGCCATGGTTTGAGCCTCGAGACTGGTGCGAAGCTGCATCGGCCCTTGTCTGCCGTCAATGGCAGGGCGGATTCCGATAACGGGATACGAACCTGTAAGTTTTTTGTTTGCCATAATTATTCTCTCCTTTTTTATAAATATGTTTTTTGGCTTGACAAATAAATCAAAATGTGTTACACTCATTTTTAGATTTATGTGTTTTCTACATTTATCATATCATCTTTTCATGAACAATTACATGGATTTTTGCAACAATTTTATGTATTTTCAAAAGAGGAACGCATATGGACATTTCACAACAGCCCTTATTTCCGATCAACGCCGGCAAGGCACACATCGCGGTTGCAGCAGGCGGTGTGGTGACCACGGATGAAAAATGGCGTCGCACGCCCATTGAGGATCCCTTTTCGAGGCTATATTACGTTATGGGCGGAAACGGAATCATATATTCGGACACTGAAAGCATGACACTTGAACCCGGCTTTGTATACCTTGCGCCGTGTGGGACAAAGGTTGGATATTTCGGAACAAATTCCGTTCAAAAGCTTTATTTTCACGTTGGAATGATCCTTCCCAACGGTTACGATTTTCTGGATGGCTTTGACCGTTTTGCGCGCCTTCCGTTTCCCGTGGAACGTATCGAGCAAATGACAAAATGGTATCTCGGAGATGATTTTACCGAACATCTTCTTTTAAAAGGAGAAATTGACAATACGGTATTGGC
>JAZNDA010000045.1:0-4179 GCA_045587785.1 Eubacteriales bacterium | reverse complement strand
GCCGACGACCACCGTTTCGCCCACAATCTCGTATCCTCGCTCGTGAGCTGCGTTTTTGAGGCTGTTGAGCGTTGATTGGCGTTCCACCTTGGGAATGCCTACGCTTGATCTCATAAACAGCCACGCCTTTTTCTTCGGCAGGGTTACGACCTCGTATCCCTCAGCTTTGAGTTCTTCGTGGGCAGGGATATCTCTCGTTCTCGGTGTTACCGTTCCTTGCATCTTATCGGCAATTCTTTGCATTGCCTCGATTTGCTGTTGCTCGGTGAGTTCAAGCTGTTCTTTATTTCCAACGCGCATATAAGCTGCAATCTTTTTCATATCAATAATTCCTCCAAGTATTTAATTCCAAAGCTGACCACGATGGCGCGATCAATCTTGTGCATGGTTTCATCATCACGGCATCCCACGTAATTGGTTAGCCTCGTCTTGTCCACCGTCCTGACTTGTTCAAGAAGGACGATGCTATTCTTTGTTAAGCCTTCCACTTGAATATCCACGTGTGTGGGGAGCTTAGCTTTGTTCTGACGGCTCGTGATCGCCGCCACTACGGTTGTCGGACTATGGAAATTGCCCACGTCATTCTGTATAATGAGAACAGGACGGGTGCCGCCTTGTTCGCTTCCTTTGATTGGACTTAAGTTTGTATAATAAATCTCGTTTCTTTTGATTTCTCTCATGTTGCGCTCCTTATAAGTAAAAAAAAGGCTATCGTTTTGCTTTTGTGCATAACGATAGCCTTCGGGTTTGTTTTAGTATCAATCGTTTCTTTTCTGCTTGTATTTGTCCTCAACACCCCCAAGCAAAGGGAACATACCTTCCGTCCATGCATTTGGACTCATGGGACTCTCACCCCCGTGTGGATCTCACACAGATGCCCCCATTGGTTGCGACGGCTCACGGCTCTGCTACCGCTTCAACGCTCGACCTGTGGCTGGACATAAGTATCATTATCCTCTCTGCCTATCGTGGCCTTCCTCACGGGGTGCGCCGTTCGGTCAGAGTCCTGAAGACCTCGAACGGCTCTTGTCGGTTGGCTCGTTCGGGTGTTCGCTCTTGTGGCTCGTCCTTTCGGACAGCAGAAAGAAAGTAAAAGGAATGCTGATATTCAGTTGTCAAGGATCAGTGGGGAAAGCAGATTTTTATCCCCTCACCTATGTAAAAGCCACTTTTTGATAGGGGTGGACACCCTGCAGAGAAAAAAACTTTAATTTTTTCAAAAAATGTTTTTCTCTCGGAGCGCTTCACGCAGTTTATCAACCGCTGATTTGATGCTTTTACACACGCTTGAATGATTGATTCCTTTAATCTTTGCAATCTCTCTCGCCGAACATCCCTTATAAAAATGGAGTATGACGATTTCTCTTTGGCGTTCGGGCAAATCCATTACAGATTCCCATAAAACCTTTTTTATTTCATTTTGGATGTACCATTCCTCGGGGGAAGGCTCGTCCTCATCCACAAGCTCAAAGCCTGTTTCCTCTTGCTTCTGCTCGTAGGATATTTCGTTTTCCGCAATTTCGTTTTGCTTGTCCATCTCCTTACGATCCTGCTTGTTGACATAGTTCATAGCTCTGTTCCAACGGAGCAATTCCTGATGCTCGTCCGAGCCTTCGATAACCTCAACGGGTATCCATTTTTTGTAGCCGATAATTTTATTAACGGTTATTTTGTTCATGCTTTTATCTCCTTTATCGATTTTTGATTAGTGGTTTTCATCAAAGTTCGATAAGGAGGCGCACGAATTGGCGTAAAATTACATTTTTCGCAAGGGCAAACAAAAAGGCACTTATTGCTTGATACGCTTAAATCGTATCTTTCAATAAGTGCCTTTTGGCGTTTATTTAGTTGGTTATGTAGTGCTGCTTTGTATCAAAGTTCATAATCACTACTCATGACGAGTAGTGATGCGCCGTTCACCCAACGCATATATTTTACCTCCTTGATTTGAAAGATAGGCGTGGCTCGTCCAAGGGGTAGCGGAAGATGACCACGTAGTTATGAAATTGCTTGAATATTTTGTTTTCCTCGCTCATATCATAGAGTGAGGGGATTTTTCTTTTGTCTGTAAAGTGGGAAAAGAAATAGGCGGCAGGCTACATTGTAGCCCACCGCCAGTCTTTGTTGTTCAAAGGGTCTGTGCGTGCTTTGCGCGTCGCAGGCTCTTTATTTTTGAATGCAATTATTATTTTTATGTATCTTAATTTTAAGGAGTGTCATCTGAATACACATAATCTTCGAGATCGTCGGGGGTGTATTCAGAATCGTCATAGCTGAAGAACCACTGCTCAATCATTTGATTTTCGGGATCAAGGGTGACGGCGCGGAACTCCCCGCCGTTGATTTTGGTCACATCCTCGGAAAGCATATAGGAATACACCGTTGAATGATCCTTGCGAATAAATTCCATATCCATATCGGACATAGCGTGTTCGCCGCCGTCGATGCGTGCGAGAACTGCACTAAGGACTGTATCATGGGTCAGCGCAAGCAACTTCGGAGCATAGGTGTCGTAAAACTCAGAGCCTTGCTTATAGATTATTTCATTGGTATCGTCCAGCAGAACGTTGATACCGTCCAACTGCATCAAGGCATACCAACCGTCGGAAAGTCCTGTGCCGGCATCATCACCTTCAAAGCGGTAGTACAAAACCGTTCCGTTTTCACTACTGTAGCTTTCCATACTGTATCCGCTGCCACGGTCTTGCCCAAGGAATTTTTCTCCCAGATAGCTCATCATATCAGACGGTTTATTCTCGTAAGCCATATGCCAGTTGCGATGTGCCGTATCCAACGACAGCAGATAGGTCTGATATTCTTCTGCCGAGCGTGAAACTTCCTTGTCAGCAACTGCAAACGTCCAGTCGCCTTCGTGACTCTCCGCATAGTTATAGACGGTCACGCCGCTTGCTACAATAATCACAAGAGCAAGTATAGGAACGAGCAAACGGGAAAGCAGTAAATGACTTGCAGCCGAATGCTTGCGGTCTAACAGACGCTCGTCATTCAACACAAGACACCGAATCTGCTTGTTCTTCCAAGGCAAATGACTGTGACCGAGGTGTTTATCCACCTCCAGCGCGCACTTGTTGTTGGTACATTGATAATAATGGCTGGTACGGCTTACCGTTCCGTGAACATCCTTGCGGTCTACGGTTTTGCTACCGTCGGTGTACGTGGTGGTGGTTACGATCTCCCCAACCTTTTCACGGCTGTTACGGGTGCGGCGTTTCAAAACAAGGGGCGCACCGCAACGAGGGCAGACCTCGTAACCGCCTTCTTTTGCCTGACGGTTATAGTTGTTCATATAGGCAAGCGGCCACCGACGGCGCCAGCTCCGAAATAGCCCTATCGCCATCATAAACAGAGCCAGCGGCACAAACACGGCATACCAAGCCACAGTTATACCGTCTGCCGCCATTGGCAACATGATCTTGCCGAAAATAAGCGGTGCAAACAGCATTACTGCCAAAATAATGCCGTAGAATATACATCTCCGAATGAACATAGAATTATCGGGGCTTCCAACCGCTTTCTTTACATCTCTTGTCATAATTCGTCACTCCTTTATCCTTATTCTTTCATCTGTGCTTTCAACCATTCGTAAACAGAATAATGCTTAATGTCATCCAAGGCATAAATTTTCTCCAAATAGGATTTTGCTTTCGTGATATTAACATTGCCATTCCAGCCAAAAAGATGGGTACAACAAAGGAAAATCAGATTATCTTCGTCACTCTCATCTTTTTCAGCGGTACGCATAGCGAAATGAAATGCTTTCGGCCATTTAGCAAAAAGCTTTTCAAGCAAGGCTTTTGATTCATAAGGATCTCTTTCCTCCGCGTCCTCCAACAGCTCGTATGTAGCACAGGTTATGTTGCTTGCAACAGTATCCATATCCTGCGGCAGTTCCTCATGATACTGCAAAAGAATCATATAAACCGTTTTTGAGGATTCGGGAACTTCTTCTGTTGCATTAAACTTAAAGCAGGGACCCATCCTGTAATACGCCAAGGCTCTGCGCAGTTTCATTTCATCTGGATTTTCATCGAACAAATCTCCTAAACACTCTCCAAAGGAAACGCCTTCGATCAATTTTGCATTCTCTTTTTCTTCTTTACGTCTTGAAAAGAATCCCATTGTTATTTCTCCTTTTGCTATTTTTTAATTTTCTTTATT
>JAZNDA010000044.1:0-2218 GCA_045587785.1 Eubacteriales bacterium | reverse complement strand
GGTATGTATGTTGATGACCTCAGCTGAGATACCCTCCGATGCGAGCATCTCTGCCGCCTCGTATGCAAGGTGGACCATATATCCCGTTGCAATGATGGAAACGTCCCGGCCCTCACGGTAAAGAACGCCCTTGCCGATCTCAAACTTATAATCCTTATTATCATTGATGACCGGAACGGCGAATCTGCCGAAACGCATATACACGGGACCGTTCATCAGAAGTGCCGCCTTGATGGCTGCCGCCGCCTCGACGTCGTCCGCGGGGTTGATAACGGTCATGCCCGGGATGGTGCGCATGAGCGCCAGATCCTCAAGGCATTGGTGTGTGGCACCGTCCTCACCGACGGTGATACCTGCGTGTGTTGCGCCGATCTTAACGTTGAGGTGAGGGTATCCGATGGAGTTACGCACCTGCTCGAAGGCGCGTCCTGCCGCAAACATGGCAAAGGAGGAGGCAAATACGGGCTTGCCCGTGGTTGCGATACCTGCCGCCACGCTCATCATATTGCCTTCGGCAATGCCGCAGTCAAAAAAGCGATCGGGGAATTTCTTTTTGAAATATGAAGTTTTGGTTGCGCCCGCAAGGTCTGCGTCCAGCACAACAAAGTCATAGCTATCTCCAAGCTCGGCAAGCGTTTTGCCGTAGCTTTCTCTGGTTGCGATCTTTTCAGCCATTTGTCACGTCCTCCTTATATTTGCTTCATAGCGGCTTCGATCTCGGCAACTGCCGCCGCGTACTGCTCGTCGCTTGGTGCCTTGCCGTGCCAGTCTGCGTCGTTTTCCATAAAGGAGACGCCCTTGCCCTTGGTCGAACGGGCGATGATGGCAGTGGGCTTGCCCTTGACGGTCTTAGCTTCGGCGAACGCCGCCTCAATTTGCTCGAAATCGTGAGCATCAATGGAGATCACGTGGAAGCCGAACGCCTCCAGCTTTTTATCGTAGGGTGTGGGATTCATGACCTCGGTGATGGGACCGTCGATCTGAAGACCGTTCCAGTCAATGACCACGCAAAGATTGTCCAGCTTATAGTGGGCGGCAAACATGCACGCCTCCCAAACCTGACCCTCCTCGCTCTCGCCGTCACCGACGATGGTATACACGCGGTAGCTCTTGTTATCCAGCTTGCCTGCCAGTGCCATACCGCAAGCCGCCGAAATGCCAAGTCCCAAAGAACCCGTGGACATATCCACACCGGGGGTGATCTTCATGTCGGGGTGACCCTGCAAGAAGCTGTCTGTCTGACGAAGGGTGGGGAGTGCGTCGGGCGAGAAATATCCTTTCTCGGCAAGCACTGCATACAGTGCGGGCGCGGTGTGTCCCTTGGAGAGCACAAAACGGTCACGGTCCTCCCATTTGGGATCCTCGGGCTTTACGTTCATCTCTGCAAAATAGAGATACGAAAGAAGCTCCGCGATCGAAAGCGAGCCGCCCGGATGTCCCGAGTTTGCGGCGTGTACGCCTTCCAAAATGCCAAGACGGATGTTTGCCGCCTTGGTCTTAAGCCAAGCAAGTTGGTTTTTTTCCATAAGACAAATCCTTTCAAACTGTTATAGTATGTTTATATTATAATATTTTTTTACGTTCGTGTCAAGTGCTATTTGTGAAAATCAAAACTTTCCCGCGGCGGTGGTCAGCTCTATGCCGCCAAAGGGCACAAGGCGGATCGACGCCAGCTTGTCACCGAGAACAAAGTTTTCTTTTCTTCCGAAAATTCCTGCTAAAAATTTGTTTGGCAGGTCATAGGTCTCGTCACCCAGCGTGACGCTCATTTTGCCCGAGAAACGGGTGTAAAAGACCTTTACGGTGTAATTCTCCCCGTCCTGTGTCAGTTCCCATTGCTTTTCCATAAGTACCCTCCGTTTTATTGCAATTCTCAATATTTATTTTACCACGGCGTGTTCCAAAAGTCAATAATTTAGATGAAAAAGGAGTAGATTATTGGAGATACTATTCACAAACGAGGAAATAAAGAAAGGCTCCCTCCGGGAGGGAGCTGGCGCTGGTAGTTGCGCGAAGTGCAACTACAGGCGACTGAAGGAGCCCGCGCGACTGTACGGTTTGCATGTACAATGAGGTCGCGCAGGCTCCTTCCACCGCTAACGCGCGAACCCCCAAAACTCATTTCATTCGTTTCGGGGAACCCCGCGGCGGTCCCCCTCCCTCTCGGAGGGAGGCTAATTTTCGTCGCCATTTGGTATGGTTCAATTGGTAAAAAGAG
>JAZNDA010000043.1:0-23134 GCA_045587785.1 Eubacteriales bacterium | reverse complement strand
TACGGTGTGAAAAGTCCGAGAGTCGCGCTTCTCAATATCGGTACAGAGGCGGAGAAAGGCGATGATCTGCGTAAAAAAGCATATGAATTGCTGAAAGATACACCGAACATAAACTTTGTTGGCAACATGGAAAGCAGAGATCTTTTATCGGGAAAATTTGATCTTGTGGTCTGCGACGGCTTTTCGGGCAACGTTCTGATCAAATCGACAGAGGGGGCGTGCCTTGAAATGCTCGGCAAGCTGAAAAAGGATATCAGCTCAAAGCTGATAAACAAGATCGGTGCACTTTTCATGTATAAAATGTTTATGGAAGAAAAGAAATTTATGAACTATCAGAATTACGGCGGCAGTGTGTTGCTTGGTACGGCGAAGGTCGTGGTCAAGGGACACGGAAGCAGTAAGGCGAGCGCGGTCTGCAAATGCATCGAGCAGGCATACCGCATGGAGCTGAGTTCCTTGTCGGAAAAAACCGAAGCCGCGCTTGACAGTATATTTTCTGCACAAATGATATAACGGAGGACAAAAACATGTTTGAAACAGTAAAGGAACTTCTTGCAAAGCAGCTGAGGATCCCCGCAGAGCAGATCGAAATGACGTCAAAGATCAAGGATGACCTTGGCGCGGATTCCATTTCGGTGCTTCAGCTTCTGATGACCATTGAGGAGGATCACGGCATCGTCATCCCCGACGAGAATCTTGCCACCTTCAACACGGTAGGAGATGTTGTGGCATATCTTGAGAGCCAAAAGTAAAGATAACGATTGACAAAATCTCAAAAAAATGATATGATAAAAGCGGCAGAGCATGATGCGTCTGTCGCTTTTGAATATCAAAAAACAAAGGGGAAAATATATGGAAAAAAAGCAAATACTTTCACATTGTGACCACACTCTTTTGTCTCAGGCGGCAACGTGGGATGATATCCGCACGGTGTGCGATGACGGCATTAAATACGGCACGGCAAGCGTTTGTATTCCGCCTTGTTATGTGAAAAAGGCAAAGGAATACGTCGGTGATGCTTTGACGATCTGCACAGTTGTCGGGTTTCCAAACGGATACCAGACACCGGCGGTCAAGCTCTTTGAAACCAAGGAAGCACTTGAAAACGGTGCGGATGAGATTGATATGGTCATTCACGTCGGCGCGCTCAAAATGGGCGATTATGTGGCAATTCAGAATGAGATTTATCAGCTCAAAAAGGCATGCGGTAATAAAATATTGAAAGTCATCATCGAGACCTGTCTTCTCACAGAACAAGAAAAGATCAAAATGTGTCAGATCGTGACCGAAGCAGGCGCGGATTATATCAAGACGTCAACGGGATTCTCCATCGCGGGTGCCACAAGGGAAGACGTAGCGCTTATGGCGGCACACGTCGGTGACGGTGTCCGCGTCAAGGCGGCGGGCGGTATTTCGGATTTTAACGATGCCAAGGACTTTTTAGCGCTCGGTGCCGACAGACTGGGAACCAGCCGTCTTGTGAAAGCCATGAAAAACCAAACACAAAAGGGAGGATATTAACATGCCGATACCAACACCTCACATTTCCGCCAAAAAAGAAGACTTTGCTAAGACCGTGCTTATGCCGGGCGACCCACAGCGTTCCCGTTTTATCGCGGAAAATTATCTGGAAAACGCAAAGCTTGTCAACGATATCAGAGGCGTTCAAGGCTATACGGGTTATTATAAGGGCAAACGGGTCTCAGTCATGGCTTCGGGCATGGGACAGCCTGCCATCGGAATTTACTCTTACGAGCTTTTTAAATTCTATGATGTCTCCAGCATTATTCGTGTGGGTAGCTGCGGAAGCTTTTTGCCCGATCTTCAGATTCATGACATCGTGCTTACTATGGGTTCCTGCACGGACAGCAATTTTGCCTCGCAGTACGGAATGAACGGCACGTTTGCCCCTATTGCCGATTTTTCTCTGCTTAGAAGTGCGGCGGACGTATGTGAAAGAAAAGGTGTCAGATATCGCGTTGGCAATATGTATTCCACAGATGTTTTTTATAATGATACTGCTTCTGGCATGGAATGGGCAAAGCTGGGCGTTCTCGGTGTGGAAATGGAATCCGCCGCACTGTACTGCAATGCTGCACGCCTTGGGAAAAAGGCACTTTGCATTTGTACAGTCAGCGATTCCTTTGTCAATCCCGCGCTTAACATCACGGCGGAGGAGAGAAGAAGCTCGTTTACGGGTATGATGGAGATCGCGCTTGAGATCGCGGAGGATGAATGATGAAGGAGTTCAAACGGCTGTTTTTGATCGTGCTTGACAGCCTTGGTATCGGACATGCGCCCGATGCGTCGGATTTTGGGGATGAGGGAAGCAATACGCTGGCTTCCATCCGTGAGCATGAAAATTTCCACTGCCCGAATCTTGAAAAGCTGGGACTTTTTCATATTGACGGCGTTACAGGCGATAAAACGCAAAAACCGCTTGCGGCAGTGGCGCGCATGACGGAAGCGTCCATGGGTAAGGATACCACCATCGGGCATTGGGAAATTGTGGGACTTGTCTCGAACATGCCGCTTCCCACGTATCCAAACGGATTTCCAAAAGAGCTTATTTCCGAATTTGAAAAACGTGTGGGACGCCGCGTCATTTGCAATTTGCCGTATTCGGGGACCGAGGTCATTCGTAGGTACGGCACAGAGCATATGCAAACGGGCGCGCTGATCGTGTATACTTCGGCGGACAGTGTATTCCAGATTGCCGCCCATGAGGATATTGTGCCAAGGGAAGAACTGTACCGCATTTGTCGGATTGCCAGAGAGCTTTTGCAGGGCGAGCATGGCGTGGGCAGAGTGATCGCCAGACCATTTTCGGGAGAATATCCGTTTGTACGCACGGCAGGGCGGCATGACTATTCCTTGGTGCCACCAAAGAAGACTATGCTTGATTTGCTTATAGAAAGTGGGTTTGATACCATTTCGGTCGGCAAGATCAATGACATTTTTGCCGCCAAGGGAATCTCAGAGGCGTATTATACCTCGGGCAATTCCGACGGGATGAAAAAGACTATGGAGCTTGCAGAGCGTGACTTCAGAGGACTTTGCTTTATCAATCTTGTAGACTTTGATATGCTTTACGGTCATAGAAACGATGTAGGCGGATATGCGCTTGCACTGTCGGAATTTGATGCTTGGCTTGGTGAATTTTTGCCAAAGCTTAAGGCGGATGATCTGCTTTTGATCACAGCCGACCATGGCTGTGATCCGCTGACACCTTCTACCGATCATTCCAGAGAATGTACGCCCATGTTGCTGTACGGCGACGCAATCAAGCCTGTAAATCTCGGCACAAGAAACAGCTTTGCCGATATTTCGGCAACGGTGCTGCGGGCGTTTGGGGTAAATCAAGGTGAAACGGCAGGACAAAGTTTTTTGTCTGCGTGTTTAAAGGAGGGCTGAGCAGTCATGACCGATCTTGAGCTTATGCAAGAGGCAGAAAAGGTACGAAAAAGCGCGTACGCGCCATACTCCGACTTTAAAGTGGGAGCGGCACTTCTTGCGGCAAGTGGGAAGGTGTATGTCGGATGTAATATTGAAAACGCCTCCTTTTCTCCCACCGTGTGCGCCGAGCGGGTTGCCTTTTTTGAGGCGGTGAAGAATGGCGAACGCGAATTTATTGCGATTGCCGTAACGGGTGGAAAAGCAAGTGACGATCCTTCGTTTTGCACCCCTTGCGGTGTATGCCGTCAAGTAATGTCGGAATTTTGCCGTAAGGATTTCCGTATTTTGCTCGGCAATGCCGAGGATTTTAAGGAATATTCCATGGCATCGCTTCTTCCGTTTTCCTTTTCGCTTGATAAATAAAATGAAAATATAATTCTAAAAAGGATGAAGATGTGAAATGATATGCACCCCAAAAGTTGGACACTTTTGGGGTGCATATCAAATCTCTGTCCTTTTTAATTGTAGTCTTTATTCATCTCACGGGATCATGAATGCAATTGCATAATAGGCAACGCCGCCTACCATCAGAAGTGCCAAAAATGCGCAGACAATTCTTGTGATAAGTAATTTGCGTTTTTCTCTTTTACTGAGCTTTTTTTCCACTTTATTTATTCCTTTCAAAATTTCAATTGCTGTTTTTTGAGATCTTTTTCAGCCAGCAGTGTGCCGGTTGCAGGGAGCTTATATTTTCTGTATCCTTTTGTATCCTCGGCTTTTTCCGAAAAATCGGAAAGTACAGATGTTACTTTGCTACCTTTTTTGAGCGTCATCAGCGTGACACCCGATGAGGTACGCGTGGTCTTTAAGGGGATCAGCGAGGTTTTAAAGATGATCGCCTTATCGTCCGAGCTTATCATCATGATGTCATACGCTTCCTTTTCGTAAAGCGCCGCCACGATAGGCGAGGCGTCCGAATACGCGCCGATCAGCTTTTTGCGTGTTGCCTTTGTCTCATACGAGGAAAGCGGAACGCGGACGCCCTTGCCGTTCTCGAAAATGAATATCATATTTTCGTCCGCTTTAGGCGGCATGTACTGTCTCATAAAGATGGGCTTTTCGCCGTTATCCATGCCAAGCTTTGCGGGAATAAAGTCACCCATAGCCGATGCCTTGGTGTTTTCAAAATCGGAGACCTTGGTTCTGTAGACCTTACACTGGTCGGTGAAGAACATAAGCTCGGAGTTGTTAGTTGTGTCAAGCGAAAATGCCATCTCATCGCCGTCCTTGAACTTGTGCTCGTCATTTCCGCGGAGCGAAAGGGCAGTGATCTTTTTGAAATAGCCCTCTTTGGTGAGGTAGACAGACACGTTGTAGTCGTCCTCACCTTCGTCCTCGGTGTATTCTTCCACGTCGCCGTCATAGATCAGATGCGATCTTCTGGGCTGACCGTATTTCTTTTTGATCTCGGTCAGTTGCTTGGAGATCAGTGCTTTAAGCTTCAGATCATCGCCGAGAATTTCTTCAATTTGCGCGATCTCTTCCTGCAGACCGTTGATCTCATTGATACGGTTAAGAATATATTCCTTATTGAGATAGCGAAGCTTGATATCGGCAATGAAATCCGCTTGAATCTGATCGATGCCAAAGCCTTCCATCAAATTGGTGATGACGTCGGCATCCTTTTCGGTGTTGCGAATGATCTTAATGGCTTTGTCAATATCCAACAAGATCTTAGCAAGACCGAGAAGCAGGTGGAGCTTTTCATTTTTCTTGTTCAGATCAAATTCCAGTTCACGTCTGAGACAACCCATACGGAAACGGATCCACTCGGTCAAAATTTCCGTAATACCCATCTGACGCGGTACCGCATCGATCAAAATATTAAAGTTACATTTGAAGCTGTCCTCAAGCGGCGTCAGCTTATACAGCTTTGCCATCAGCTTATCGGGGTCTGTGCCTTTTCGGATGTCAATGGTCAGCTTAAAGCCCGACAGGTCAATTTCGTCTCTGAAATCGGTGATCTCCTTCAGCTTACCTTCCTTCACAAGGTCAGAAATGCGTTTCATGATCAGCTCGATGGACGTGGAGTAGGGAATCTGAATGATATCGATGCAGTTGGCGACTTTATCATAATTGTATCTGGCGCGGATCTTCACCGAGCCACTGCCCGTCTGATAGATCTCGCGCATTTGGTCGCGGTTGTAGATAATGGTTCCGCCTCCAGGGAAGTCGGGTGCCTTGATGATATCCAGCAATTTTTCAATGCTCGTCTTGGGATTTTTGAGAAGTGCAATGGTGCCGTCGCAGATCTCCTCAAGATTAAAGGAACAGATCGAGGATGCCATACCAACGGCAATACCCGTGTTTGGCATGACCAGAATATTCGGGAAAGCAGAGGGAAGAAGAACGGGTTCTTCCATGGTGTTGTCATAGTTCGAGACAAAGTCAACGGCGTTTTTGTCAATGCCGCGGAACAGCTCGGCACAAATGGTCTCGAGCTTGACCTCGGTGTAACGGGATGCGGCAGACTTCATGTCAGAGGAGTACTGCTTACCAAAGCTTCCCTTGGAGTCGACCAGCGGATGCAAAAGCGATTCATTGCCTCGTGTCAGACGTACCATAGTCTCATAGATCGACATGTCGCCATGGGGATTGAGCTTCATGGTCTGACCGACAACGTTGGCACTCTTGGTCTTGTTGCCCGTCAAAAGCCCCATTTTGTACATGGTATAAAGCAGCTTTCTGTGTGCGGGCTTTAAGCCGTCAATTTCAGGGATGGCACGGGAAATGATCACGCTCATAACGTAGGGCATGTAGTTTTTTTCAATGGTATCGGTGATCAACTGATTTTCGGCGGGTGCATAGACAATTTGGTCCGGTTGATTGTATTTGCTTTTTTTTGCCATGTTTTTGCTTTCTCCGTAATATGTTAAACTTCAAGAATAGTATGCGCCGCGGCACGGAGCATACGGTTATATAGGGCAAGCCCGATGCCCTCTTTGGAGGGCAAATGTCCGTAAATGATATCTACGTTTAGTTTATCGGCATCACGCAGAGCGGTAAAAAGCCGCTTGGCTTGCATTTCAAGATCGTCAGCCTTGCCGATGTCAATCATATTTTCGCCGCAAAGGTCTGGTATTTCCTCGCTGTAACAAAGAATGGCACAGCGTTCTCTTTTTTGTTTTTCTTTCAGAAAAGCGACAACCCTTGACGGCTCTCCGCGAAGAAGGACGAACGGAACGCTTGGGGCGTAATGCTTATATTTCATCCCCGGGGAAAGGGGACGTTCGCCCTCTCCGAGCCTATTTAAAACCGCATCGGCAATGGTCACGTTTTCACACACACATCTGAGCGCATCGGCGGTGATGGCTCCGGGGCGCAAAAGTGTTGCCGAATCTCCGTCAAGTTGAATGATGGTGGATTCCAGCCCAATATCCGAATCGCCGCCGTCTATGATCATATCCACGCGTCCCGAGAGATCCTCGATAACGTGCCGCGCGCAAGTAGGAGAAGGCTTTCCGGATAAATTGGCAGAAGGAGCCGCGATCGGAACGCCTGCTTTGGCGATCAGAGACCTTGCTATCGGGTGCGACGGACAGCGAACCGCTACGCTTTCGAGGCCGCCTGTCGTGCGGTAAGGAATGGTTGACTTTTTAGGTAGGATGACTGTAAGAGGCCCCGGCATAAATGCTTTGGCAAGTCGGTAGTAAGTCTCAGATGTTACCGCATAGGGCTCGGCATCCTCGGGGGCGGCAACGTGGATGATCAGAGGGTTGTCCGAGGGACGTCCCTTGGCTTTATATATTTTTTCAGCAGAGTTTGGATTGGTAGCATCTCCACCCAGACCGTAAACGGTCTCGGTGGGGAAGACCACAAGTCCGCCGTCATGAATGATCTCCGATGCTATAGAAAGATCGGTATCATTCATGACGTTGTTTTTTACGTGAATTACTTTTGTTGTCAAGTTAACACCTGCTTTAGTTGTTTTTTAGTTTTTCTGCGGTATCGGCGGTGATCAGCGCATCGATCATATCACCGATATTTCCGTTCAGAAAGCTTTCAAGAGAATACAGCGTAAGACCGATCCTGTGATCGGTAATACGTCCTTGCGGATAATTATACGTGCGGATCCGTTCGCTTCTGTCGCCCGTTCCCACCTGATTTCGGCGTTCCGAGGCGATCTTTTCCGATTGCTCGGTTTGTTTGATATCGTACAGCTTAGCGCGCAGCATTTTGAGTGCCTTATCCTTATTTTTAAACTGGCTGCGCTCCTCCTGGCACTCGATGACAAGTCCCGACGGTTTATGTGTCAAGCGAACGGCGGATTCGGTCTTATTGATGTGCTGACCGCCGCTGCCGCTGGATTTACAGGATTCAAAAATAATATCCTGAGGATTTATCTCGATCTCCACGTCCTCGACCTCGGGAAGTACCGCTACGGTGGCAGTGGAGGTCTGTATCCTTCCTTGAGATTCGGTCTCGGGCACACGCTGTACTCTGTGAACACCGCTTTCAAATTTAAAGCGGGAATAGGCGCCGTCCCCTTCGATCATAAAGTTGACCTCGCGAAAACCGCCAAGCTCGGTTTCGTTCGCATTCATGAGAGATACGCGAAACCCCTCAGTCTCGGCGTACATGCTGTACATACGATAGAGCACAGCGGCGAAAAGTGCCGCCTCCTCACCGCCCGCGCCTGCGCGGATCTCCACGATGACGTTTTTGTCGTCATTCGGGTCACGGGGAAGTAAAAGAATTTTAAGCTCTTCCAAAAGTTCTGTCAGCTTTTTTTGAGCCGACTTATATTCATCGGACACAAGCTCTCGCATATCGGGCTCAAGAGAGCCTTCCAGCATTTCCTTGAGTTCCGTAAGCTCGGTGTCGGCACGCTTATATTCGCGGTATTTTTCTATGATCGGTGTGAGTGCTTTATATTCCTTCATGAGGGCGGCATACTTTTCCTTGTCGGAAAAGACCGACGGATCGGCAAGCGATTCCTCGATGGAAATATATTTTTGCTCGGCGGATCGTAATTTTTCAAGCATAAAAAAGAGAGCCTTTCACTAAAAATCAATATTTGAAAAATGCACGGAAAGCACGGAAGGTTTCATATACGTCCACCTTGGCAACCGCCTCGTAGGGGGCATGCATGGAAATGACGGGAACACCGAGATCAACGGTCTCTATATTGTGCTTTGATATATACTTTGCAACTGTACCGCCGCCTCCGCAATCGGTTTTGCCAAGCTCACCTGCCTGCCAGAGAATATTATCCTTTGCCATAATGCCGCGGAGCCAGCCGATATATTCCGCACTTGCGTCATTGGTTCCGCTTTTTCCGCGTGCGCCGGTGTATTTTGTCAGAACCACGCCGCAGGAAAGAAGGGGAGAATTTCTTTTTTCGAAAACGTCGGGGAAATTTGGGTCATAGGCAGCAGATACGTCCGCAGAAAGACATTTGGAGTTATAACGGACGATGGTTGGATTTGCTCCCATTGCCACCGAAATCTCGTGGATCAGATCGCAAAGCAGATCTGCCTGCATACCCGTATTTCCGTCACTTCCGGTCTCTTCCTTGTCCGCAAGCACACACATAAGAGAGTGGGGGCTGTCTAAAGAGGCAAAGAGGGCGGTCAGTGCAGGATATGCGCACACTCTGTCATCATGACCGTATGCGCCGATCAGAGAGCGGTCAAAACCGATATCTCTTGCTTTTTCGGCAGGGACAGCAGAAATCTCGGCACTGAGAAAGTCTTGCTCGGTTATGCCGTACTTTTTATTCAGTATGGTGAGAATATTCTGTTTAATGGCATCGCTCGAATCGCCAATAGGCTCACTGCCTGCCAAAATATTCAGCTTTTCGGCAGGAATGGCTTCGCCAAGCGGCTTCTTTTCCTGCTCGTGTCCAAGGTGAGGCAAAAGGTCATTAATATAGAAGATCGGATCGGATTTTTTTTCGCCGATTGAAATATTGACCGAAGTACCGTCAGCTTTCACCACAACGCCGTGAAGCGCTAAGGGGACTGTGACCCACTGATATTTGCGGATGCCGCCATAGTAGTGTGTCTTTAAAAATGACATGCCGCCATCCTCATAAAGCGGACAGGGCTTCAGATCAAGCCTTGGGGAATCGATGTGCGCGGCGGAAATTCTAAATCCGCATTCAAGTGACTCCTCACCAATGGTGAAAAGGAAAAGATTTTTTCCGCGGTTGTTAAAATAGTACTTACCGCCTTTTTTAAGGCTCATGCCGAAGCAATAGGGAACAAAACCGCATTCCTCTGCCATCTCAATGGAATATTTCACCGCTTCACGTTCGGTTTTGGCAAGATCCAGGTACTCGGCATATCCCGCAGCATACCTGTGAGCGGATTTTTTCTCCGCTTCGCCAAAGACCTCGTAAAAATTATTTTTTTGATAGCCCAGTTGATCCTTCATGACAAATTCTCCTTTTCTTGTGTATCAATAGAGACATTTTCTTTGGTTAAGATGTCGGAAAGCGACTCGTGCAACGATGCCTGATCCCGATTGTTATACAGTGTATAATGGGCGCGTGATATATAATATTGATCATCTTTTTGCGCGCGTATGCGCTCTATTGCTTTTTCACGTGAAAGAGAATCGCGCTCCATGATTCTCTGAAGCCTTATATCACGGTCGGCTAAAATGGCAATTGTGAAATCACAAAACGCATCAAATTTCGCCTCAAACAAAAGGGGAGCGTCCACCACAGCCGCCTTTGCGCCTTGTAAGCGCAGGCAGTCAAGAATAGAAAGGGTCTGTTCCTTTACGTATCTGTGTGAAATCTCATTCAGTTTTTGGAGTGATTCCCCCGTTTGGTCGGAAAAAACGATAGATGCTAATTTTTGTCGATCTAAGGTTTGATCGTCATGGATGATGTCACTGCCAAATTGACGTGCAAGCTCCATGGCACACGGAGACGGCGGCACAAGCAGATCGTGATATACTTTGTCAGTGTCGATATATGAAATACTTTGCTTTTGAAAATATATATCGCAAACACCTTTTCCCGCGCCGCTGGGACCGGTTAAACCGATAACCTTCATTTTTTTCTCCATTTCACTTTGTGACTTGTTCCCACGTTTTTGTTTGATCGGAAAGATATCCGGCTTGCATGACATTCTGAACATGTGTTGCATCTTCAAAATTCGGACTGCTTTGTGTTCCGCATGAGACAGAATTTAAAAAATCATAATAGCTTTCAACGTGTCCCATCAGCCATCCGACGGGAGCTTTGGGAGAGGGGAAATTTCCGCCGGGGAGCGGGTATCTGCCCACCGTTTCGATCTTGGTAAATCCACGCATACCGCCAAGGGGAGATTCCGAGGCTGTATTGTCATAATACCAAAGCCAATTCGGCTCCATCAGAGAGTATTTTAAAGCACCTTTCTCGCCGTAGATTTCAAATGAGAAATCGTCATTGGTTCCACAGCTGATCTTGGAGGCGCGGATGGTGCCCATTGCACCGCTTTGAAGTCTTGCCAGCATGTAAAAGGCTTCATCGGCATTGGTCTTCCATTCGTTTCCGTCCATTCCCTTACGTGTGGGGAATGCGATCTGCGTGGTTGTGCAAACCGAATCAAATTTGCCGCAAAGGTGGTAGATCATATCGATAACATGTGACCCAAGGTCAAACAGTACACCACCGCCACATATTTCCTTGTTTTGTTTCCATCCTGCATTTTTAGAGGTGAAAACAGCACCGCTGTGCAGATAAGAGGCATCAAAGGACAGAATCCTTCCCAGCTTTCCTTGTTCTATGAGTTCTTTCGCTCGCATAACCGCAGGAATATAGCGGTTGTTAAATACGATCTTGTGGATGTTGTTGTTCGCAGAGGCAAGCTGCCGTACTTCTTCCGCTTGTGCCGACGAGATACAAAGCGGTTTTTCGCAATAAATGTGCTTGCCTGCCTTGATGGCTTTTTTTAAGGTTTCATAATGACAAATGTTAGGTGTACAAATATCTATGACGTCGATTTCGGGGGAGTTTATCAGATCATCCTCGCACGTCACGGGAACGGCAAAACCAAAATCACGGCAAACCTGCTTGGATTTTTGGGGTGTAGTTGTGCAAACGCCTACTATTTCGGCTGAAAAAGGAAGCTCCTTGTAAAAAAACGGAAGGTTTTTGATGGCATATGAATGTGCTTTGCCCATAGCCCCAAAACCGAGAAGTCCGATTTTTATTTTCTTTTTTTGTTGCATCATAATAATCGCCCCCTTTTGGTTTGCATATATACAAATTATTATACAACATTTTTGTTTTTTTTTCAAGAACTTTTTGACAATTTTATATTTTATTGAAAAAAAATAAAATATGTGTAAAAGGTATATACAAAAAGCAAAAAAAATGGTATAATAAGAGGAAATGATGTTTGGGAAGGAAAAACAAATGGCATATAACCGATCGGAATTCAATAAAAATAATCGATACGAAAGAAGAACACGCGGATATGATGCACCAAATGTCGTCCATCAAAATGCGGTGGACGGGCAGGAGGAATCCTGCGGCATCGTAATTGGCAGAAACGCTGTGCGTGAGTTACTTCGTTCCGGACGCTCCATAGATAAGATCATGATTCGCAAAGGCGAGCTTGAGGGCTCGATTATTGTTTTGGTTGCCGAAGCTAAAAACATGGGGATTCCCGTGATCGAGGTGGAAAAGGCAAAGCTGGATTCGGTGTCGGGCTTTGCGCCGCATCAAGGCATTATTGCCATGGCTGCCGAAAAGGAATATTCATCCGTTGAAGATATTTTGAATATCGCTGAGAAGCGCGGAGAAAAGCCGATCATTGTTGTGTCGGACGGTATTACCGATCCGTACAACCTCGGGGCTTTGATTCGTTGCGCAGAGGGAGTGGGCGCACATGGCTTGATCATTCCCAAAAGACGTGCCAGCGGTCTGACACCTTTGGTTACCAAGGCCTCTGCAGGTGCTATTGAGCATCTGGCAATCGCCAAGGTTGCCAATATTGCATCCACGCTTGAGCTACTTAAGAAAAAAGGACTTTGGGTTTATTCCGCCGAAGCGGGCGGACAGAATTACTATGATGTTGATTTTTCGGGAGGCGCGGTTGTTGTATTCGGAAGTGAGGGAGACGGCGTATCTAAGCTGGTACTGGAAAGAAGCGATTTTATAGTTTCCATTCCGATGTACGGAAAAGTCAACTCCTTTAATGTGTCAACGGCGGCTTCTGTTATCCTTGCGGAGGTTTCCAGACAGCATCATACCAAAAACTAACGAAAAAACGGAGAAAGATTATGGAAAACAAGCCAAATAATGAAATATCCGAGCTTCTTGCCCGTTTACAGCAAAATGTTGAAAAACCGTCTGAACCAAACACGGACGTTTCCAAAATGACAGGCGAGCAATCTGCAGGGGAGCTTCTTTCTCTTTTGAAAAAGAACATTGGCGCAACCGATATAAAAAATGAAACGTCTGAAAATCAAGACTACAACATAGAAGGATACGAGTTTGAAGAACAAGAGGATACCATCGACAGCATGGCGGTATCACAGGAGGAACAAGAGAGCGAAAGTATTCCCATGGCAGAACAGGATCAGCCACAAGATTTGCCCGAGCCTTGTGAACAAGTGACGGGTGCTTTCAAAGGAATACTCACTTTACGAGAAAATGAAAATGTTTCCAATGTCATGGCTTCGCGTGAGGACGGTGAGGCGGAACAGGAATCGCAAGGAGAGATTTTCGGGGAGCAATCGGTAGAATCGAAGCCGCAAGACGATCAAGGACTCCGCGAATCACAGGAACCTCAAGATGATCCCCAAAAGCAAGAAACACAAAATGTTGCCGTTCCTTCAGAAATCAAAAACTTATCAGAATCGAAATCGGAAGATGACGAGAAAAAAGTTTTGGATCTTAAGATTGCGGATGTTGAAATGCCGTCAGATCAGTCTGACGAAATAGAAGCAGCCGAGCAACAAAAGTCTCAGCAACGAGAGGCGGAGATAACCGAAGAACATATGCAAACCAATGATCAAACTACAAATGAGACAGAGGATGAATATGCCGATGCCTATCTCAGTGTGCCTATGTTCAAACGCTTTTTCCGTTTTCGTCGATTGAAGAATGAGCAGGACGGTGTGGCAAAAAATGAGATTTTTGACAAGCCCGATTTTGATGATACCGATATCAATTTGGCGTTGACGCTCGGCAGTAAGGAGGCTCTTGAAAATTCTATAGGCTACGAGCGTGTTCGTTCGGCAAGAAACGGTTTTTATGACCCGCTTTTGGATGAAGCCACGGGCGATCGCACTTACGGTTATTGCGGTGAGGAATTTCGCTCATATGAGCAAACAGATGCCATTAAAAGGAAATATATCACGGAATACGGGAAAATAATCAAGCAATTTATTCTTACCTTTATTCTTTCTGTGGTAATTCTGTTTTGGGAGCATCTTCCCAAGACCGCACTGGAAGTCGCGTTTTTCTCTCAGATGCTCAAGAATCCTTTTTTCTATTACGGCGGTGCGGTTGTTTTTTCTGTCCTTTTGATTGCATGCTCCTTCCAGAGAATCGTGGGAGGACTTCGTGCGCTGTTTTCTTTGCACGGCGAGCCGTATATTGTTATATCCTGTTTGTCGGTACTTGGACTGATATATCATCTTGTTGTGTTTGTCTTTTTCAGAGATGCCGGACTGCTGACATATAACTTTGCCATAGCCCTCTTCATGCTGTTTGGTATGATAGACGGTGCCATGCGGTTGGTTCGCGAAAAGCTCTCGTTTGACGTAGTTTCAGATCGTAAGCCCAAGCTTTCTCTGGAACAGCTCGAGGGAGTGGCATATTCCGAAAACGCGGATGCTTTTTTGGCCAAGCAAAACTTCTTTGTAGAGAAAATAGATTTTGTGGGCAATTTTTTCAGCCGTTCGGGGCGTCGCCCGCAGCAGTTTTCGGAATACTTTCATGAATTGTCATATTCCACACTCGGTGCCCTTGTCATGGCGGTCTTTACCGTCTGTTTCACAAGGGACATGTCACTTGCGTTTACATCATTTATGTTTACCGAACTTATGTGTGTGCCATTGCAGTTTTTTATCATCAATGCTTATCCGTTTTATCATTTGAGCAAAGGGCTTTCTAAGCTTGGAAGCACAGTCATTGGAGACGCGGCGGCGGAAGAATATAACGATGCGGATACCATATATCTTGAGGACTCCGAAATGTTCGGCAAGCACGGTGCGCACGTGATAGGACTTCGTGCATACAACGATATGGATTTCTATGAAATTTTATCGTATGCACTTTCGGTATTTACTCTTATCGGTGCACCGCTTTGCAATGTGTTTGATAATTCAGCAAAGGAAATCGAGAAAAAAGACAATGTAAGAATCACGGGCATTACGTTTGGCGGTGTGGAAGCGGTTGTTGATCTTTTCAAGACGGTATATGTCGGTAACCTCGCCTTCATGAGAAGTCACGGCTTTTTTCCAAAGCAAAGTTTGGATGATAAAACCAAAACTGAAAGCGGTCAAGTGTCTATTCTTTACATGGCAATTGGTGAGGAGCTTTGCGCTAAATTTTACATACAGTACACCGTAACACAACGCTTTGAAAAGTTTGCCGCTGAAATGCTGCGAAACGGGATCCGTGTGGGAATCCGAAGCCTTGACCCGAATGTAAACGCCAAGATGATCGCTATGCTTCGGAATGATAAGGATGTATCTATCAAAGTGATCCGTCCCACCCCCAATGAACTTATTCCGATCGGCAAGCATTCCGAAAGCGGGATCGTTACATCAAAAAATCCTCACATGATATTTAAGATTTTGGAACAATGCTTTAACATCAAACGAATTCACGCAAAGCAGAAGATGCTTCGCCGTTTCTCAATTTTACTTGGTGTGCTGGTTTCTCTTATTATTATGTTCAGCAGACAGTATACCAACATTCCGTCTTTGTATATTGCCATTTATCAGCTTGTTTGGCTTGTGCCTGCGCTGATCTATACCAAATCCAATTTGAAGTGAGCCATAAAATGAAAAACAGAAGTACGATTTTAAAATCGGTATCCAAGCCCGGCAGATATTCGGGCGGAGAATACAATCAGATCATCAAGGATAAAAATAAGATCAAGGCGAGATGGGCGTTTTGTTTTCCTGATTCTTACGAGATCGGAATGTCCAATCTGGGGGTTCGTATTTTGTACGGTGCACTGAATAGGGAAGAAGATATTTGGTGCGAGCGCGCATATATGCCGTGGACAGACATGATCGAGAAAATGAAACAGTATGATCTTCCTCTGACGGCACATGAGAGCAAGGATGCGCTTACGGAATTTGATATTGTGGGTTTTACGCTCCAATATGAGATGTCCTATACCAATGTTCTCGGTATGCTGAAGCTTGCCAAAATACCGCTTTATGCCAAGGACAGAGGGGATGATTTTCCCATTATCATCGGCGGCGGTCCGTGTGCTTATAATGCTGAGCCTGTGGCAGACTTTTTTGACTGCTTCTCCATCGGAGAAGGTGAGGATATGCTGGTGGAATTTACCAAGCTGTATATTCGCATGAAAGAGAGTGGAAGTTATTCCAAGCAAGAATTTCTTCATGAGGCGGCAAGAACGATCGGCGGTTTGTATGTTCCTTCCTTTTATGACGTCTCCTATCGTGAGGACGGAACGGTTAAGGAATACCGCCCGATCTATGACGATATCCCGACCAAGATCACCAAGAGGATCATGACGGATCTTGACAGTGCCTATTTTCCCGATAAGGTTGTCATGCCGTACATTGAAACCGTACATGACCGTATTATGCTTGAGGTGTATCGCGGATGCATCAGAGGTTGCCGTTTCTGTCAGGCAGGCATGGTCTACCGACCTGTGAGGGAAAAAAGTCCCGAGGTGTTAAACCGTCAGGCAAAATGCTTGTTTGAATCTACGGGATATGATGAAATTTCGCTGTCATCACTTTCTATCAGTGACTATACAAAGCTCACCGAGCTTACCGATTCACTGCTTTCCTGGACAGACCAAAATATGGTCAGCCTTTCGTTGCCGTCACTTCGCGTTGACAGCTTTACCAGAGAGCTTATGGACAAAGTCGCCTCTGTCAGAAGCTCATCGCTTACCTTTGCGCCCGAAGCGGGAACGCAAAGATTGCGTGATGTTATCAATAAAAATGTACTGGAAGATGATCTTCTCCGCGCCGTGAACGTGGCGTTTGAGGCAGGGAAAACGCAAGTCAAGCTTTATTTTATGATGGGACTTCCCACCGAGACCGAGGAGGATCTGGAGGGGATCGCCAAGCTTGCGGAAAAGGTTTTGGATGAATTCTATCATAACCCCAAACGTAATAAGGCAAGGGCGCCGCAGGTGACGGTCAGCGTGGCGTGCTTTGTTCCCAAACCCTTTACGCCTTTCCAGTGGGAAGCACAGGATACGGCGGAAATGTTTGCCAAAAAACAAGAATTTTTGGGTAGCAAGATCAGTGATAAAAAGATCCGTTATCTGTATCATGACGCAGGTACGTCAAGGATAGAGGCTGTTCTGGCAAGAGGTGACAGAAAGTTGTCGAAAGCACTTGCCATTGCCGCCGATGAGGACTTTGCTTTTGATGCATGGGACGAATATTTTGATTATGAAAAATGGCTTGGTGTATTCGAAAAAGCGGGCATTGATCCTTCGTTCTACGCTAACCGTAAGTTTGGCGAGGATGAGGTGCTTCCGTGGGATATTATCGACTGCGGTGTGGATAAGAGCTTTTTCTTAAGAGAAGCGCACAAGGCATATCAGCAAAAAACCACACCAAACTGTCGCGAGCAATGCAGTGGCTGCGGTGCCAATAAGCTGGGAGGTGAGAGGTCATGCTGTCCGAAAGCAGGCAAATAAAAACATGGGAAATCAAACAGCAAAGACCAATGCTGGATGAGCCGAGAACGGTGCGCATCCGTTTTCGCAAGGTGGGGGATCTGCAGTATATCTCTCATCTTGATTTACAGAGAACCGTGCACCGTATTCTTTCCCGTGCGGGTATTCCCGTGTGGTATACCAAGGGATTTAACCCACATATGAAAATCGTATTTTCCGTACCGCTTTCCATTGGAATGCAGAGCGAGTGCGAGATGTTGGACATTCGAATTGAGAGGGAGATCTCATGTGAGGAGATCAAGGATCTTTTGAACCTCGAAGTGACCGATGAGATGCGAATTTTAGATGTTTATGTTCCAAACACAAAGTTCTCCGATTACGTCTGGTCCGAATATCAAATGGAGCTTGGGGGAGACGATATTTTTGAGCATACAGCCGACACCATGAATCAATTGCTTGCGGCATCCGAATTGATGGCAAAAAAGACAACCAAATCAGGGGAAAAGGAATTTAATATGATTCCTCTTGTCCGTTGTTTTAAGGCTGATTATGATGAAACTTCGAAAAGTGTAAAAATTCATACTGTTTTAAACGTGAGCAGTGAAAATTATCTTAATCCGGCTTTACTGCTTGATATATTACTTGATGCATGTCAGATCAATAAAAACAAACAAGACAGTTTATGGTATACCATCATGAGGACGGAAGCGCTTCTTGGGGACGGTATCACCGTGTTCAGATAAAATCAGAAAGGGAATGATATAAAATGAAAAAGAGAATGGAAACTACATGTGTACAAGGGGGATATGTCCCGGGAAACGGCGAGCCGCGCCAGATTCCGATCGTCCAAAGTACAACCTTTAAGTACGATACCAGCGAGGATATGGGCAAGCTTTTTGACCTTGAAGCGGAAGGATATTTTTATTCCAGATTGCAAAATCCCACCAATGATCTGGTTGCGGCAAAGATTGCCGAGATGGAAGGCGGAAGCGCCGCCATGCTGACGTCATCGGGACAGGCTGCCAATTTTTATGCGATTTTTAACATTGCTGCCTGTGGCGATCACGTGGTAGCAAGCTCCTCGATCTACGGCGGAACGTTTAACCTTTTTTCGGTTACCATGAAAAGAATGGGGATCGAATTTACTTTCGTTTCTCCCGATTGTACAGATGAAGAGCTTGCCTTGGCATTCAAACCGAATACCAAAGCGGTTTTTGGAGAAACTATTGCTAATCCTGCACTTTGTGTGCTTGACATTGAAAAATTTGCCAAGGCGGCACATTTTCACGGTGTTCCGCTGATCGTGGATAACACCTTTGCCACTCCAGTCAATTGCCGTCCGTTTGAATGGGGGGCAGACATTGTGACACATTCCACCACCAAATATATGGACGGTCACGGTTCTTGCGTTGGCGGATGTATTGTGGATTCCGGAAAATTTGACTGGACTAAGTATCCCGACAAATTCCCCGGACTTTGCACACCCGACGAGAGCTATCACGGTGTTGTATATGCTGAAAAGTTCGGACTTGGCAAAGCGTTTATTACCAAAGCCACCGCACAGCTTATGCGTGATTTCGGTTCGATCCAATCGCCCTTTAGCGCGTATATTTTGAATCTTGGCTTGGAAAGTCTTCATCTGCGTATCAAGCGTCATTGTGAAAATGCGCAAGCGGTTGCCGAATTTCTCGAAAATAACGAAAAGATTTCGTGGGTAAGATACTGCGGTTTGAAAAATGACAAATATCATGCACTTGCCGAAAAATATCTGCCGAATGGATCTTGCGGTGTTGTCAGCTTTGGTGTCAAGGGTGGCAGAAAAGCGGCTGAAGCGTTTATGAAAAAGCTTCGCTTGATAGCCATTGAGACACACGTTGCCGATGCGCGTTCCTGCTGTCTGCATCCTGCAAGCGCCACCCATCGTCAGATGAACGACGAGGAACTGGAGGCGGCAGGTGTTTCGCCCGATCTTGTGCGTGTCTCCTGCGGTATTGAAAGCGCAGACGATCTGATTGAAGACATCAAGCAAGCGCTTGAAAATATCGAATAAGGAGCAAGAAGATGCCGATTAAAATCCCAAATGAACTGCCCGCATATAAAACACTGACCAACGAAAATATTTTCATCATGGACGAAACAAGGGCAGTTACGCAGGATATCCGTCCTTTGCGCATTGCCATTGTAAATTTGATGCCAACAAAAATAGACACCGAGACCCAGCTTATGCGTTTACTCGGAAACACGGCGCTTCAAGTAGAGGTAGAGCTTCTTCACACCAAGAGCTATGAATCGAAAAACATATCCAAGGAGCACCTTCGCGCGTTTTACAAGACTTTTGACGATGTGAAGGATCAGTCCTTTGACGGCATGATCGTGACAGGCGCACCCGTAGAACAGCTTCCATTTGAACAAGTAGATTACTGGGAGGAGCTTTGCGAGATCATGGAATGGTCCAAGCGTCACGTTCACAGTACGCTTCACATCTGCTGGGGGGCGCAGGCAGGTCTTTATTACCATTTCGGTATTCAAAAATACCCATTGGAAAAGAAGATGTTTGGTGTATTTCCGCATAAGGTGGTCAGGAAGAGCTCCATTTTGTTCCGTGGCTTTGATGACGTATTTATGGTGCCTCATTCCAGACATACCACCATCCACCAGGAGGATGTCAAGGCTTGCTCCTCGCTTAAGATCCTTGCCGCATCCGAGGAGGCGGGGCTTTACGCGATCTCTACCAAAAACGGCAGACAGATCTTTATTACGGGACATTCCGAGTATGATGCCGAGACGTTAAAGCGTGAATACATGAGGGACAAAAACGCAGGACTTCCCATTGAGGTCCCCGTGAATTATTTTCCGAACGATGATGATACCAAGTCACCGATCGTAAAATGGCGTTCGCATGCCAATCTTTTGTTTTCCAACTGGCTAAACTATTTTGTTTATCAGACCACACCTTATAATTTGGATGAGCTGAGATAAAAGGAGATTTTTAGTGAATTCTTTTCTTCTGCCGCCTTCTGCCACGATCGTGACAAGGCTACTGGACAACAAAAATGCTACCGTGCCGATGATAGAGGCAGATTCCCAAAAGCTTGCTTTTTCATCGGAAAGACAGGGAACAAAACTTGTACGCTGTATGCCCGAGGAAGAAGGGATCCCGTCGGAGCTTCTTTGCGAGTACTTGCAAAAAATAAGCAGGGACAGCTCCCTTAATATGCACAATATTTTGATCTTGAGAAACGGTCATATTATTTGCGAAGCAAGCTTTGGTGCCCAAAGATCGGATGTTTGGAAATATACCTTTTCCGCATGTAAAAGCATCGTATCGCTGGCTATCGGTATGCTGATCGATGACGGACTTTTGTCGGTCGATGACAGGATCTGTGACATCTTCCCAAAAGAGATCGGGGCGATTTCCAAGCTTAAGCTGAAGGATCTGCGCGTGGAAGATATCCTCACCATGAGGGCATCATTACAATTTGCGGAAATCGATTGCATGACTACAACTGAGTGGCTGAAGGAATTTTTAAATTCCTCCACCAAGGGCGAGATCGGAAAAACCTTTAAATATAACAGTTTAAATACGTATTTGTTGGCTGCAATTGTTGTGCATAAAACAGGGGAATCTTTGACACAGTTTTTGGACAAGCGATTGTTTGCCCCTCTCGGGATCGTCAACTATGATTGGGAGAAATCGCCGCAAGATATCGAAAAGGGTGGATGGGGGCTTTACCTTTTGGCGGAAGATTTTGCCAAGATCGGTCATATGGTTCTTTCACACGGCGTATATGACGGCAAGCGTATTGTATCGAGTGAATATCTGAATAGCGCATGCTTTGGTCATGTTGACGTGCAAAAAGAAAGCAAAACCTTTGATTACGGCTATCAGATCTGGGTAGGCAAAAAGAACGATGTCTTTTTGTTTAACGGCATGCTTGGACAAAATGTGTTTGGCTTTAAAAAGAGCGATGTTGTTGTGATTACCAATGCAGGAAACGGTGAATTTTTTCAAACAGGCAACTTTTTTGAGTATACTTTGGATCTGTTTGACAGAGCGTTTCCGCAAGCACTTCCCAAAAACAACCGTGAATATAAGAGCTTGCAAAAGACCATTCATTCTCTCTCGCTGTATTATCCCCAAAAATTATCCCTAAGAGATAAACTGATTGCATTGTTTTCCCTGCGAAAAAATATTTTTGACAGTATTGTCGGAGACTACCGGTTCACAAAAGGGGAGCCGAATGCCGTGGGGCTAATGCCGCTTATTTTGCAAGCGGTTCAAAATCAGTATACCAAAGGATTTGTTTCGGTTTCATTTTATGAAAAAGATAAAACTCCGTATCTTTTATATTGCGAAAAGGGACAAAAATATGAAATTCCGCTCGGCTTTCATAAACCAATCTGCGGACACTATACTTTCGGAAAGCTTGACTATCTGATTGCTTCGTGTGCAAAATTCAAGCATGACGAGTATGACAGACTTGTGTTGTTGGTTCGTCTTGATTTTATGGAAACACCTTGCTCAAGGATTTTGAAGTTTGTCTTTATCGGTGAGGGCAGATTGCTGATTTATCACGAAGAAGCCCCAGGGGAAGCATTTGTTTCCGAGGCGGTATCTGTCTTTTTGCAGGAGCTTTCGCAAGATTCAATGCCTCTTTTGGCGGGCGTAATCAACCGTTTCGGTGAGGATTATATGGAGCTTAAGCTGAATAAGGTCTTGTCGCCCAAGCTGGAGCTTGTGAAAATCAAGACTTCTGACAGTGAATAAAAAAGGACGGTATCCAATGTTGATCAATCAAATTGGATACCGTCTTTTTCTGTTTGTTCAATTATAACGTGCGAAAGACCGAGAGCCACTCGCGTGCAATGAGTTCATGACCGAATATGGTGGGATGCACGCCATCTTCTGTCCAGTAGGCATTGTCATTGTTTATAGCAACGTGTTCGTCAAATTTTTCCTGAAGATGAATAACGGGGAATCCGAATTTTTCTCCGATTCTGTCAACGACAGCAATGCGCTTGTCAACCTCTGTGCGGAAGGTCTCCCAGAGTGTGGGTTTTTCTTCGGGATTGTAGGTAGAAGTTCCTTCCATAACGTAGGGAGCAAGAAGCATGATCTTGATGTCGGGCAACGCCTCCTTGATTTCTTCAAGGAGCATGGTGTATATTTTTTCAAACTTTTCTGCATCAACACCGTTTTTGTTGCCGATCTCATGCCATACGTCGTTAACACCGATCAAAAGGCTCATGTAGTCCGGTTTCAAATTGATAATGTCTGCCTTGATTCGTGCGTAGACATCCACAATGCGGTTGCCACCTATGCCTCGATTGTAAAAAATGTATTCGCCAGGGTTCTCGAAACCGAGTTCCGCCGAGACCAGACGGGGATAGCCGTCACCGAGGCTGTTGAGTGCTGTCGGCGTCACATTTCTGTTCCGATCGCAGTCTGTGATAGAGTCACCTTGGAAAAGAATCGTTTTCATGGATATATCCTCCCACTTAAATGTAAATGATTACGATATATGATAGCACATAAATAAAATGTTGTCAAGTCTTTTTACGGTTCTTCCTTGCGTTTTCTGTATTCTTTGGGGGAGAGAGAAAAGTGTTTTTTGAAGCGTCTGGAAAAATAGAACTGATCGCAAAAACCGAGCTGTGAACTGATCTCTCCGATGCGGTAGTCGGTGTAGAGAAGCATGGTTCGGGCGCGGATCATGAGAAGATTTTCAATATAAGACGATGTGGACTGTCCAAGCTCGTTCTTAAAGCTTGCCGAAAGTCTGCCGCGAGAGCACAGTGTGTTGTCGGCTACATCCTGAACGGTAAGTGAGGCGGACAGATTCTCCCGTATGTAGGAAATGGCACGTGCGACTGACAGGGAATAT
>JAZNDA010000042.1:0-9343 GCA_045587785.1 Eubacteriales bacterium | reverse complement strand
TTTCAGAATTTTCGAGTTCCGTTTCGCACATACTATATGCTTGTACTTTCCTCTTTGTTGTTCAATTTTCAATGACCGTTTCGCCCCCCCGCTCGTGCGGTGAGCTTGACTATTATATCACTTTCCGTTCCGCTTGTCAAGGGGTTTTTTGAAATTTTTTCAACTTTTTTCAAAAAATTTTTCGCCCTATTTATAGCCCAAACCCGCCGTCGATTCCGATGCACTGCCCCGTGATAAAATCCGCCTTCCCCGAGGTCAAAAAGAGCACCGCATCGGCAATATCCTTCGTCTCTCCGAGACGGCAAAGCGGCGTTTGCTCTTTTAGTTCCGAAAGCGTTTCTCCGTCCAGCGCGGCGTTCATATCGGTGAGGATCACCCCCGGCTCAATACAGTTGACCGTAATATTTGACGGTCCAAGCTCCTTTGCCAGTGCCACGGTGAGTCCCCTCAGCCCCGCCTTTGCCGCCGAGTACACGCTCTCACAGGATGCGCCCACTCTGCCCCAAACCGAGCCGATATTGACGATATACCCCTTTTGCCCACGCACCATATCTCTTGATGCCTCACGGCACGCCACCGTTGCCGCCAAAAGATCGGTACGGAACACCGTCAGCATTTCCTCATCGCTTGTATCCCCAAGCAGCTTGATAAGTGCCGTGCCCGCGTTGTTGACCAACACGTCCACGCCGCCAAGCCACTTGCTTGCCTCTCCTATCGCCGCCTTAAGCTCTGCCACGTCCGAGACGTCACAAGGGAGAGCAAGCGCACCCGTTTCCTTTGACAGTATCTCTGCCTGCTCCCTGCTCTTATTATATAGGAAAACAACTCTGTCGCCCCTCTCGGCAAACATCCGCACGCACGCCGCGCCAATCCCGCGGGAGCCGCCCGTGATCAAAACTCTTTTCATTTCTTCACGATCTCCTTGCCGTCGGTCACAAAGATCATCGTACCCAGCTCGTCGGTACGGTAGACGGTCGCTCCCACCTCGGCATACGCCGCCAATGCTTCCCCT
This sequence comes from Eubacteriales bacterium, assembly GCA_045587785.1. Classification (GTDB taxonomy): domain Bacteria; phylum Bacillota; class Clostridia; order Oscillospirales; family CAG-272; genus RGIG8775. Next base: position 8,331 of record JAZNDA010000042.1, on the reverse strand, counting down.
GTGGGATGCCCGTATTTATTGTCCGCGCCGCAGGACACCGCCACGATCTTCGGCGACACCGCTCTCATAAATTCCACGGTATTGGCGTTGCTCGCGCCGTGATGACCCGCCTGAAAGAAATCGGCTCTCAGCTTATTTGCGGAATATTTCTCCAGCATTTCCCTCTCGGATTGCTCCAGCGCATCGCCCGTAAACAGCATGGACGTACTCCCAAAACCGAACATGATGCTGACGCTGTAATTGTTGATATTGGAATAGTTGTCCGACAGCGGTGCCAGAATCTCAAAATGCAATTCACCCAGCTGATAGGTGTCCCCCGCTACCGCGGCGATCACCTCGATATCCTCGTCCTCCTCAAGCGCGGTCAACATTTCCGCATAAACCTTGGTGGTGGGAACGTCGCTCTCATGCAGTGCAGGAAGAATGACGTGTTCAACGTCAAAGCCGCGGAGCACCGTCGCCGCGCCGCCGATATGGTCGGCATCGGGGTGGGTAAACACGGCATACGCAAGCTCTCTTACGCCAACGCTTTCCAGATATGATTTGACCTCGTCCTTGGTATCGATATCGCCTGCATCGATCAGTATGTTGCCCTTTTCGGTCAGGATCAGCGTACAGTCCGCTTGCCCGACGTCCACAATGTGGAACTCCGCTCTTCCGTCAACCTCTACGCTTGGTACAAATTCATCCGCAAGTCCGCTCTTCCACGTGCCGATCGCCAGTATAATGATAGCGATCAGCGACAAAAGCAGCTTACCACCCTTTTTTCTTCTTGCCATTTTCTCATCTCCTTGCCTGCTTTTGCTTTATTTTACCATACTATTTTGACTTTTTCAAGGGGGTTGACAAAACTTGGCTTTGGATGTATAATAAAAAAACATCCATTCAAAGAAAGGAAATGTATCATGGCTCTTTTTCACGTTGACTTTTTCTCCAAAGCCCTTGGCATGTGCGTTCAGATGGACGTCATTCTGCCACAGGACACTACAGGACAGATCGGCATGGAGGGCAAGGGTGCCAAGAATTACCCCACGCTCTACCTTTTGCACGGTCTGAGTGATGACCACACCATCTGGCAACGTCGCACGTCCATTGAACGCTACATCAGCAACTACGGCATGGCAGTGGTCATGCCAAGCACCGCCAGATGCTGGTATACCGACTCCCCCTCGGGCAACTATTTCACCTACGTTGCCAAGGAGCTTCCCGAGATCTGCCGAGAGTTTTTCCCGAACATGTCCCCACGCCGTGAGGATACCTATATCGCAGGACTTTCCATGGGCGGCTACGGTGCGTTTAAGATCGCCATGAGCTGTCCCGAGACCTTCTCCAAAGCCGCCTCGCTGTCGGGCGTTATGGATATCAGCCCCCGCATCAAAGAGTTCCCCCACATTTTCGCTCCCGACACCATGGGCGGCGACAATGACATTTTTGCGCTTTCCGAAAAGCTGAAGGCAAGCGGCAAGCCCCTGCCCTCGCTGTTCCAGTGGTGCGGCACCGAGGACTCGCACTACACTTGCAACGTGCAGATGAAGGAGCATCTTGAAAAGCTGGGATACGATCTGACCTACTCGGAATCCAAGGGCGCCCACACCTGGGAATACTGGGATGCACAGATCCAGAACGTGCTGGCTTGGATAATAAAGAAATAATTCTTACAAAAAATCTGTAGGTGGTTAGTCTTAAAACTAACCACCTACAGATTTTTTATTTTGGAAAGCTATTTCAGACGCTTTCTTTAGGGTGACAGTAGATATACGAACCCGCTGTCACCCTAGGATGAGTTTTCCTCCAATGTTTAAATTATTTAAATTGTTTTATCAATCGCAAAGCGAGTGATCTTCTTGGATGTGTTTTTGGGGAACTCGGTGTCACGGATCTTGACAAGTCCCACGCTCTTGTAGGATACGTTCTTTTCGTTGATCTTCTTGACTTCTTCGCTAAAATACTTGTCAACGTCGGTGATGCCGTGAGAAGCCAGTCCCTCAAGGTCGGGGTAGATCTCGGCAACGATGACTTCTTTCTGGTTGTCCCCCTTGCTCTCGCCTGCGTAAACTACGACCTCGTTCACACCGTAAATGCCTTGGATATCGGTCTCGATCTCCTCGGGATATACGTTCTTGCCGTTGGAGAGGATGATAAGGTTCTTAAGGCGTCCCGTGATGTAGATCCACTGATCCTCACCCTCAAGCTCCACTCTGCCAAAGTCGCCCGTGTGGAAGAAACCTTCCTCGTCGATGACCGCACGGGTCGCCTCCTCTTGCTTGTAGTAACCCAGCATGACGTTGGGACCCCGGTATGCGATCTCGCCCTCGCCGTTTTCGTCGGGATCAACGATCTTGACCTCGCCGCCGATGATGGGAAGACCCACCGAGCCCTGTTTGCGGTACTCGTTTCGGTTGCAGGAGATCAGCGGTGCGCACTCGGTAATGCCGTAGCCGTTGAGAATGATAATGCCGATGCCCTCAAAGAAATCAATGATCTTTTGATTCAGTGCCGCGCCGCCGCAGATGATCATCTGCAATTCGCCGCCAAAGTTTTTGGTGACACTGGCGAACAGGTTCTTTCTCATATCGATGCCCACTTTTCTGAGTGCCCCCGATACAGCCATGCCCTTCTTGAGCTTGGCAAGCTGTCCCGTCTTTTCGGCAGTGGCCATAATTCTCTTATAGAAGGTCTCCACAAACAAAGGAACCAGCACAAGGTGTGTGGGCTTGAACTCCTGAAGCTCCTTGAGGATATATTTGATGCCCGAGGAAACGTAGATCTCACAGCCTTGCGCGTAATGTCCGATGATATTCACTGTCGAACCGAAGGTGTGGTGGGGCGGAAGTGCGAGAAGCGTCTTGTAGGTGATCTGGAAGTTGTACATACCCTGCTCCATATCCGAGCAGATATTCTTTTGCGACAGCATAACGCCCTTGCCCTTGCCCGTTGTACCCGAGGTAAAGACGATGGATGCCAGCTTGTCGTTGTCAATCTCATAATCGTAATAGGAATTATCGCCTTCAGCCACGCGAGCCGCGCCCTTCTCGCGAAGCTCCTCTAAGGGGATAGCCCCCTCATAGGAATCTTTCCCCATGCTGATGACGGTGGAGAGTGTTGCCACCTTTTCACGAAGCTCGGGCACCTTAGCCTGTGCTACGGGGGAGATAAACGCGACTTCACACTCGGCGGTGTTCAGAATGGACGCCATGTCGTCTGCGGGAAGCTCCTTGTCGATGGGAACGGTGACCGCGCCCATGGACATCAGCGCAAAGTAGGTCAGCACCCAGTAGGGGGATGCCTCGCCGATAACGGCGACGTTTTTGTCGCGCAAGCCCATGGCGGTGCACTCGGTAGCAAGCTCCTGCACGTACTTACGGCACTCGGCAAACGTCAGATGCTGAACCTCGGCATCGCGGGGGTCATTTTTATAAGTAAGAGCATAGCGGTCAGAAAAGTTCTTTGCCGCATTTTCCACCATGGTACGGACGTTGTCAAAGTGAGTGGTCTCATACAAGGGATAGTTAGATTTTCTGTTTTTGAATGCCATAAAAACCTCTTTCTCATTGCAAAAAGCAAAGGGGGATATCATTCTATTATATGTATTATATAACAAAACTGAAGACAAGTCAATAAGAAATAGTGAATTTTTTCGACACTTTTTGGCAAATCATCACATACAGGGTGGGCGACCCGACGCTTGCCGACCGTCGCCCGTCGCAACGAACGAAACTCTCCTACGGCATTTCTTTGCAAAAAAATCTGTAGATAGTTGGTCTTAGAACCAATTACCTACAGATTTTTTATTTTACAAAGAAATGCCGTGGCGTTTTACTTCGCCGCCTTCTTCTTATTATACTCCGAACGCGGATTCATGGTCTCGCGCCAATCCAGATCCCCTCTGTCAAGCGCCAATATAATAACCTCTGCCGTTGCGATGTTGGTCGCTACGGGAACGTTATACATGTCGCACATCCTCATCAGCTCGTTCTCAACTTCGTTGAACGTGATGCCGGGCTTGGTATCCCTAAAATTGAGCAGCACGTCGATCTCGTTGTACGCCAGACGGGATATGATCTGCTCCTCGCCGCCGTGCTCGCCGCTCAGAAGCTTCTCTATCTCAAGTCCCGTTGCTTCGTTTATATACTTTGCCGTGATTCCGGTGGCACACAAATGGTGCTTGCTCAGGATCCCGCAATATGCGATGCAAAATTGTGTCATAAGTTCTTTTTTTGAGTCGTTCGCAATAATAGCTATTTCCATAAAATTCCTTTCCTCCGCGAGCGTTAGCCGTAGCAGAATCCTTTTTAAGTCTGTCGTAGCACAAGTATAACACATTTTGACCAAATTGTCAATGTTTTTTTGCGTTTTTTTAGGACTTTTTTACAATTAAAGTGGGCTGTCACAAGTTTTCTTGTGACAGCCTGTTGTTTTTTTCAGTTGAAAACATCAAAGGGGTTGCCCTCTGCAGGTGCAGTGGGCACCGTGGGTCTTGTCTGAGGCGTCTGAGGCGCCGCGTTTCCCCCGCGGATCTGCGCCTTGTGCGCCATGTATTTACCCTCATAACGGTAATAACGTGAGTACTTGGACAAATAGTTGCCTTTGGTCTTACCGGCCACACCTTTATTGGTTTCCGCATGGTTGAGCACCACACCAAGGATACGTACACCGCTTCGGAGCAGCTGGTCTCTGACCTCTATCGCCTGCGCGCGATGGATCTTACCTGAATTGACGATCATAATGGCACTGTCGCACGCACTGGCAACTACCGCACTGTCAATGACCATACCAAGAGGCGGCGTATCGATCAACACGTAGTCATACTTTTCCTTGCACTTCTGCAAATATTCCTTGAATGCAACGCTACTCAAAAGTTCAACAGGATTGGGGGGAAACTGACCCGCAAAGATAATGTCCAAGCCCTCATACTGCGTGCGGTACAAAACGTCTTCTTCCGTCACCTGCTGGGACAAAAATTGGCTCAGACCAACCACGCCCTGCTCCTTGGTGTATTTTTTGACCACCACCGATTTGCGAAGGTCGGCGTCGATCATAAGCACCTTCTTGCCGATCTCGGCAAGAGACTTGGCAAGCTCGATGGCAATGGTTGTCTTACCCTCGTTGGGCAGACAGCTGGTCAGCGCGATCACACGCACGTCCCTGCCGCAAAACTGCATATTGGTCCTCAGTGCTCTATATGCCTCAGTAATAAAATAATCCTTCTTGGCTGCTTCTCTCAGCGTAATCGTTTTCACACTATACACACCTTTCTCATAATTTATCGGTAAACCGCGGCTTATTTTCTACCTGAACTGCCGATATACTTTCCGTAGTATTTTCCGTACATTCTGCGAACTTTCTTTTTGCCCGTCTCGCCCGATGCGTGAGGTATGTTACCCAAAACCGTAAGACCGAGATAGATCTCCGCGTCGTCCACGTCATTTATCTTATCGTCAAGCAGCATCACCGCAAGACAGATACCGTAAGCAAGCACACCTGCCACAAGTCCGAACAGTGCAGGGATCTGCCATCCCACGTCATTGGAGGGGATTCTGGAAACCGTGCCTTGCTCGTAGACCTTGATCTGGTTGACGTTCATGACTTCACAGATACGCTGGGCTCCCTGCTCACTGACCGCGTTGGCGATATCACAGGAAAGCTCGGGGTTGCCCGTTGTAGCCGACAGCTTGAGAATACGGGAATCCTCCTCACTCTGGATCTTGATCATGCTTCTGAGCACCGAGGGCGCCACTTCCAGACCGAGCTGCTCCGCGGCTCTCACCATGACCGTGTCGCTCAAAAGAAGCTCCTTACAGTCCTCCAGAATGGTCAGCGAAAGCTGGAAATAGTATGCGGTGGTAGATGCCGAAGCTCCCTCCATCACGTCGGTGTTAAGTACGTAGATCTTAGCGGTTGAGGTATACTCCTCGGTATACGTTGTGTAATTGTACACAAAGACCGCACCGGCAACGATCGCCACGGCAAGAAGAATGATCCAAAGCCGTTTCCACAAAAGAACAAACAGATCAGACACGGCGATCGCGGTCTCTTCCTCTCTTCTCTCATTTATATCTTGCATATATTCTTCCTCCTAAACCCGAATGATTTGATTGTTGATAATGCACATGGGATTTTCGTAAAGCAATGCCCGCGCGTAGTCCTCGCCGTATTTTCCCGACACGTACTCATAGCAGGTCTTAAGCTCGGGGGCTCTTGCATCTCTGTCATGCGAATCCGACGCGATAACGTCCACAAGTCCGCGCGCCAAGAGCTTTTCTGCCATCTTTTTGTGCGCAGCACCCTTTTCCTTTGCCACCAGCGAATGGGAATTGATCTGAAAGATCACACCCTCGTTCGACAGAGAAACAAGCTCACGAAGCTTGCCGCGAAGAAAATCGTACCGCTCCACGTGGGCAACTACGGGAATATATCCCGCGCACCACAGCTTTTCTAAGATGGTCGCCATCTCCTTCTCGCCCGAAACGCCGAAAAAGTCGATCAGCACGTAACGCCCGCCCGCAAGTGAAAGACACTCGCCCGACAAAAGACGGTCCACGCAATCAAACCGATAGCTCAGCTCGTTTCCAAGATACAGCTTCATCGACGGAAAATGCTCCGCCGCGTACGCCTTTGCCTCTTCAAAGCGGTTCACGAGCTGTTCCCCCGTATACGCAAAGCTCTCGGGCTCATAGTGAGGCGTAAAGCAGATCGCCTCGGTTCCGCTCTGGTGTGCCGCGGTCAGCATCGCGATCATATCCTCGCGCTGTGCCGCGCCGTCATCCAAGCCGTAAAGCATATGACAGTGAATATCCGCAAATTTCGCCATAAACATCACCTTCATTATATATATAAATATGATAACATAAAAATCATCGCTTGTCAAGGCAAACATCCAAATTTACCACCCAATTTGCCGTTTTCTTTTGGAAAAAACGCCAAACAAAAACGTTTTTCTGCTAAAAAGTGATATGCCTCGCCATTTGCTCTGCAAATAGCGAGGCGTGATATTTTTGCTCCCTACGTTATAGAACTTAGCTATGCCGTTTCTCAATATGAATACGTCATTGCTACTATTAGTACCCGAAGGGTCGTTACTTACACCATACGAAGCGGCTTCGCCCAAGCGGAAATCGTAGTCCGAGGAATACGAATGGCCAACTACGGCGTCCGTTTTCGTGAACCAACACTGTCAAAGTCCTCTGTACAAGTCGCTTCCTCAAGCTCGGGCTTAGTATTCCATGTCAGCCCGTCATTTACAAGATGGCCGTCAATAAGCAGTGTGGGATCATCGCCGTATGCGGTATCGGGCTCGCGCTCGGATACGTAGGTGTCCGCGATAAGCTTTACCACGTGGCTATGCCCACAGCCACGATACCCACACCGCGCTCACGGGTCAGGTTACTCTCGTTACTCTCGAACATCACGCCGTCCGTGCCGTTCTGCTTCAGAACAAAGGTCACGTCACCCGAATCCGAAAGATCCAGTGCGGTGAGATCCATACTGCCGTAGCCATGCTCATCCAGCGAGACGGTGTCAACAAATTTGCCCTTCGTAAGCTGGGTGGGGGTGGCATTGCGACTAAGCGTCAAAGTGTCGATGCCGTAACCGTCTACCATATAGACGTCAAAGTCGACGCCGCTTGGGTCAGACATATACGCCGCCTCAAAGCGCAGTGCGCTCTTGCCAACAAGGTCAGCCTTGTCAAAGGTCACGTAGGTGATGATAGTGTCGCGGTCTAAACCGTCGATTTTTGTATTGACCATCAGAGCGGTCTTGTACGAGTTGTGGGTCTGAAGGGCAGTCGTAGTGAGCGAGAGACCCATAATGGACCCCTTCGCGGTAAAGGTATCCGCCTTGGGATATGCGTAAGAGTTGACGGTGGTCACCGTAAAGGTGCTGATCACGTCGGCGGGAAGATAGCCGCCGCCCGTTGCCTTGACCACGCCGTTCTTAGCGGTCACGGTGTAGGACTCACCTGCCTCAAGGCCATACGTGGGCGTAAAGGTAAACAGTGTGTCTTCCTCGCTCACTTCCCAAGTACCATCGATGGCGTTGCCCTCTTTATCCGTAACAACAACACCGTTCTCGACGGTGTCAAGGTCAACACGGTTGTAGAACTTGACCTCGATCTTGCTGTTCGGCTTTGCCACCGAGGTGCCGTCAACGGGGGTCATCCAAACGACGTCGGCATAGTTATACGCATCGTTCAGATAGTGGTTGAAGAACTGCAGGTACATATCATGACGTCTGATGCCGCGTGCATAGTCATATCCCGCAGGATAGTTATGTCCCTGATCGATCATGGTAAAGGCAATATAGGGGTTGCCCACATCCTTATCCTCGTCG
>JAZNDA010000041.1:0-3285 GCA_045587785.1 Eubacteriales bacterium | reverse complement strand
TGAGAAAGTCAGCTTTGGTAAGCGCGTGAAAAGCATGCTGAAGGTGGACTTCCGAAGAATGTTCAAATCAAAGCTGTTTTACATCCTGATCGCTTGTGCTCTTGTGATGCCAATTCTGATGACAGTCATGATGTCGATGATGGACGGACAGGAATCTGTCAATCAGCAGACAGGTGAGATCACTATCATGGAAGGCCCCGAAAACGCTTGGCAGAATATCGGAACGTTTCCCGGTGAGCCTCTCGGCGGCGATGAGATCTTTATGATGTGCAACATCAATATGGCATTTATGGGGGTTGCCGTTTTCATCTGCCTCTTTATTTCGGACGATTTCAGAAGCGGATACGCAAAGAATCTCTTTACCGTTCGTGCAAAAAGAAGCGAATACGTGGTGTCAAAGACGCTCTCGGGCTTTATATGCGGAGCGCTTATGCTGATCGCATATCTCATCGGTTCTATCCTCGGCGGTGCGATCTCGGGTCTTTCCTTTGACCTTCACGGACTTAACGCGGGCAATATCGTGATGTGTATGCTCGCAAAGATATTTTTGATGTTTGTGTTCGTTTCGATCTTTACTCTTATCAGCGTGGCGGCAAAACAGAAGGTATGGCTCTCTATCTGCGGTTCGCTCGGTGGCGGCATGCTCCTCTTTATGATGGTTTCAATGATCACGCCTCTCGGCTCAACCGCAATCAACGTGGTGCTATGCGCGGCAGGCGGTGCATTGTTCGCATTTGGTCTTGGCGCAATCAGCAAGGTGGTTCTCAAAAAGACAAGCTTAGTATAATATATCGGGCAACGCTGACAAAATCGGCGTTGCCGTTTCTAAATTCAACACTTTTGATGTTTTGTGTTGTTCAAATCAAACCGAAAAAATGCTAAAATATATTGAAGATTTTTCGAAAAAGGCGAAAACACAAACAAAACTTTAACATTTCTATGATATAATAAAAGTCAAAGTGGAAATATTGTTTGAAAAAGCGGTTTAAATAATGGAATACAGACAACTTCCACACGGAAATAAAACAAAAAATAAATTTATTGGTGATATATTATGGTGGATATTCTAATAAAAATACTTGTATGCTTTATTGCAGGCGCAGGTGCAGGTATCGGAACGGGCTTTGCAGGCATGAGCGCCGCAGCGGTGATAGGCCCTATGCTCATAACCTTTTTAGGCGTCCCTGCCTATGATGCGGTTGGCATAGGACTGATCAGCGACGTTTTGGCAAGTCTTGTCAGCGCATATACATATAAGAAAAATGGCAACTTGGATATAAAAAACAGCTTACCTCTGCTGATCAGTGTTCTTATCGTAACGATGATAGGCAGCTTTGTGGCAAGCTTTCTGCCCGAGCAGGCTATGAGCGGTACGATGCAGATTGCATTGATTATTATCGGATTGCGGTTCTTGTTAAAACCTGTTAACAAAACGAGGGAGCAATTGGAAGAAAGCTCCCCGAAAAGCAGACTGATCAAGGCAATCGTCGGCGGTATATTCGTTGGCTTTATATGCGGATTTGCAGGTGCGGGTGGCGGAATGATGCTGTTGCTCGTCCTGACATCCTTCCTTGGTTATCCCATGCATCTCGCTGTTGGCACAAGCGTGTTCATTATGGCGTTTACGGCACTGACCGGCGGTATCAGCCATTTCATGATCGGGGGACTTCCCGATATTATTTGCCTGGTGTTGTGCGTGGTATTTACTCTGCTATGGGCAAGAATTGCCGCAAAGATCGCCAACAAGGCTGAGGCAAAGACCCTAAACCGCGTGGTTGGTATTGTTATGATCGTCACGAGCATCGTGATCTTGGCGGTGAATTATCTTTAATACCGTCACACCGGAAATTGATGGCGGAAATAACACAAGCTACTACTGATCTTGGAGAAAACTGAAATGAATTTTTTATCCGATAAACGCAAACGAAAAATATTTATAGTCACAACGTCCGTTGTTCTTGCCTTTGCAATTATCGTGGGAGCCTGCGCTATCTATCTCGGCGACTATTACCGTGCGGATAATGAAGAAATAGGCGCTTTTTTGCCGCAAAGCACTACGTGGAAGGAAAAACCCGACGGTACGATTGTATTTGAACCTGAAGGAGCAACGAAGGGCTTCATATTCTATCCCGGCGGCAAGGTGGAATATACCACATACATTCCATTAATGCAAGCGTGTGCAGAGGAAGGAATTCTGTGCGTGCTTGTGGAGATGCCATTCAATCTTGCCGTGCTTTAGATTTTTGGAAGTGCGGATCGGGTCATGAACCGTGAGAAATACGAAGAGAGCAAGTCTAACCTTCCAAACAATTTTACGGAATATATAATCGACGGCGGCTGTCACGCATACTTCGGTATGTACGGAGCGCAAGATGGTGACGGTAAACCTACGGTTACAAACGAGGAGCAGATTTGCTTAACGGTTGAAAATATCGTCAAGATAATGGAGTGAGTAACGAATTACTTAGAATTAAACTAATATGATGGAGGAAAATAATGTTCAAAATTTTAATTGTGGAGGATGACAGAGATCTGAACCGCAGCGTCTGCTCGTTTTTGAACAACAGCGGCTATGAGGCGGTGGGCTGTCTTGAAGCGGAAAGCGCGTACGACGAGATGTATAAGACCACATTTGACCTTATAGTGTCGGATATTATGATGCCTGATATTGATGGCTTTGAATTTGCGAAGACAGTAAGATCTTTAAACGAAAACATACCCATCCTGTTCATGACCGCCCGCGATGACATCGCCTCCAAGCAGAGGGGCTTCCGCATCGGAGTGGACGATTACATGGTGAAGCCTATCGACTTGGACGAATTGTTCTTGCGCATCGGGGCGCTGTTGCGCCGCGCCAAGATCGCGTCCAGCCGCAAGCTGGAGATCGGAAACTTCGTGATGGACGCCGACGAGCATACAGCTTATTTGGGGGAGGAGGAGATCCCTCTCACCAACCGTGAGTTTTCCATTCTGTACAAGCTTCTCTCCTACCCCAAGAAGACCTTCACCCGCACCCAGCTGATGGATGAGTTCTGGGATGCGGATACGGATACCGCCCCCCGCGCCGTGGACGTGTACATGACCAAGCTCCGCGGGAAGCTTGCAAGCTGTGACGAATTTGAGATCAAGACCGTTCACGGGCTGGGCTACAAGGCGGTGAACAAATGAAGGAACAAAAAAGCAAGACCCGCGTTGTGCTGAGATATCTCAGTGGGTTCTTCGTATTCTTCTTGCTGGTGGCCTTCGTCATCACCTGCTGTACCATGCTGTTCGTTTCCCTGCTGA
>JAZNDA010000040.1:0-2353 GCA_045587785.1 Eubacteriales bacterium | reverse complement strand
GAGAATGTCGGCGGCGACCATGGCGTTTGTCATGCCCCATTTGTTAAATCCTGTTGCCACAAACACATCGGGCGTGGATTTTGAGTATTGCCCGATATAGGGAATGTCATCCAGCGTCATGCAATCCTGCGTTGCCCATTTACCCACAATTTCGGCGCTTTTGTAATGCTTTTTGGTAAATTCCTCAAGCTCCTGCCAGCATCCACCCTGTTTGCCTGTGCGGTGTCCACCGCCTCCGAGGAGCAAAAGGTCGCCGTAGCTTCGGAAGGACAGCCCCGTGTCGGATTCGTCCACGTACATTCCGTTCACGTTCTGCGCGCCCTTGAGAGCAATCACATAGGAACGGTGCTGATAAAGCTTTAAGGGGTATAATCCGTGCTTGTTGAGCATCGGGAAATGGGTGGCGATGATTAGCTTTTTGAAGGTGATCTCACCGTAGTTGGTTTTTGCCTTATGCGGCATCAGTTCCACGACTTTGGTATGCTCGTAAATGGGCAAATCTTTGGCGATTGCATATAGGAACTTCAATGGGTGAAATTGCGCTTGATCTTTGACGCACACTGCACCTGCAACCGAAAACGGAAGCTCATACGCATCCGAAAACTCGGCTTTTTCGCCGAGTCTGTTTAGCGCGGCAACCTCTTTTTCAATTTTCTTGCGGTCACCAAGAGAATAAACGTAGTTGTCCCGCGATTCAAAGTCGCAGTCGATGCTTTTGCAAAGATGGGTGTATTCCTTGATCGCTTTGGTCTGCGCCTTTGCATAAAGCCGTGCCCGATGCTCGCCAAAGCGTTTTATCATCTTATCGTAAATCAATCCATGTTGCAAAGTGATCTTCGCCGTGGTGTTTTTTGTGATTCCGCCGCAGATCTCCGTCGCCTCTACGAGCATACAATCCACGCCGGTGTTTTTCAGCTTATAAGCGCACAAGATCCCCGCGATCCCGCCGCCGATGATCAAAACGTCGGTCTTTTTATTTCCGCGGGGCGCATCAAACTGCGGTCTTACTGCCGTTTTCTCCCATACCGATTCCATTATCCATCCTCCGATTTGTGATATGGATATTATTTGTACTTTTATAACTGTACATACCTGTCAAAATCTCGTATAGATCGCTCCGAAAATGCCGAAAATAAAAAAGATAACCGAGGTGAAGATTGCCTACTGTCACCCCAGCATCATATAAATTTTATTCCTTCAACAATATATTTTCCGCCGTTTTTGGAAATAATAACGGTGAATACAAAAAACGGAGGTATATATGTTCAAACACGAAAAACTGTTATTCCATCCCGTAGAGGTGGAGAGACCGAATCCGCAGTATGCGGTTCTCCTTCAGGAACAGCTTGGCGGCGGAAACGGCGAGCTTAAGGCGGCAATGCAGTATATGTCACAGAGTTTTCGTATCAAAGACCCCGAGATCAAGGATTTATTCCTTGATATTGCAGCCGAGGAGCTGGGACATCTTGAAATGATTGCGCAGACCATCAATCTGCTGGGCGGTCACGACGTAGACGCGGCGAAGGTGCAGGCAGGGGAGATACAAGCACACGTTCAGAACGGGCTCAATCCGGGACTCATCAATGCCTCGGGCTACTCTTGGACAGGAGATTACGTTACCGTCACGGGCGACCTGTGCGCCGATCTGCTCTCCAACATCGCGTCGGAGCAAAGAGCAAAGGTGGTTTACGAATATCTCTACCGTCAGATCGAGGACAAAAAGGTTAGAGAAACCATTGATTTTCTTCTCAACCGCGAGGAAGCGCACAATCAGATGTTCCGTGATGCTTTCAACAAGGTTCAGGAAACGGGCTCTAACCGCGATTTCGGTACGACCAAGGCGGCGAAGATGTATTTTTCCATGTCGAACCCTGGGCCGAATACGTTTGCGACGGGTGATACGCACGCGCCGTCGTTTAACTGAATCCCGAAAAGTCACCGCCTTGTCTTTGGCGGTGATTTTACATATCGCTGCTCAGGGTATTCTTTTAATGAAAAATACGGGTAAAGAGGTATTTATGTGTACGGCTGTTTGCTATAGAAATAGCGATTCCTATTTTGGCAGAAATCTGGATCTGGACCGTGGATACGGTGAAAGCGTTGTGATCACTCCGCGTTATTATGAAATAAAACTGCGTTGTGAGAAGCCGATCCCATTACACTATGCAATGATCGGCATGGCTACCGTTGTCGATGACTTTCCTCTATACTATGAGGCTACAAACGAGAAAGGGCTGAGTATGGCAGGCTTGAACTTCCCCGGAAACGCTGTCTACTGTCACTTTGCAGACGGAAAGAACAATGTTGCGCCTTTTGAGTTTATTCCCTGGATTTTAGCTCAGTGCTCTTGTAT
>JAZNDA010000039.1:0-3737 GCA_045587785.1 Eubacteriales bacterium | reverse complement strand
TGAAAGTTTTGATCCAACTTTTTCAAAAGTTGGCAGGATCCAAGGACAGCGTCCTTGGGCGCCCACGCAGTGGGCGAAACCCTTAGGGGACAAAATGACATTAAGAAAGGATACAAGCGATGATAAGCTATCCGCAAGAGATCGGATTTGCCCTTGAGCGTCTTTATGAAGCAGGGTATGAGGCGTATATTGTGGGCGGTGCGCTTCGGGATGCCTTGCTTGGGCGTGCGGTGAACGATTTTGACATTACCACCTCGGCACTGCCGACCGAGACGCAGGCGGTGTTTGCCGATTTTAAGACCATCGAAACGGGTCTTAAGCACGGGACGCTGACTGTCTTTGTCGGGTCTATGCCCATTGAGATCACCACCTACCGCGTGGACGGCGACTATACCGATTCTCGTCACCCCTCGTCGGTGCGCTTTACGCGCACGCTTTCGGAGGACCTTTTGCGGCGTGATTTTACGGTCAACGCCATGGCGTACAGCCCAAGGGGCGGTCTTGTCGATCTGTATGGGGGCAGGGAGGACCTTAAGGAACGTATCCTTCGTGCGGTGGGACAGCCCGAGAGACGGTTTTCCGAGGATGCGTTGCGTATTTTGCGTGCGTTTCGCTTTTGCTCAAAGCTTGGTTTTGATATAGAAAAAAACACCCTTTCGGCAATTTCGGTTTGCCGCTTTGGGCTTGAACGCATTTCCGCCGAGCGTATCGCGGCAGAGCTCAGGGGCATTTTGGAGGGCGAGCACGTTTGCCGTGCGCTTGCATTGATGGACGAGAGCGGTGTGACGGAGCTTGTTTTAAAGGGTGCGAAGATATTGGAGGATATTTGCCGATTGCCACGTGTTTTTGAGGTGCGGCTTGCGTTTTTGATGCGAAAGGCAGAGCCTGCGGCACTGTCGGCGTATCTGCACGGACTTAAGTTGGCAAATCAGTCCATAGGAACGGTTACGAGGCTGTGTAGCTTGCTGAATGAGCCGCCTGCAAAGGTTGCGGAGCCGCAGGTCAGACGTCTTCTGGCACGGGCAGGGGAAGATTTTGAGCATTTGATGGCACTGTACGCTGTGTGCGGCAGGGAGAGCGAGGCTGAGCAGATCTCACACATTGCGGCACTCTGCCTTGGGCGTGGGGACTGTCTTAGGATCGCAGATCTTGCGATAGACGGCAAGGACGTGGCGGCACTGGGCAAAAAGGGTAAGGAGATCGGCATGACGCTGGATAGGCTTCTCGAAGCTGTGCTTGACGATCCGAGTCTTAATGCCAGACAAACTCTTTTGGAAATGGCGAAAGATTAAGCAAAACCAACGTCATGAAAGTTTTCGTCCACCTTTTTTAAAAGGTGGCGGGTTCCAAGGGCGGAGCCTTTGGTCGCGCTCCGCAGAGCGCGAAAATCTCTATCGGCGTTTCTTTGCAAAGCTTTCTTTGCGCCAGTAGCGTCAAAGAAAGCGTCTGAATTTGCTTTCCAAAATAAAAAATCTGTAGATGGTTAGTTTTAAAGCTAACTACCTACAGATTTTTTGTTTAATCAATAGATATTGACGCTTTTTTCTTTGATACCAGAGGCACAAAGAAAAAAGCTTTGCAAAAAAGAAATGCCGTGGAAGATTTCGCGCTCTGCGGAGCGCGACCAAAGGCTCCGCCCTTGGAACCCGCAAGCCTTTGAAAAGGCTTGACCGAAACTTTTATGGCGCGCACGCCGTGAAGTGCGATTATTCGCGGTTAGCCGTTTCCTTCTTGATCTTCGCCACAAACTCGTCAAGCGACATGACAAGCGTCTCGCCGCCGTCACGCAGACGTACCGATACCGTGCCGTCCTCGGCTTCCTTCTGACCGATGACAAGCATATAAGGTACTCTGTCAACCACCTGCGCCTCGCGGATCATATAACCGATCTTTTCGTTTCTGTCATCCAGCTCTACGCGGATCTTGGCATCACGAAGTGCTTCATATACTTTCTTGCCGTACTCGGCGCACTTCTCGGATACAAGAAGGACTTTTGCCTGCACGGGTGCAAGCCATACGGGGAATTTACCTGCGTAGTGCTCGGTCAGCACGCCGATAAAGCGTTCGATCGAGCCGAAGCATACGCGGTGGATCATGATAGGTCTTTGCTTCTCGCCCTTGTCGTCGGTATACTCCAGCTCAAAGTTGATGGGCATCTGGAAGTCAAGCTGGATGGTGCCGCACTGCCACGTTCTGCCGATCGAGTCCTCAAGATGGAAGTCGATCTTGGGACCGTAGAACGCGCCGTCGCCCTCGTTGATCACATAAGGCAGACCAAGCTGTTCCAGTGCGTTTTTCAGACCGTTTGTTGCTGCTTCCCAGTCCTCGTCACTACCCATGCTGTTCTCGGGACGGGTGGAAAGCTCTACCGAATACTTAAAGCCAAACTTGCTGTAGACCTCGTTAATGAGATGAACTACGCCCACGATCTCCTCTGTAATCTGCTCGCGGCGCATAAAGATGTGCGCATCGTCCTGCGTGAAGCAACGCACGCGGAACAAGCCGTGCAGTGCGCCCTTCAGCTCATGGCGGTGAACCAGACCCAGCTCGCCCACGCGCATGGGAAGCTCGCGGTAGCTGTGAGGCTGACTGCGGTAGACCATGACGCCGCCAGGACAGTTCATGGGCTTGACGCAGTAGGTCTCCTCGTCGATGATGGTGGAATACATATTGTCCTTATAGTGATCCCAGTGACCGCTGGTCTCCCACAGATGGCGGTTCATAATGAGAGGTGTGGACACTTCCACGTAATTTTCTCTGGTGTGGATCTCACGCCAGTAGTCGATAAGAGTATTCTTGAGTGTCATACCCTTAGGCAGGAAGAAGGGGAAGCCGGGAGCTTCGTCGCAGAGCATAAACAGACCCATTTCCTTACCGATCTTTCTGTGGTCGCGGCGTTCTGCTTCCTCAAGGAGCTTCATGTGGTTATCAAGCTCCTCCTGAGTGCGGAACGCTACGCCCTTGATACGGGTGAGCATCTTGTTGTTTTTGTCATTCTTCCAGTACGCGCCCGACTGGTCAAGCACGCGGAATGCCTTGAGCGCCTTGGTATAGCAAAGGTGAGGACCTACGCACATATCCACGTAGTCGCCCTGCGTGAAGAAGCTGATCTCGGCATCTTCGGGCAGGTCTGCGATGTGCTCTACCTTATAGATCTCGCCGCGCTCCTTCATAAATGCGACAGCCTCGTCGCGGGGAAGGATGGACGGACGGATGGGCAGATTTTCCTTGCAGATCTTTTTCATCTCGGCTTCGATCTTCGCAAGATCTTCCTCGGCAAGTTTTACGTCGCCAAGGTCTACGTCATAGTAGAAGCCCTTTTCGTTAGCAGGACCGTATGCAAATTTGGCATCGGGGTAAAGTCTCTTGATCGCCTGTGCCATGATATGCGCCGCGCTGTGGCGCAGTATGTGCAGCTCCTCCTCGGGTGCGCACTCGGCAACGTGACCGTCTGCATAAATAACCTTCATGTTGTTTCTCCTTTATGTTCATAATTTTCTTAAAATATGACTTTTTAATTTCTTCTTCAAATTTTGATTTGTCTGTGACTTTATGCGGGGCGTTGCCCCACACCCCACCAGCCTTTTAAAAAAGGCTGGGCGAAAACTTTTACAGCATGGGTATGCACAAACTTTACGTCATTTTGTTTTCTTCTCGCGCTGCGAGAAGAAAAACCCCGCGCAAGCCGTCATCGCAGACAAAGAAAGCTCGCTTTCTTTTCTGCGCATACGGACTTG
>JAZNDA010000038.1:0-3876 GCA_045587785.1 Eubacteriales bacterium | reverse complement strand
CTTCCCTTGGGAAGCCGCCCAAAATGACGTACTGATTGCAAAAACCGTGCCATGAAAGTTTTGGTCCACCTTTTTTAAAAGGTGGCAGGTTCCAAGGGCGGAGCCATTGGTCGCGCCGTTTAAGGCGCGAAAACGGGTTGTTCCAAGAGGGCAGGTATATGGAAAATGTGATCATCAATGATATAACGTGTCTGCCGCCGAGGCTGACAAAGCTTTTGCCTGCGCGCGTCAAAGAGGCGCTGGAGGGCATGGGATACATTGAGGAGCTGAGGCTGGCGGTCGGCAGATATGCATGGGTGAGAAAGCAGGGGAGAAATGTGTCCTTGCCCATTGCTTTGCAAAAAAAGGAGCTTGAGGACTTGGTGCTTGACATGTGCGGCGGCTCGTTTTACGCGCACACCGATAATATCTGCCGCGGTTTCATAACGATTGGCGAAGGCTTGCGAGTGGGGCTTTCGGGGCGTGCAGTGACCGAGGGAGGAAAGGTGATGGGCATTCGCGACATCGAGTCGGTATGTATTCGTATTCCGCACGCGGTCACGGTAGACGTGTCGGAGGCGGTTTTTTTGCTTGAAAAATTTCATTTTACACGGGGCGTGCTTGTTTACGCGCCGCCCGCCGAGGGCAAGACCACGTATCTGAGAAACGTGGCTTTGACGCTTTCGTCGGGAGCCGTGCCGCGACGTGTGGCGGTGGTAGACAGCCGTGACGAGCTGTCGTTTTCGCTGTGTTCGCCCATGCTGTGTATGGATATTTTAAGAGGCTATCCCATGGGCTACGGCATTGAGGTCGCCACAAGAACGCTTGGTGCACAGGTGATCGTCTGTGACGAGATCGGCAGTGAGGAGGACGCGCGCGCCATTCTCGCCGTGCAGAGCGGCGGTGTGCCGCTGGTGGCGTCCGCGCACGCGTCCGATATTGGGGGTTTGATGGGGCGGCAGACCATTTTGGGACTGCACCGTGCGGGCATATTTGGCGCATACATCGGTCTGTGTCGCGGACAGGCACCGCGTGTGTGTCTTGCGGAGGATGTGGATGCTTATCTTTAAGCTTATGGGGTGCACCGCGGTATTGCTTTGTGGCGTTGCGTATCCCCGTTTGTGCGCCCGTGACCGACGGCTGGCACTTAGGCAAGCGGATGCGCTTGCCGCGCTTGTGCGGTTTATTAGCGAGCAGATCGAATATTACCGCATGCCGCTTGATGCCATTCTTGCACGGTGTGAGGGGGATATTCTTTGCCGATTCGGCAAGGGAAGTACGCTTGCCGAGATGTTTGATGCTACAAGGTGGCAGGACAGCGAGCTTGAAGCCATTGCCCTTGAGCTGTCGCGCGAGCTTGGCAGAGGATATTTTTCCGAGCAGCTTTGCATTTGCCAGAGGGCTTTGGAACGTCTTGGTGCTTGGCGGAAAAAACATGCGGAAACCGAGGTCAAAAAGGCAAAGACCGAGAGCGTTCTCAGCTTTGGAGCGGCGGCTTTGGCGATAATTTTGTTTATTTAAAAGGAGGAAATGCCTTTACATATGGATATCAGTTTGATCTTAAAGGTGGCGGGGGTGGGGATTTTAGTGGCGGTGAGCTGTCAGATCCTTTCGAAATACGGCAGGGACGAGCAATCGATGTTTGTCGGCATGGCAGGCATTATCGTGGTCTTGCTTCTTTTGGTCGGTGAGCTGTCAGAGCTGTATGACACCGTAAGGGACATTTTCGGTCTGTGATGGATACGGTAAGGCTTTGTGCGGTGGGGATATTGGTCACGGTGATCTCGGTGGTATTGCAGAGGTGGAATCCGCAGTTTGAGCTTCCCGTGAAGCTGTCGTCCGCAGTTCTCTTTATCGGGCTTGTTTTGTCGCTTGCTTTGCCGCTGGTCTCGTACGTGTCGGGGCTGATGAGGGAGACGGCGGCATCGTCCTATGCCACACTTGTCATGCGCGCGCTGGGAGTGGCGGTGCTCACCGAGACGGTGGGCGGCATCTGCCGTGAGTGCAAGGAGACGTCGGTGGCATCGTACATAGAAATGGCGGGGCGGCTTGAGATCTTGATTTTATGTTTGCCCCTGATGGAGGAGATATTGGAGAGTGTAAAAGGATTGCTCAGTTTATGAAAAAGTTATGGTTGACGGTCTTTTTGCTGATGCTGATGCTATCCCCGTGCGTGAGGGCAGAGGAGAGTGTGACGGCGGGCGTTATGTCGGATTTCGCGTCTCTTGAGGACGTGCTTTCCTCGGATATCGTCTCTCTTTTGCCCGACGGTTTTTTTGATGAGGACCCGACAGAGAGTGCCGAGGGTGTTAGGCAGGCAAGCCGTTTTGGGTATTTTATGGGCATGATCGCAAACATCATAGGGCTACATCTTTCGGATGCGATTGCGCTGTTTGCCTCACTGCTTGGCATGATCATTCTCGGAGCACTTGCTGAACGCATCCGTCTTTTGTTTCGCACCGACATGCTTCGCACGGCGTTTATGCTGGTGTTGTCCTGCGCGCTTTTGTGCGCCGTTCTCTCACTGCAATACCGATTTCTCTCTGACGTGTTTACGTTTTTTGATCGGTTGTCTCTTTTGGTCAACGGCATGATCCCCCTCACGGGGGCACTGTATGCCATGGGCGGAAACGTCAGCACCGCGGTTGTGGGGCACGCGGGGATGATGATGTTCCTCAATTTAGTGGAAAATTTTTGTATCGTGGCACTTCGGGCGGCGGTTGGCATCTGTACCGCACTGACGGTGTGTACGGCGTTTATGCCAAGCGTCAGCTTTACCGGCCTTATCAATTTAGTCAAGCGCGTTTACACCTTTTCACTGGGATTTGTCATGTTGCTGTTGTCCTTTTCGCTGTCGGTGCAGACCACGCTGACCGCCGCTTCGGACAGCGTGGCGATGCGCGGTGCCAAGATGCTTGCAGGGACTGCCATTCCCGTGGTGGGCGGCTCGGTGGGCGAGACGCTGAAGACCGTGTCGGGCAGTATCAAGTTTTTAAAAAGCACGGTTGGCGTGGGCGGCATCGTCATAGTTGGACTTCTTCTTTTGCCCACACTTATTTCGGTGCTGATCTACCGTTTGGTGTTCATTACCGCGTCGGCGTGCGCGGACTTTTTGGGCTGTACTCGTGAGGCAAAGCTTTTGTCGGGCTTTGTTACGATTTACGGATACTTACTGGCATCGGTAGCCATTTGCTCGGTGACCTTTATTTTCCTTTTGACGCTGTTTGTGCGTTGCAGTGTGGCGGTGTGAGGTTGATATGCTGAATTATATCTTATCGGTGATCGGTGTCGCGCTTTGCGTTGGCATTTTAGAGGAGATCTTGCCGAGCAGCTACGGCTCAAAGGCGTACATCCGTCTTTTGACGGGGCTTTGTCTGCTTGCGGTCATGATCGCGCCCGTGGGTAAATTTTTAAGTGCCATTCCCGATGCGCTGGATCAGATGGCGCAGTGGGATGAGGGAGAGGACGGGGGCGAAAAATACGAGGAGATCTTACAAAACAGCATGTCGGATGCGGTGAGGGAATCCCTCAGAACCGTTGTTCTTGAGGATCTTTCAGAAACGTTCGGTGTCAATGCCGACAAGACCGACGTGGGCATTTCTTTTGAGGATGGAGAGGGGATACGCGTCAAAAGGATGGTGATCACGCTTCGTGGGGTGGATATACTGAAAAATCCCCATGAGATCGAGGACTATTTTGGGGGGCTTTTGTCTTGCGAATGTGTGGTGGTGAGTGGGTAGGCAAGAGGGAATAATCCGAACTCGGTTTTGAAAGGCAAATATTGGTATATGCTTCAGTAAATTTCCTTGCAATATCCTCATATTGCTGCGAAAATTTACCTTGCCTATCCTCAATATTTGCTCTTTCAAAACTCTAAGACCCTCGAGCCTTAATTTT
>JAZNDA010000037.1:0-11501 GCA_045587785.1 Eubacteriales bacterium | reverse complement strand
ACAGAAATAAAATTAAGAAAAATTTTTACGGAGGACATTCAAAATGGCAAAGGAAACATTTGAACGCACCAAACCCCATGTAAACATTGGTACAATCGGTCACGTTGACCATGGTAAGACCACTCTTACCGCTGCTATCACAAAGACCCTTTCTCTCGGCGCAGGTAACGTTGAGTTCATGGCTTATGACCAGATCGACAACGCTCCCGAAGAGAGAGCAAGAGGTATCACAATCAACACCCGTCACGTTGAGTATGAGACTGCAAACCGTCACTACGCTCACGTGGACTGCCCCGGCCACGCTGACTATGTTAAGAACATGATCACCGGTGCTGCGCAGATGGACGGCGCTATCCTTGTTGTTGCAGGTACCGACGGACCTCTTCAGCAGACCCGCGAGCACGTTCTTCTTGCTCGTCAGGTTGGCGTTCCCGCAATCGTTGTATTCATGAACAAGTGCGACATCGCTGATGAGGAGCTTCTTGACCTCATCGATATGGAGATCCGTGATCTTCTCAGCCAGTACGACTTCCCCGGCGACGATACTCCTATCGTTCGCGGTTCTGCTCGTGAGGCTCTTATGTCCACCAACACCGATCCCAGCGCTCCCGAGTATGCTTGCATCCACGAGCTCATGGAGGCTGTTGACAGCTTCATTCCCACTCCCGAGCGTAAGGCTGACCTTGACTTCCTTATGCCCGTCGAGGACGTATTCTCGATCTCCGGTCGTGGTACAGTTGCTACCGGCCGTGTAGAGCGTGGTACTGTTAAGGTTGGTGACGTTGTTGAGATCGTTGGTCTTTCCGACGAGAAGAAGAACACCACCGTTACCGGTGTCGAGATGTTCCACAAGCTCCTTCCTCAGGCAGAGGCAGGTGACAACATCGGTGCACTTCTTCGTGGTGTTGCTAAGGACGAGATCGAGCGTGGTCAGGTTCTTTGCAAGCCCGGCTCTGTAAACCCCCACACCAAGTTCGTAGGACAGGTTTACGTTCTTACCGAGAAGGAAGGCGGCCGTAAGAAGCCCTTCTTCGCAGGCTACAGACCTCAGTTCTACTTCAGAACAACTGACGTTACAGGTACCATCGAGCTTCCCGACGGTGTTGAAATGTGCCGTCCCGGCGATAACGTTGATATGACTGTTGAGCTTATCACACCTATCGCTTGTGAGAAGGGTCTTCGTTTCGCTATCCGTGAGGGTGGTAGAACCGTTGGTTCCGGCGTCGTAGGCGAGATCCTTGCATAAGTTTATCCATATAGGATAGATTCAACTAAAAAGAGGAGCTGTTCTTCGGGACAGCTCCTCCTTAGAATGACAACAAACTCATAGAGTTGCTGTTGTTTGAGAATACTTTGGGGATTGGTGAAATTCCAATATCGGTGGTAAAGCCCACGAGCGTAGCGTATGGCTACGCATGAATAGGTGAGATTCCTATGCCGACGGTGATAGTCCGGATGAGAAAAGATAGCCTTTTTGTATCCCCGACAGTATTGTCGGGATTTTTTGTTATCTTTTCCTCCCTTGCTTTATCAATATTTACATGATTGGGAGAAGAAATATGAATAAAACAAAGCTTTTTACACTTCATAACATGACAAAAATTGCCATTCTGACTGCTATATCGGCTGTCATTATGCTGTTTGAGTTTCCGCTTCCGTTTGCCCCTTCTTTTTATGAGCTGGATCTGTCTGAGGCGGTGATACTGATGGGCGGCTTTGCCATGGGACCCATGGCGGCGGTCATGATGGAGCTTTTGAAAAATCTTTTGAATTTACTGATGAATGGAACGATCACAGCAGGCGTGGGTGAATTTGCCAACTTTGTGATGGGATGCGCACTGGTGGTTCCCGCGGCTGTGATCTATAAATACAAAAAGACCATGAAGGGTGCCATCCTTGGTCTTTGCGCGGGTGTTTTGTCGCTTGTGGTGATTGGGGGGCTGATCAACTATTTTGTTATGATACCCGCTTACGTAGCACTGGCAGGCTTTCCGCTTGAGGCTATACTAAACATGGCAAAGGAGGTCAACCCGCTTGTGGGCAATCTTGAGACCATGATCGTGTTTGCGGTGGCACCGTTTAATCTAATCAAGGGTATTATATGCTCGGTTATCAATCTTTTGCTGTATAAACGGCTTTCTAAAATTCTTCATATATAAGATTTCAAAAAATAAAAACAAGGTGAAATAGAGCATGCGGGTTGTATTGTTTGCCATGAACGGCTCCTATTCACACACCTGTCTGGCACTCAGATGCCTCAGGCGCCCTTTGGAGGCGGCAGGGTTTGATGTGATTTTGCAGGAAAGCAATCTCAGAGACAGACGCGATGAGGTGCTGCAGGGCTTGTATGAACTGAAAGCCGACGTTTACAGTTTTTCATGTTACATCTGGAATATAGAGGAATCCTTGTCGCTCGCCGCCGATCTTTCGGCTCTGTTGCCGTCGGCTAAGATCATTTTCGGCGGTCCCGAGGTGTGGTATGACAGTGACCGTTTTTTGGTGCACGATTTTATAGACTGCATCGTGCGCGGCGAGGGTGAGGATACACTCACGGAGCTGTGCCTTGGCATAGAGCGCGGTGAGACACTTCCGCGTTTGGTGGATGCCAAAACGCCAAAGGTCATGGAAAACGAGGGGATCCTATACCGTGACGGTGACTTTCACGCGGGCGGCATGCTGTATTACGAAAGCTCGCGCGGTTGTCCTTATAGCTGTGCGTACTGTCTGTCCTCGGCGCAAAAGGGTGTCAGAGCCAAGAGCGTGGAACGCGTGCTTGCGGACATGGAGGCGTTTGAAAAGCTTGACTCGGATATTAAGATCATCAAATTTGTTGACCGCACCTTCAATTTTGACATAGAACGTGCCAACCGCATATGGGAGGCACTTTTGGATGAAAAATATCAGAAACACTACCATTTTGAAATTTGCGCCTCGCTTTTGAATGAGCGGAGCTTTGAGATTTTGGGGAGATTTCCCAAAGGGAAAATTCAGCTTGAGATAGGTCTGCAGAGCACCAATGAGCAAACGCTTGCGGCGGTGGCAAGGCAAGTATCGCCAACAGACGTGATCGCGGCAACAAAGCGTATTCACGACATGGGCAATATCCACGTGCACCTCGATCTGATCGCAGGTCTGCCGTATGAGGGCTATGAGCGTTTTGCCCGCTCCTTTGATGACGCATATCACTGCTCGGATATGCTGCAGCTTGGATTTCTTAAGCTGCTTCACGGGACTACGCTAAGAAAAGATGCGGAAAAATACGGCTATGTTTCTATGTCAAAGGCACCGTATACCGTGCTTGCCACGAGGTGGATGACAAGGGACGAGATGTATCGGCTGTCCATGATCGCCGATCTTTTGGAACGATTTTATTCAAGCGGACGTTTTGCGCGGTCTCTCGGTTTTGCCGTGAGCAAATGCGGCTCGCCGTTTGCGTTTTACGAGGGGCTTGCCGATCATATTGCGGCACATGAGGGCAGGAGCGTTCGCAAGCTGTCGCAGACCGATGCCTTTCGTGTGTTTTACGGCTACGTGTCGCCCGCGCTTTCGGGCGATGAGCTTGCAGAATTTGAGCAAAAGCTTCATGAGGACTATGCGGCGCATGAAGCAAGGAAAATGCCATATTCGGTGATTCACGGCAACAAAAAAGGACTCCCCGTTTAAGGGAGTCCTAAAATGTAGACGATCAGTTAGCCTTAACAAGTGCCTCGGTGTCTCTGGCGATAACAAGCTCCTCGTTGGTGGGGATCATGTAGATCTGTACACGGGACTTGTCGGTGGACAGCTTGGTCACGCCGCTTCTGCCAAAGGTCTTTTCGTTGATCTCTTTGTCATACTCAATACCGAAGTACTCCATGCCGTCCAGTGCTCTTGCGCGGATGGAGGCGGTGTTTTCGCCGATACCTGCGGTGAATACGATGGCATCAAGACCACCCATTGCCGCGGTGTAAGAGCCGATAAACTTCTTGATCTGATAACCCAGAACGTCCATGGCAAGCTTTGCCTGCTTGTTGCCGTCGGCAATGGCGGCTTCAAGGTCACGGCAGTCGGAGGAAACCTCGGAAACGCCAAGGAAACCGCACTTCTTGTTCATGAAATCATTCATCTGATCGGGTGTAAAGCCCTCTTTGTTCATGATGAAGGGAACCACAGCGGGGTCCATATCACCGCAACGGGTACCCATGATCACGCCTGCAAGGGGGGTAAAGCCCATGGAGGTGTCAAGCACCTTACCGTCCTTAACAGCGGAAATGGACGAGCCGTTTCCAAGGTGGCAGGTGACGATCTTTGTGCCTTCAGCCTTGCCGCCCAGAAGCCCTATCATCTCGCCTGCAACGTAGCGGTGAGAGGTGCCGTGCGCACCGTAACGGCGGATGGCATAATCCTGGTACATCTTGTAGGGAATACCGTACATGTATGCTTCCTCGGGCATGGTCTGATGGAATGCCGTGTCAAAGACAAGCACCTGAGGGGTATTGGGCATAACGTCAAGGCATCCTTGGATACCCTGTAGGTGAGCACCTGTGTGAAGGGGGGCAAGATCGCGGCATCTCTGATCCAGTGTGTCAAACACTTCCTTGGTCAGAAGAACCGACTGTGAGAACCAAGGTCCGCCGTGCACGATTCGGTGACCGACTGCGTGGATCTCATCCATGCTCTTGACACAGCCGTGTTCGTCACTCAGAAGTGCTTCAACGACGTATTTCATGGCCTCGGTGTGATTGGGCATCGGTACCTTGGCAGAATATTCCTTGCCAAGTGTGAGCTGCTTGTGTGTAATGGCACCGTCAATACCGATCCTCTCGCAAAGACCCTTTGCGACAACGGTATCGTTTGAAGTATTGAAAAGCTGATACTTCAGGGAACTGCTTCCCGCGTTTACTACGAGTACGTTCATATAAATTTCCTCCGCATAAAAATATTGACATATTATTATACTACAAAATATTCCAATTTTCAAGTGTTTTTCATAACTTTTTAGAGGAAGGGGCATAAAAATGAAAATATGCGGCATTATTTCGGAATACAATCCGTTTCACAGCGGACATGAGTATCTGATAAGGTGCGCCAAGCAAAGCGCGGATGTGGTGGTGGCGGTGATGAGCGGTCATTTTGTACAGCGCGGAGATGCCTCGGTTGTCGATAAATATACAAGAGCTAAGTGCGCCTTGCTTGGCGGTGCCGACCTCGTTTTAGAGCTTCCGTTTCCGTTTTGCTCGTCCTCGGCGTCTTTTTTTGCGCGGGCAGGCGTGGATATTTTGTCCATGGTGGGGGCGAATATTCTTACGTTTGGTTCGGAGAGCGGCGATACGGATCGCTTATGGACGCTTGCCGAGCGTCTTTTGGAAGCAACGGATCGGGAGAAAGACGCGGGAGAGGGAAGTGCCGCGGCGCATTTTAAGGGACTTCTTGACGGTGAGGCTGAGAGGCTTTCGCCCAATGACATACTGGCAGTAGAATATCTTGCGGCTATTCGCGAGAGAGAACTTGACATGTCGCCGCTTGCAGTTTTGCGAAAGGGAGACGGCTTCTTGTGTAAGACCACGGGTGCGTCGGCTTATGCTTCGGCGACGGCACTCAGAAAATGCATGCAGGATGGGGATATGGACGTGCTTAGCGGCTATATGCCAAAGGCCTGTTACGATCAGCTTTGCCTTTCCTTGTTACAAGGGGATGCTCCTGCAAGTCTCAAAAATGCCGAACGCACCATTCTCGGATTTTTCCGTCTGACCTCGCCCGAGATGCTTTCAGATATTGCAGGGCTTGGCAACGGGCTTGAATACCGTCTTTGTGAGTGTGCGAGTAAAAGTCAGACGCTTGAAGAAATGTTTTCGCTTGCGGCTACCAAGCGATACCCCGACGCCACCATTCGCCGTGCTGTCATTGCCGCCATATTGGGGGTCAAGTATGCAGACCTTGACGGCGGTGTGGCATACACCACCGTGCTTGGTGCAAACGAGCGCGGCAGAATGCTTTTGGCGTCGCTCCGAAAAAGCGGTCTGCCGATTCTGACCAAACCGTCGGACATTGATATGCTTTGTGTCCGTCACAAGGTAAATGAGCATGCTATCCGCAGGCAGGCGGAACTTTCCGCACGTGCCGACGCCCTGTATTCGCTTTGTTTGCCGAGTGCGGGGGCGGCAGACCGATATATCAAGCAAGAGGCAGTCATTCTGTAGCCGTAGCAGAATCGAACAAATAAGGTTTTAAGCGGAAAATATTTGCATATACGGCGGGAAAAATCCTTGTAATATCCCATATTACTGCGGATTTCTGCCTTGTCTATCCAAAATATTTTCTCGCTTAAAACTGCGCGCACCCTACGCGAGCAAATTTTTAGCGGATTTGGTCGGAGTGAGGTGCAGCAAAGTAAGACTTTACAAGCCGAGCTGCGGCAAAAGACGCAAAAATTTGCCGCGTAGGGCTTATGTGTTCGATTCCGCTACGGCTTTCCTATATATTATAAGCTATTTTTGGGAAAAAGTAAATATTTTTTTGGAAAAATGAATAAAACTTTTCGAATTGTCAACAATAATAGCAACCGAAACCAAAACAACAAAGGAGTTAAAAAATGTCAAACAACAACCTCAAAAACAGCAAGTTTGCTGAGAACTTTAGGGAAAATCGTGCGGTTTGGATAACCGCCATCACGCTTCTTGTGGCACTTGCGGCGGTCGCCGCAGTTGCCACGGTCGCCAATCGGGCAAGACGCGGCGAGGAGACCTCCTCGGTGCCCGTGGAATCCACCACCAAGGCGCCCGAATCCAGCGTGACTGAACCGCCTGTGTCCGACGTTCTGGGCAAGTTGCCCACCTTCGTTTTGCCTGCAAGCGGCAAGGTGACCAAGAGCCACGATGCTGAAAAGCAGGTGTTCTCCGCCACCATGAATGACTATCGTGTACACTTAGGAGTTGACATCGAAACGCAGGAGAGCGCGCCCGTGTATGCGGCGGCGGACGGCACCATTGCCGAGATCTGGGAGGATCCCATGATGGGACAGTGCATTGCTGTGCAGCACAGCGGCGACGCCGTGAGCATTTATAAGAATCTTACCGCCGAGATGGCAGAAGGCATTGAGGCGGGGGCCAAGGTGGGAAGCGGACAGCTCTTGGGCTACGTTGGCGAGAGTGCCATGACTGAGCTTGCCGATGAACCGCATTTGCATTTTGAGCTGACCGTGGCGGGTCTGCAGGTCGATCCGCTTGAATATATGGATAAGGATGCAGTCGCCACCCTGTCCTCGTCGGCTTACGAGGATGCCTCAAAGTCGTGAATATACCCAAAAAAGACGGAGTGATCCGTCTTTTTTGATTGAAAATATAATATATGGTAAAAAAACCTGCAAAAAGCGCAAATAAAATCAAAAAGGATATTGCAATTAATGCAAAGATGTGGTATAATGTCTTGCGACAGAAGATGTCGATGTGAGAGGAACCTATGCTTAGAATTGCGATATGTGATGACACGGAACAACATTCGGAACAACTGATGAAGCACCTTCGCGCGTTCGCGACGGAGCTGTCGGTTTTTGTGGAGATCGAATGCTTTGCGTCTCTTTCGCTTCTCGGCAAGGCGCTGGAAGGTGGCGTCAATGCCTATCGGCTTTTGGTTTTGGAAACCGCGGTCGGTGAGGAGGACGGCGTGGCTTTCGCGCGCGCGCTGAGAGCGGAGGGGTGCGATGCAGAGATTTTGTACCTGACGGGAAACGCCGATCGGGCGATGGATGCGTACAGCACCTTTCCCGTGTGCTTTCTGCAAAAGCCTGCGGCTGCAAGTGAACTGCGAGGCGTGTTTGCGTTTGTTGCGAGACGTTATGAGCAAAAGCCTTCTATTATATTATATGGCGGCGACGGTAGAAGAAACGGATTTGTGACCGATGACATCATATATATAGAAGTTTTTCGCACGGAGCTTGAGGTGCACTGCCCGGGAGGCGGGGTGACCTGCGTGGGCGCACTCAACGACGTGTACGAAAAGCTTCCGAAACCGCGGTTCTACCGCTCACATAGGAGCTTCATTGTAAATCTGGGAAAGGTCAGACGAATGGAAAAGTACCGATTTATCATGGAGACCGGCGACTATGTCACCATCGCAAAAAACCGATATGCCGAGGCGAAGAAGGCGTGGATGGATTTTTGCGGGATTACACAAGGCACAGGCGGGGAAATTCCGTGCGACGGGGCGATCTCGAAGTAGGGTTTTGACTCCCAAAAACCGCGTTTTTGCACTGTATACGCGGAAAAATGGGCAAAATCCGCCCGTTGGTACGAAATATCACCCGTTCGTAAAAAAGTAGTGCAAAAATCAAGACAATGGTGTACAATGGTACCACAAATTCAATTCATGGAGGGAAAACATGAGAAAAATCAAAATTACCGCGCTTTTGCTCGCTGTACTTATGATTGTAACAGCGTTCGCAGGATGCGCAAGCAAATCCACTGTTACCAATCTCGACGACAAGGTAAATGACCTTGATGCTTCGATTGAGGAACAGAAGGCAGCTCTTTCGGGTATCGAGAGCACTCTCGCTACCATTTCGAAGGCGCTTGAGAACCAGGGCTCTTCTTCTGAGCTCGACGACGTCAAGAAGGATGTCGAGGCAAACAAGCAGAGTGTCACTGAGATTCTTGAGGCTATTAAGGGCTTGGAGGAATCTATTAAGGGTCTCGATGGAAAGCTTGATGAGGCCGAGAAGGAACAGGAGCAGGCTGAGGCTATTGCTGCTGCACTTCAGGAACTCAAAGAAAAGACAGCAAGTACAATCGCTCTTAAAGAGGCTGCATTCCTTGCAAACAAGGATGATTACCTTGCAGACGATTATGTGAAGATTAGCGAGATTCTTGCTCTTGCTAAGATTTCTGTTGAACAATCTAAGGACGAGGCTGCTGTAAAGGCTGCAGTTGCAAAGCTTGAGGCTGATATTGCTCCTTTCAAGTCTGCTGCTCAGAACGTTTACGATCTTTACCTTGAGCTCAAGGGCAATATTGTGCCCGGCGATGCAACCAAGGAAAAGGTTAACGCTGCTCTTGCGGCACTGGCAGTTGCACAGAAGCACTATGCTGACATTAATAAGCCTGAAAAGCTTACCAAGTTTGCGATTGGCAAGAAGGCTGCTGATGGCGTGACGGATCTTACATTTAACCTTGTTGATGCTGTGAATACACTTTGCACAGTTTACACAACGACGATTGATTCTTTTACAACTAAATTTACCATTAACGAAGCTGATGGTTCTGTTACTGAGTATCGTTCTCTTGCATATGTTCTTGCACAGGCTCCTAAGATTGTTGAAAAGATTGAGACAAATAAGGACACTAAAGTTGTCAAGGCAAATCTCGAACTTCTTGCAGGCTTGATTCAGGAATACAAATCTTGGGCAGAATATGCAAACCTTCTTTCCGCTGAGAATGTAAAGCTTGTTACCAACAGCCAGACTGCTATCGACTTGGGCGTGGCGGTTGACAATTACATTGCTGCAAACAAGGCATTCTTTACGGAATTGAAGTTTGACACAGTAAACGATGCTCCAATTTCGGTTTTTGCAGATTACACTAATCTTGCAGCAAATGAAAAGGATCTCTACAGCAAGTACACACTTGTTTATGAGAAGATTGAAAAGTCGCTTTCTGAGTGGAAGGCTAAGTACAAATTGACAGATGACCAGTTCAAGGATATTATTAACAATGGTAGCTATGTATATACCAATGGTTACAATGTATCCAAGACGATGACAAGCGGTGTGACCTATTCTGTCTATACTGCTGACCGTGATTCTTGTAAGGCGCATTATGAGAAGTTCAAGATATTCTCTACTACCATCGCCAACAGAATCGCTGCATTGAACAAATCATTTGTTACTCTCAATGACAGCACTAAGATTCAGGAATATGTAGATATTGCGGCTGCGATCAACGCTTGGAAGATTATTACTCCCGCTACCAACACTGCTCCTGCAGTTATCGTGACAGATGTCAACTTCAATGCCATGGTAAATGACATTAGTTTGACAGAGGTTGCGTATGCAGATGGATTTAATATTGATACAGCTGAAAATGTTGACTATCTTAAGCTTTATACTTTTACAAAGGGTAGTTACAAGGCTGATGGTGTAATCAAGATGTTCTTTGAAAACACCTACTATTCTGCAAAGGCAGTTGCAAATCAAATTAATGCTCTTATTGAAGCTGAAAAGAATTCCGCAAATATTAAGGAACTTATCAGACTTGATGGTGAGTATAATATGAACGGCGACAAGTATTGGGGTAAGACTAAGGCAGAACTGATTGCTCTTGCTGATAATGCAAGCACATGGTTTGCTTCTAATGTTACTGTGGGAGAAGGTGCCGACGCAGTAGTACTTCCTGTATACGAAGACCCTGCTGTAATTGGCGATGATAACCTTGATGTTGCTACTTTCAAACGTTCCAGCAATCTCTATGACCTTAGTATCCTTGTTGATACAACAAAGCTTGATAAATATATCAAGGACATTACCGCTAAGGTTGAGAGCTTGGTAGATGAAGCAAAGACCATTGTTGAAACCATTAAGAATCTTGATGCTTCCACAGACAAGGAGAATCTTGATGAGCATGAGGCTAAGGTTATTAATGCTTACAAAGAACTTTATCTTCCTAACTGGGAAGTTGCCGGTAGAGTTCTTAACTACATGAAGGTAACTAATGCTCAGGAAAAGGTTTCTCATTTGGCAGATCCTGACACAACAGATAATTTGGATGTTGATGAGTATGATCAGTATACAACAACTGTATATACATTCAATTCTCTTTTGACTGCTGCTCAGACAGCGACATTGACTGCTTCTCATAAGGAACTTGAAGACCTTCGTAAGCAGGCAAACACTTTGATTGCTGCATTTAAGCTTCTGAATGATTTCAACACGAAGACTCCTATTACCATTCAGGGACTTATTGATAATGACAAGTATGTTGCAAACTTCCTCTTTGTTGCTGGAAATAAGGCTACTGCATCTTATGTAGTACTTGATAGCGCTGAAAAGGGTATTTATGATGTGAAGATTTACGAGGCTTCTTCCATTGTTGCCAATGAAGATCTTGCACTTGATGCTTTCGAGGACTTTGTAAGCGATGACACAAACAATGTTGCTGCTCTTGTTGATATTATTGAGAATACTTCTGCATACTATGCAGCATTTAAGGCTGATAACAATGGTAAGACCGCTAAGGACGTTGAGGAAGCTAAGGGTGCATTTGAAGCTCTTGATTTGATGGCTTGGAAGGCACATGTTTTGATTAATGTTAAAGCTGGTATTGGTGCTCTCAAGACCGGTGATGAGGTTAATGACCAGAACCTCGATGGATTCTATGATAATATCTTTGCGGGTGTATCTTCTGCTGCAACTAAGGATGCTGTTTTGAACTACCTTAAGGATGCAGATACTGCAGCAAAGTTGGATGAATACACTACCACTGCACTTGCTGTTGCGGACATTGTTTATGCCGGCAATACTGTAGCTGGATTTT
>JAZNDA010000036.1:0-2478 GCA_045587785.1 Eubacteriales bacterium | reverse complement strand
CCGTTTTTTAAAAGTTTTGCTTGTATGATCAAGCGCCTCCCGCCAGATATTTCTCCGCCTCGTGAACTGCAACGGCACCGTCTGCAACCGCCGTCACGATCTGGCGCAGTTCCTTTGTTCTCATATCGCCTACGGCATATACGCCGGGAATATTTGTTTTCGTATCTTCGCCGGCGGCAACATATCCGTTTCCGTCAAGCTCGACCTGATCTATGAGAAACTCAGTTGCCGGCTTTCTTCCCACACTGACAAATACACCATCGCAAGCAATTGTACTTTCCTCACCGGTATTCACGTCCGAAAGACGCACACCGATGATTTTTTCTTCGTGAAGCAGTTCCTTTACCGTGCTGTTCCATCGAAATTCCACGTTCTGCGCTTGCATCAACGGTTCGTGATAGATCTTCGTTGCCCGAAGGGTGTCACGGCGATGAACCAAGATCACCTTTTCGGCTATCCTGCTGAGAAGTAACGCATCTGCGGCCGCGGTATTTCCTCCGCCTACCACAACCACCGTTTTCCCGCGGTAAAACATCCCATCGCAGGCAGCGCAGTAAGCGACACCGCGTCCGACCAGCTCCGTTTCCTTCTTCACACCAAGCTCTCTCGGATTTGCTCCGGTTGCGAGCACCACCGTCCTGCCAAGAAACGTTCCGCTTGCTGTTTCGATCTGTTTTGGTTCTGCGGCAAGATCAAGATGAACGACCTCTGCCGTCTTACTCTTTGCCCCGAACCGCTCTGCCTGCCTTTTCATTTTATCGGCAAGAGTAAACCCATCAACGCCTTCCTCAAAACCGGGATAGTTGTCAATTAGATGGGTCAACGCCATCTGACCGCCTGCCGAAAGACGTTCCAATACGAGGGTGTCAAAGCCCGCTCTTGCAGCATAAAGGGCTGCGGTATAACCGGCAGGGCCACCGCCTATAATGATCATATCGTAAACGTGATTATTATTTATCATCTTCATGCACTCCTTTTTACTTTTCTAACTATAGTATTCTAACTATAGTATACCGCACTTTTATTTTCCTTTCTGTGATGACATCACATAGAAAGGACACCGTTTCCGGTGCCCTTGAAAGTTTTCTGTATAAAAACGGTACAGCAAAACCACTATGCCGACTTCATTGCTTTTCGATTTTATTCAAAATTCTGCCTTCCACAAGCCGTGGAGATTGCAATAGGCATAAGCCGCAACGGGCTTCTCGTCGGTAAGGGCAAAGGTTACAACAGGCGCGTTGCCGACTTCAAGACATTTGCGCTGACCTCCCTTATTGGTCTGAAGGTATACCCAAAGGATGCTGTGTTCCTCTACCATAGGATGCTCCACAGAACCGATGGTTACGGTCACGATATTTCCGTCAACCGATACAACGGGAATGTGCTTTTCGTGGCTTGCTTCCACCACACCGGGTTCCAACTTAGTCATCTTCTGTCCGCAACACATCATGGGAACACCAGCATCGTGAATCATTCCAATCAGATTTCCGCAATGCTCGCAAATATAGAACTTATTGTTATCACACATAGCAAAAAACCTCCGTGATATATTTTTCACCTTTATTGTAGCATAAATCCCTAAACAATTCAATAGATTTTCCGTATTTGTATTGAATTTTCGAGAAAAATCGTTTATAATAATATATAATCCTTATCAGTTCAACTGCTTCGAATGGATAAGATAAGGGGAGGAATGATTATATGGACTTTCAGGACTATTTTCCTATATGGAATAAATTAAACTCTAATCACCAAAAACAGATTCTAAGCACGCTTACCACCCGTACTGTAAAAAAAGGAACTATAGTCCATAACGGAGGAAATGATTGCACCGGATTATTGCTGGTAAAGTCCGGTCAGCTTCGCGCCTACATACTTTCCGATGAGGGACGGGAAATCACTATTTACCGCCTGTTTGATCGGGATATGTGTCTGTTTTCCGCATCCTGTATGATGCGCTCCATTCAGTTTGATATTACCATTGAGGCAGAAAAGGACACCGACCTTTGGATCATACCCGTGGAGGTATATCAAAGCATTATGGCAGAGTCCGCACCGGTGGCGAATTACACAAACGAGCTGATGGCCACAAGATTTTCCGACGTTATGTGGCTGATTGAGCAGATCATGTGGAAGAGTCTTGACAAGCGCGTTGCCGCCTTTCTCTTGGAAGAATCCGCAATTGAGGACAGCGACACTCTGAAAATCACACATGAAGCCGTTGCCAACCACCTTGGTTCTCACCGTGAGGTCATCACCCGAATGCTGAAATACTTTCAGAACGAAGGAATGGTCAAGCTCTCCCGAGGCACAATTGAACTTACAGACAAAACCAAGTTAGAAGAACTAAGCGAAACATAAACGATGTCCGCCGATGCAAAGCGCACGGCGGACATTTTGTTTGACTGAAAAACCAACCGTTTACCGATGGTTACGATTCGTTATCCATTCCGCAGGCGGTAGCACGGCAAGTTAATG
>JAZNDA010000035.1:0-9590 GCA_045587785.1 Eubacteriales bacterium | reverse complement strand
GCTCTGACCACGGTTTCATAAGTCGAAAAAAAGCGAAAAAAATGAGCCTGCAAATTGACTTTGCAGGCTCGGTGTGGCGGAGAGAGAGGGATTCGAACCCTCGTGAGATTGCTCTCAAACGCATTTCGAGTGCGCCCCGTTATGACCACTTCGATATCTCTCCGTGTTTATTTTAGCTCTCTACTGTTCTTACTCAACCTTGGAAATTGGAGAGAACAGTAGGAGAGAACTAACGTATTAAGTTTTATTTGAACTGCGGAAAACCCTTATAAATCAAGGGATTTAAGGTGGGAGGTTCCAAAGTGACTACAAAATTTCGAGTCAGCCCCGTTATGACCACTTCGATATCTCTCCATAAATATGATGCAACAGCGTGCATCATATTTATGGAGCCCCGTGAGATGCGGCTCGATGAGCGCAAGCTCGTCGATTCCACTTCGCATACCTCACCCGAAGATCGACAAGCTCGCTTGTCAGGCGTAGGGTGTGGGTATTCTCGCCATAGGCGAGATATCTCTCCTTGATACATACTGTGCATATTCAATTGTTGAAATTTTGATCAAAAAAACATTGATCAAAGATTCGCAACGCATATTATTATACCACATTTTTTCAAAAATGCAATAGTATTTTTGAAAAAAGTTAAGAAAATTGTTTTTTTAAAAATAAATTTTATAACAGACGGACAATCTGTACATGATAATCATTGCAAAAAAACACCGCGAACATCCCCAAAAAAACATTAAGATTTCTTGAATAAAATGTATCACTTTTTTCGCGTCACTTGACACTTTTTTGTTTTTCTGCTAAAATGTAGATGCCTTTTTTGGCTCGATTTTTCATTGAAAGGATACCGTATTATGAACAAACCCTACGCATTGTATAAGCAGTGTCCCGAATTCAAAAACATGCGTGAGCTTTTATATGATCGCACAAAAAATTTTAAAAGCAAGATCTGTCTATCCTACCGCGAAACCGGTTCGCAATCCGAAAAAATCAGCATCACCTACAGCGCATTCCGCCATCAAGTGGTAGCCCTTGGCACCGAGTTTTTGAGCCGCGGTTTGGCAAACGTGCACTGTGCGCTCATCGGCAAGCTCTCCTACGACTGGGTGCTTTGCTACATGGCTTTGCTTTCTATCGGTGCTGTTCTTGTTCCTTTAGACCCCGATTGGCACACGGAGGAGCTGGCAGATGTTGTCAAGAATGCCGACTGCAAATTTATCATCAGCGATGCCGCTATAGAAACGCAAGCCATCGCCGATACCGCAGGAATTGACAGCCAAAATCTCTTTTCCACCCACGGCGGCACCTTTACCACCGTTTCCGAGTTGGTTGCTTTGGGCAAAAAGAAACTTGCCGCACACGACACGTCCTTTGACAGTGCCGAGATCGACCCCACAAAGCTCGCTCTTTTGGTATACACCTCGGGCACCACGGGCAAGGGCAAAGGCGTTATGCTGAGCCAGAAAGCCATTCTCTCCAACGTAGCAAACGCGCTCAAGATTCTGACTGCGGGCGAAAAATTTGTGGCTGTTCTCCCCCCGCATCACACCTTCGGTTCTACCATCAGCTTAGTGGCCCCCTTCTGCTTGGGTGCTGAGGTCTATCTCTCCTCGGGCGTCAAGTACGTTCAGCGTGAGCTGGCTGAGGAAAAGCCCGATTCCATGATCTTGGTTCCGCTCTATCTGGAAGCCTTTTACCGCAAGATTCAAAAAACACTTCATGAGCGCAACAAAGAAAAGCTGGTAGGCACCATGATCGGGGTAAGCAATACCGTGCGAAAGGTTGGTATCAATCTTTCAGACAAGCTGTTTGCCGCAATCCTTGAGCCGTTCGGCGGCAGGCTTCAGACCATTGCTTGCGGCGGTGCACCCATGAGCCCCGAGATCTTCCATTTCTTTACGTCCATCGGTATCACCCTCATCAACGGCTACGGCATTACCGAATGTGCGCCCCTGATCTCGGCTAACCGAAACAAGCATATTGTCCCCGGAACGGTGGGTATGCCGATTCCCTGCGACAAGGTGAAAATTGATTCTCCCGACCAGAACGGCGAGGGTGAGATCTGCGTCAAGGGTCCCAACGTCATGCTGGGCTACTACCGCGACGAGGAGGCAACCGCTGCCGCCATCGACGCCGACGGCTATTTCCACACGGGTGACATCGGAAAATTCCATGAATCGGGATACCTTTGCATCACGGGGCGTCTTAAGAATCTGATCATTCTTTCCAACGGCAAAAACGTGTATCCCGAGGAGATCGAAAAGGATCTTTCGGGCATCCCCGGCATCGAGGAGATCGTGGTATACGAGGGCGTGAGCAAGTCTGAGTCCGGCAACAAGATCGTTGCCGAGATCTTCCCCGATGAAGCCTACGTCAAGGAGCACGGCATTGAAGATCTGCAAAAGCATTTCATGCCTTATATCAACGATTATAACCGCAAGGCGGTTCCCTACAAGAAGATCGGCGTACTCAAGCTCCGCTCGGAGCCATTCCCCAAGAACACGCTTCGCAAGATCGTTCGTTTTAAGATCGACAAGACTATAGACTAATAAAAAACGGGTTGCCGCACGCGGCAACCCTTAATTTTGTTTTAAATGTAAGCGGCAATGCGCCTCAGGCTCTTTTCATCCAGTTTTTTAAGATCGGCATGGTAGCGGTTATCGTTGGAGTCTCTGATAAACAGCTTGCCATCCGCATTCTTGATATCGCTTTGGCGGTTGCGGATATGGAAATTCACCTTGCCGCGCTCTGTCCTTACCACCCACCTAAAGGAAGACTTATCCTCAATATGAAGCACCTCAAGAATCTCAGGAATCATGTAATAATCCTCAAAGCAAA
This sequence comes from Eubacteriales bacterium, assembly GCA_045587785.1. Taxonomy (GTDB): domain Bacteria; phylum Bacillota; class Clostridia; order Oscillospirales; family CAG-272; genus RGIG8775. Next base: position 6,746 of record JAZNDA010000035.1, on the reverse strand, counting down.
GCTCGATGGCTTCTCTGGATGCCTCATCCAGTTCATCCAGATCGCCAATGAGTGCCTGCTCATTTTCGTCAGAGCTGAGAAGTGTGATATAGCGGGTCGGAAGGGTGTACGGAAAAAGCTTTCTGGGCTCCAGATCCTCAAGCACTCTTCCGTCATGGGTCTCCACGCGGACAAGATATGTATCCGTACGAATGATGCGGTCATGCTTACCGACAAGAATACGTTTAATCATACCGTTCCTCCTTAGGGTGACAGTAGGTATCCAAACTCGTTTATAAAAGGCATATTTTGTGCCATCCATCGTCAAAAAGCCTCGGAATATTAACCATATTCCATCGACTTTTTTCCTCAACTTGCACAAAATCTGCTCTTTTATAAATTCTTCGAACTGTCACGCAGTTATTTTTGTGTGATTTTTGTGTTTGGTGACCGAAGCAAGGTAATACCTTGCGAGGGAGACAGGCGCAAAAAGCGCCAAAAGGAACAAGTGACAGCGGGTTCGTATATCTACTGTCACCCTGATCTCAGTTAATAATGGCACCGCTGAAATACTGACTTTCTTCGCGGATATCCGCACCGATATCCTTCAGCTTTCCGACGATGTTATAGTAGCCGCGCTTGATCACGTCAATTCCCGTGATCTCGGAGACACCCTCGGCGGCAAGTGCAGCGATCATGACCGCCGCTCCGCCTCTGAGGTCAACGGCAGAAAGGCGCGCACCTGACATAAAGGATCTGCCGACATATGTTGCGGATTTTCCGTCAACAATGATATCCGCCCCCATTTTCCTTAGCTCATCCGTATAACGGAAACGGCTTTCCCAAATACCCTCGGTGATCATGCCCGTACCCTCGGCAAAGCAAAGAGCCGCACCGAACTGCGGATGCATGTCGGTGGGAAAACCGGGATAGGGAAGCGTTTTGATGTTGACGCTGGACAGATGCCCGTCTGACGTGACGGTGATGGCATCATCGTGCTCCTCTATCTGTGCGCCCATCTCCAAAAGTTTGGTAGAGACGGTCTCCATATGCTTGGGAATGATATTGGTCACGTGTACCCTGCCGCCCGTAACTGCCGCAGCGACCATAAAGGTGCCTGCTTCGATCATATCGGGAATAATGGTATAGGTACAGCCGTGAAGCTTCTTGACACCGCGCACCTTGATCACGCTGGTACCCGCCCCCGTGATGTTGGCACCGCAGGTGTTGAAGAAGTTGGCAAGGTCGACGATGTGCGGCTCACGCGCGGCGTTTTCGATAACGGTCATGCCGTCGGCAAGAACCGCCGCCAGAATAACGTTGACCGTCGCCCCCACTGAGGTGACGTCAAAATACACGCTGTTACCAACAAGCCCGTTTTCCGCAACCGCATTGACGTATCCGTTTTCTCGCCATACTTTGGCACCAAGAGCCTCAAAACCCTTGATGTGCTGGTCGATGGGGCGTACGCCGAAATCACAGCCGCCGGGGTAATTGACGTTTGCCTTGCCAAAGCGGCCCAGCTCAGCGCCAAGGAGGTATGTAGAACCTCTCATTTTACTGACTAAGTCAAACGGCGCGATCCCTTGGCAGAAGGACGAGGTGTCAATCTCTACCGTAGAGGGATTCAAAAAGCGAACCGATGCGCCCATCTCCTTTAAAATAGACAAAGAGAGGGTAACGTCGCTGACCGAGGGTAAATTCTCGATTACGCATTTGCTCTTGGTCAAAATAGTGGCAAATATGATGGGCAAAGCGGCGTTTTTCATTCCGCTGATATCAACGCTTCCAAACAGCCGATTGCCGCCTTTTATAATAATCTTATCCATTTGTTGGGATATTTGTGAATTACCTATCAATTCATTATACTCCTTTTCAGAGGTATGTCATCGGGAATTATATATATTATATCATATATTATTGCAAATGAAAAGGGGTTTTTTGAATATTTTAACAAAAAAATGAAATTTTTTGCAAACAATTTTAAAAACACTCTCTCCATTACAGTATATTAAAGAACAAAGCATATTGACAGCTATCTTTTTTTGTAATAGGAAACTGCCAGATTGACCACAAGTCCGTAACTTTTTTCGCCTTCTTCGGTTCCGTTGGCTTTGAGGAAGCTGTCATTGATAGCACCCGAGATCTCAGAGACGGACGAGGTCCTGTATTTTTCGAAAAATTCGGCGTACGCTGAAAGCTCTCCGCGGATCCGCTTGTCGGGCAGAGAGGCAATTTTGTTATAAAGCGGTTTTCCTTCCTCCGTGTCTGCGTTGTAAAGTGCCGACATGACGTATTCGTACATGTTGAGTAAGCCGCAATAACGGATATAAGGATCGGTGGATTCCATACAGACAAGAAACGCGATGAAATTGGCCTCATTCTCTCTGGCAATGCCTCTGCCATGCGCCAATTCATGTGCGGCGGTAAAGGGAAGGGTGTAGTCGGGAAAAAGGACGTTGATATTGGCTTCGCCCGTAAAAAAGGTGTAAAGACCCGTAAAATGAGCGTAGGACATAGGAACACTCGATAAAATGGGCTTGACCTTGCTTTTGTGTGAGGATATAAAGTCATATTTTTTCGCTATTTCTTCATAGGCATCCATCAGCTTGTCATTCATTTGGGAAACCGTATAGGGCATGATGGAGGCACCGTCGTTGCGATAGCTGATAAGCCCGAGATAATCGTTCATCTCTCCGACGATCTTCTCAGCAGTATCGGCAAGCTCCACGGCGCTCACCTCACTGTTGTCAAGCGTCAATCTTTGCTCAAGACGCGGCGTGTGATATCCCACACCGTAGACTAAGACAAACAGAGAAAAGATTACCGATGCGGCGGCGATCAGCGATACCGTATAAGAGCATACACTGCGCCAACTCTGGGTTTTATGCCGAATGGCGTAGAATGTCACCAATATCAGGATAACGGGAAGAAAAAGAATCAGAAATTCCGCAATCGAAAACGGCAGGGGGTTTGTCACAAACGCCAAAAAAGCCCGCAATGCGGCGCTGATATTCTGATTGAAAAATTCGGCAAAGCTCGGATTTTTCCGAGCGACCGAAAGGATTATGACCGAAAGAGCAAAGATGCCGAGAAGTATGAGGCTCCAGATCGGAATTTTTTCCGACGGCAAGCGGATCTCTCTCGGTATTTTTTTAACGGGGCGTAGTTTTTGTTTTTTATTCACGGTTCATCCTAAAATATGAGAATTGATCGGTTCCGAATATCTGTCGGCACAGATAAGAGATATCATGGGGTAGTGGAGCCGTAATATGTAAACGCTCTCCCGTGCGTGGATGCGGAAAGGAAAGACGGCAGGCGTGCAGGGCTTGTCTGCCGATATATTCATAGGGATAACCGTAAAGGGTATCGCCGCAGATGGGATGACCTTCGCTTGAAAAATGAAGACGAAGCTGGTGGGTCCTTCCCGTGATGGGCGCGGCAATGACCGCAGAGAAAATATCGGCGGCGATCAGCGTCTTGTAGCGTGTGAGCGCAAGCATGGCACCCGCGTCCTCCTTCTCACAGATACAGCGAAGCATTTTGCTGTCCTCGGCACGCTTCATATAGCCCGCGATCTCGGTTTTCTCGGTGTCGATCCTTCCGCAGAGCACCGCGAAATAGCTCTTGTGGATCTCGCCCTTTTTCATGGCTTCGGAAAGACGGTAGGCGGCAAGTTTATTCTTGGCGATCAACACAAGACCGCTGGTGTCCATGTCAAGACGGTTAACGGGCCGAAAGACGAACGGACTGCCTACCACGCGGCACATGTGCGCAAGACCGTTGGCAAGCGTGTCCGTCTGATGGCTGTGAGAGGGATGTGTGGGCATACCCGCAGGCTTGTCGACCACAATGAGGTCATCATCCTGATATACGATATGAAAGGGCAGATCGGTGGGGATAATACGGTCGCTGTCAAACGCCTGTGCGGCATCGCTGTAGTCGATCGACAGAAGGTCGCCGTACAGCACCTTGTTTCGGACGGTGGCGTGTGCACCGTTGAGCATGATGCCGTTTGGCTTTTTCTTCAGAAACGTAATAATATTGCTTGAAAATGCAAGGTCATTTCTTAAAACCTGTCCGACAGTCTTTTGATCCTGCTTTTTGCTAATCATGATCTCCATGCTCTCACCTCCTGCCATATCGCTTCATATCATTCTATCACAGTTTGGCAGTGAAATCAAGGGATTATACGGTTTTTACGAGAAAATAAAAGAAAAAACGGTCATACAAGGATGACAAATGCTATATAATGGAATGAAAACCGAAAGGGGGAAAGAGGAATGAATTTTTTAAGGAGATATGTTTGGGCAATATCTTTTTGCCTTTTGATGGCTTGGCTGACGCTAGGCGTGGGAGCCACCCAAAGATCGGATTGTGTTTCTGTGGGTCTGAGGGTCTTGGCATCCGAAACCACGATGATAAAATCGGGCCTTATGAATAACGATATCGTGTTTGAGGCGGAGGACTTTGAGCGGTGTCTCAATGTATCCGTTCTGTCCTCTCTTACCGTGACCGAGCTGCCTTCAAGAGCCGACGGCGTATTGTATCTTGGCGGCGGAGAGGTCAGTGTGGGACAGACCATATCCAGAGAAAATATAGGCTATCTGAATTTTGTTTTTGGCTCCGAAGATATCACAAGCAGCCGTTTTTGCTTCTCTTCGAATTTCGGCGAGTATGAAATTTCTTGTAAAATGCGTCTTACGGATCAGGAAAATCATGCGCCAACTGTCGCGTTTGATACTAAACAAGCGTCCACGGTCAGCACGTATTGCGACGTTGCCGTTTACGGGACCCTGCGTGCAACCGATGCCGACGGTGACGGCATTGTGTTCGAGGTGGTCAGACAGCCCAAAAACGGAACGCTGATCCTTGACGCTGTGGGCGGTGTATACCGATATCTCCCGCTTGGCGGCTACAATGGTACGGACAGCTTCAAATACGTTGCCATAGATGATTTTGGTAATTATTCTGCGGCGGCAGAGGTAAAGCTGTCGGTTGATATGCAGAAAAACCGCTTGGTCTATGCGGATATGAAGGACAGTGCCTCGCACGTGCCTGCCATTGCATTGACCGAAAAGGGAATTTTGAATGCCGAGTCGGTTGGAAATAAAAACTATTTTAATCCCAAAGAGACTGTCAGCCGTTTGGATTTTGTGGTGGCCGCTATGCGTGTAATGGATCTCGGGGATGAAACGGTATACACGCAGACGGTTTTTGATGACGACGCGGCTATTCCCGACGCCTATAAGGGATACGTCAGCTTGGCGCAACAAAAAAACTATGTTTGCGGCAAGATAAGTGAGGACGGCAGACTTCTGTTTTCTCCGAATGATATGATCACGCGCGCCGAGGCGGCGGTCATTCTTTCCCGCATGATCTCAGTCGAGACGTCGGGAGCGATCACCGTGTTTGCGGATGCAGATGATATTCCTGCATGGGCAAGGGATGCGGTGGAGCGCCTGTCAGCCCTCGGTGTCCTTGACAGCAAGGGCGGATACGTGGATGCCATGGGAACATTGACCAAAGAACAGACTGCGTATATGCTGTACCGATTGGATATGCTCACATAGGATCCCGTACCGTAATATCTACCAAAAATGCGCCGACAACGGCAATGGCGATGTCCATCATGATATATTCCAGCATGCCGCGGTATAGCTGAAGCGTATAAAGGTGGGTGGGGGTGCCTTCCGTATGTATAAGCTGTAGGGTGATAACAAACAGTTGAGTAAGGATCAGCGCAAAGGAGCTGTATAAAAGACGGCAAGCCTCGGCGCAAACGGTATGATTTTTCTCATGGGATCGTTTCATGTATATGTAACCTGCTTTTCGAAATTTTCTGCTTTTATTCTACCATATGTGAGAATATCGGTCTACAAGTAAATAGAGGAAAAATATCATATTATTGGGAAAAAGGTCGAAAAACAGGGAAAAATGGGCGAAATCGGCATAAATTTTCAAAATTTTTCGGTAAGATTTTCTGATATAATGGGTGTCGACGGTCCAAACGGCGACGTACTGTCTGCGATCGAAAAATAAATCAAAGGGAGAAATCAGATGCTTGGAGTTGACAATCACAGTATCACAACCGAAAATATGACGGAGGTGGCAAGATGTTCCCGTAACAGCCAAATGGGTAACACGCAGTACAGCTTATATCGAAACCGTATTGAAGAGGACGGTTACGTGATCTCTGTAAAAAACGATGAAATGTGCGAAAGAGGCGCACTCAGAGGCAGTTTGTCCTCAGTGGCGATCCTGTTTGAGAAAATCGTAAACGGCGACGTCCCGCCATACATACTTTCCGATATTCTGAATGATTACACATCGGAAAATGCAGACGATTTTGCAAATATTTAAGTCAAAAGGGTTTACAAATGGGGAAATATCTGCTATAATAAGCGTGTATTTTTTCGAAAGGAGACGCTTTCAGCGTATCTGTGTATGAAATGTCCCGCATGCGGCTACTTTGATAGCAAGGTGGTCGATTCCAGACCGACACCCGACGGCAGTATTCGCCGCCGCCGTGAGTGCCTTTCCTGCAAAAAGCGCTTTACAACCTATGAGGTGGTGGAAACGCTTCAGGTTTTTGTTATTAAAAAGGACGGCAGTAAAGAACCGTTTGACCGTGCCAAGCTCCTGACGGGTGTACTTAAGGCTTGTCAGAAGAGACCGATCAATGCAGAAGAGATCGTATCGGATATTGAGCTTGAGCTTCAGAATTCTTTGAATCAAGATGTGACCACCAAGGAGATCGGAGAGAT
>JAZNDA010000034.1:0-4772 GCA_045587785.1 Eubacteriales bacterium | reverse complement strand
AAAAGCCACATAAAATGAGGAAATCCGCCGAAAGATCGGCGGATTTCGACATTTAAAAAGTCAAAAACAATATTTTTAAGTTTGATCTTGTCTTTTCTTTTAAAAGTGGCTTTTGTTCTGCGCTAAATGAATCAGCCCCTTCATTAAAAATTCCAATGTATCTCAATCGGAATATTTCTCGTTCCTTGTATTCGCTTCCCGACCATGATTTTGTCGATCAAAATCTCCACCATTTCGCGTGTCAGATGCTCTACTTTGACGTATTTTTTGATCAGCTCACGGCGGTTGTCGCCCACGGCAATTTTGATTTCGATCTCCGCAATTTGCTTTTGACATTCCAGCACCTGTGCTTCAAGGCGTTCCTTTTGCGCGGTGAAATCCTTTGATAGTTCGATAAAGTCCGCCTCACAGATCAGCCCCTTGACCTTGTCAAGATAGAGGTCGCGCACGCCCCCCACAAATTGGTTGATCTTGCCCCGATAGGTGGCGATCTCGGCTTGAAGTGCCTGCTTTCGTTCGGTCAGATCAGCGCAGAATTGTACCTTGCGCTCAAGCTCATCCATATCAAGATACTCGGCGTTGAGCCGACGAAGCTCCGCAATGACCATTCGCTCCAGCTTATCCACTGAAATGAACGCGCCCTCGCAAGCCCCTTTGGCGTAATGTCGGCTGGGGCACCCGAGAAAATGTCTGCCGCCCGATTTCGACGAGCGCAGAACGTAGCCGCAACAAGCGCACCTTGCTTTCCCCGCAAACAGACCGATCGTGCCGACGGTAAAGGGCTTTGCGTGCTCGGCGATCATCTTCTGCACTCTATCCCATAGAGCGCGGTCAATGATCGGCTCGTGTGTACCTTCCACTCTGAACCATTGCTCTTGCGGACGCGGACGGTTGATTCCGCTCTTGTACGAGATGCTTCCGTACTTGCCTTGCACTAAATTGCCTATGTAGGTCTCGTTGCTCAGCATATCTGAAATGGCGAAATACTTCCACAAAGTGCTGTTCTTACTTGGCGGCAGCTTGAAGCGCAGCCCCTGCATTCGCTTGTACTCGGTGGGATTGGGGATGCCTCGGTCGTTGAGGATTCGCGCAATTGCCGTTTTGCCGTAGCCCTGCGAAAAGAGCGTAAAGACCTCTCGCACCACGGCGGCGGCCTCCTCGTCGATGATCAGATGCCCTTTAAGGTCAGGATCCTTCTTGTAGCCGTATAGCGCAAAGGAGCCGATGTGAAAGCCGTTCTTGCGGCGACTATCGAGGGCTGACTTGATACTGTCCGACATATCCTCCAAGTACCACTCGTTGACAAGTCCGTTGATCTGACGGCTTTTTTTGTTGCCCTTGTTGGCGGTGTCGGCGTTGTCCACGATGCTGACAAAGCGAATGCCCCAGATGGGAAACAGACCGTGTATGTATCTCTCCACAAGTTCAAGCTCACGGGTGAATCGCGATTGCGTTTTGCAAAGGATAATATCGAATTTTTTCGCCTGCGCGTCGGCAAGTAATCTCTTGAACTCAGGGCGGTTACGGTCTGAGCCCGCGTAGTCGTCATCGCTGTAAATGCCGTAAAGCTCCCACCCCATGCGCTTGGCGTAGTCGCGGAGCATCGCCTTTTGATTCTGAATGCTGCATGACTCGTCGGTGGCGTTCTGTTTGTTTTTGTCCTCCTCGGACAGTCTGCAATAGATTGCTACTTTTTCTCTCATGTTCTTATCTCCTTCCGGATAAGAACAAGCTGTTTTCCTCCAAGGATATTGTAACACAGACTGCCCCTATTTGTCATTGACTTTGAGGAAAATTTACACTTTTTCTTCGCTCCAATGTGGAAATCAGTTCTATCCATATATTCGTGTATTCCTCCTTCTTCAAAATTCCGTTCTTAAAAACACTTGTACAATTTTCGTTTTGATTGTAATAATTCTCGTCATTTTCTTGGGTCATATCTACCTCCAATCCAACATAAGACATATACTTTTATGCATTTTGCTTTAAGCAAAATTCAAGCGCGAAACAGTTTATTTTCGTGTAAGAGGGAAGTGACTTTCGCGCAATCCACCCTTCGTTTTTGAAATAAATATATGAGATAAAGCAAGTCCGCTATACCGTATCGGATTTTTTGCTTCTCTACCCATAAAACACGCTTGACAGTGTTGTTTTTCTGCAAAAAAGTTGAAAATTTTTTTGAAAAATTTAAAAACGCACTCTGTAGGCGGTGATTTCTACGTTCAAAGTGCGTTTTTTCGTATCAGAATGATTGTTACATCTTTTTATCATCGGTTGCGGGGTTGTCAATCAGCTCACCGTTCTCGGTGAAACGCGAGCCGTGGCAGGGGCAATCCCATGTGTGCTCGGCTTTGTTGTATTTGAGAGCACAGCCGAGGTGCGGGCATCGGGGCGCGGTGGGAGTAAGAAGTCCCACGGTAGACTCAAAAGCGTTTACTGCAAGTTGCGGATGAAGAACTCTTCGCGAAGGATCGAAAACGGAGGCGTACGGATTAGTCTCGCCTCTGACGAGGTCGCAAAGGATATCTGCGGCGGCCATGGCGTTTGTAATCCCCCATTTGTTAAAGCCCGTGGCGACGAACACGTCGGGGGTGGATCCCGCGTACTGCCCGATATAGGGAACACCGTCCAGCGTCATGCAATCCTGCGTTGCCCATTTTGCAACAATTTCGGCATTTTTGTAGTGCATTTTAGCGAAATCCTCAAGCTCCTGCCAACAGCCGCCCTGCTTGCCTGTGCGGTGTCCGCCACCGCCGAGAAGCAGGAGGTCGCCGCAGGAGCGAAAGGAAAGCCCCGTATCCGATTCGTCCACATACATTCCGTTCACATTCCGCGCGCCCCTCAAAGCAATCACGTAGGAACGGTGCTGATAGAGCTTCAATGAATACAGTCCGTGCTTGTTGAGCATCGGGAAATGGGTTGCGATAATCAGTTTTTTATACGTTATTTCGCCGTGATTGGTTTTCGCCTTGTGCGGCATCAGTTCTACGACCTTTGTATGCTCGTATATCGGCAGATCTTTGGCGATATGATAGATGAATTTCAAGGGGTGAAACTGCGCTTGATCCTTTACGCGCACAGCTCCCGCAACCCGAAAGGGAAGCTCTTTTGCGTCCGAAAACTCGGCTTTTACGCCGATACGATTCAGGGCGGCAACCTCTTTTTCGATCTTCTTGCGGTCATTCAAAGAATAGACGTAGGAATCCCGCGTTTCGTAGTCACAATCGATATCCTTACAAAGCCGAGCGTACTCCTCGCCCGCCTTGATCTGTGCCTCTACGTAAAGCCGCGCCTTGTCCTCGCCGAAGCGTTTGATCATTTTGTCGTAGATGGCTCCGTGCTGCACCGTGATCTTTGCGGTGGTGTTTTTTGTGATGCCGCCGCAGATCTCCGCCGCCTCTGCCAGCATACAATCCATGCCCGCATTTTTCAGCTTATAAGCGCACAAAAGCCCCGCGATACCGCCGCCTATGATCAAAACGTCGGTGCTTTTGTTTCCTTTCAACGTATCAAACCGCGGCTTTTCTATTGTCTTTTCCCATATCGATTCCATATCCGTCCTCCAAATCTTAATAGAATTAGTGTTCGTCATTTCTGTGTCGGATATGCGCATATTTCCGTTCGTTTGGTCCAACACTAAAAAGAAATGCTTGGAGGCAATATGGATATAATCAAGGTCATATTGACGGCGCTTCTTTCGGTGGCGGCGTTGTTTATCATCACAAAAATTATGGGACACAAGCAGGTAGCGCAGCTTGACTTTTTCGACTATGTTTCGGGAATCACCATCGGCTCGATTGGCGCGGAGCTTGCAACGGAATTGGAAGAACCCGAAAAGCCGTTGATCGCGCTTTGTGTTTGGGGTGGCGCGTCGCTAAGTCTTAATCTGATTGCACATAAGATACCGAAAACACGCAAATATATCAACGGTACGCCGACGATCTTAATGAACGCCGGCAAACTCTACCGAAAGAATTTGAAGCAAGCCAAGCTCGATTTGTCCGAGTTTATGCTCCTTTGCCGTGAGCAGGGATATTTCAACCTTGATGAGATACAAACGGCGGTATTTGAGCACAACGGAAAGCTATCTATCTTGCCCAAGGCAGCCAATCGACCCGCAACGCCCGAGGATATTAAGATCACGGCAAAAGCGACGCATATCGGCGTGGAGGTCATTATGGACGGGCGCGTGATGGGAGAGAATCTTTCCCGTGTCGGGCGCGACGAAAATTGGCTGACAAAGCAGTTGAAAGCGCAAGGACATAAGAATGCAAAGGAGATATTTCTCGGTATTTACCAACCCGAAGAGGACAAGCTGACGCTTTATCCAAACGAGTAAATTCGGCATATAATTTTACCTTCGGCCATATATTTCTCGCCGTTTTGGGAAATACTAACGGTGACAGCGGAAAACCGCACAAAAAACGGAGGTATTTATGTTCAAACACGAAAAAATGTTATTTCATCCCGTAGAGGTGGAGCGGCCGAATCCGCAGTACGCGGTTCTCTTGCAGGAGCAGCTTGGCGGCGGCAACGGCGAGCTCAAGGCGGCAATGCAGTATATGTCGCAGAGCTTCAGAATCAAAGACCCCGAAATCAAGGATCTTTTCCTTGACATCGCCGCGGAGGAGCTTGGACACATGGAAATGGTGTCGCAGACCATCAATCTCTTAAACGGTCACGACGTGGACGCCACGAAGGTGCAGGCGGGCGAGGTGCAGACCCACGTTCTGCTCGGACTCAACCCCGGCCTCATCAATTCCTCTGGCTAT
>JAZNDA010000033.1:0-3838 GCA_045587785.1 Eubacteriales bacterium | reverse complement strand
AAGCGAGCTTGTTTCTTCCGTTTCTTTTTTCGGACTGCCACAGGGAGCCATAGCTCCCTGTGGCAAAAAATGACGTACCTATAGCACAAACCATGAAGAAAATTTGATGTTACTTTATGTCAGGCGCGCCGCAAAAATTTTCGTCCACCTTTTACAAAAGGTGGCGCGGTCAAGGGCGCGTAGCCCTTGTCGCCTCCGCAGAGGCGAAATCTTCTACGGTGCGCTCGCCGTGAAGCTTATACAGTCTTCATCCAACCTGCGGCAAGGTCTACCCACATGGCGATACGGTCATCAATCTTATTGGGATCCGACGCCGTGACCTCATTGGCAAGCGCAATACCGTGAGGACCGTGGGGGAAGATGTGTGTCTCAAACTTAACGCCGATCTCCGAAAGCGCCGTTGCCATGCGAAGCGTATTTTGCACGTTGACCGAAGGGTCATCCGAGGTATGCCACAGGAAAGCAGGCGGTGTGTGCTCGGCAGACAAATTTCTTTCAAGCGAACAAAACTCGATCTGCTCTTGTGTCGGCTGATCGGTACCGAATGCGTTTTTGAAGGTACCAAAATGCGTTTTGTCAAAATAGCAAAGAACGGGGTAACTGAGGATCATACCGGCAGGGCGGTTGCTTCCAAAGGGAATGTCAAGCGCCTCATTGACCTCTTTCGTGTGCCAACGCGTGCCAAGCGACGCCGCCAAATGTCCGCCTGCCGAGAATCCGCACACAAAAATGCGCTCGGGATCCACACCAAACTCCTCTGCATGCTCACGGATGTACACCATAGCAAGCGATGCCTCGAGAAGCGGACGGGGGAACTTTGCCTTTTCCTTGACCGAATAACCCAGAACAAAGCAATGTACACCGCGTGCCGCAAATGCCATGGCTACCGACTCGCCCTCGTGGCCGACACAAACGTCTTGGTATCCGCCGCCGGGGATGACAAGCAGAGCGTCATTTGGCTTTTTTCTTGTCATCGGCACGTACGTCGTCAGCGTTACGTTCTCATCATCTTTGCAAAGTCTGATCACTTCATGTCTCATAATAATCGTCTCCGATCTATGATTCGTAATAGATTAAAACAGCTCTATGAGTTGCTTTGGACTGTGTGTAAGATCTTCTATGCCGTCCGCGGTAATGACTGCCATATCCTCGATGCGGCATCCGTATTTTCCGCCGAGATAAATGCCCGGCTCAACCGTGACCACGTTGCCGCACTCAAGACGCGCATCGGGCTTTGCCGAGGCGGACAGCCGCGGTGCCTCGTGAATATAACGCCCCACGCCGTGTCCGAGCGAGTGACCGAAACAGCCGCGATAGCCTGCGCCGTCAATGATGGCACGTGCCACGCCGTCCGCGTCACGGCAGGATGCACCCTCTTTTAAATACGCCAAAGCCTCGCTCTGCGCCAAAAGCACCGTATCATAAAGACGCTTCATTTCGGCATCTGCCTTGCCAAGCACCACGGTCCTTGTCATATCCGAACAGTACCCCTCTGCCTTGGCACCAAAATCCATGGTCAAAAAGCCCTTTTCCAGCTTTTTGTTTCTCGGCACGCCGTGTGGGAGAGAGGATGCACTGCCCGAGACCGCGATCACGTCAAACGCCATGCCCTCGGCACCCATCTTTCTCATAAAAAATTCAAGCTCCAGTGCCACCTCGCGCTCGGTCATCTTGGGGGTGAGCACCGAAAGAATATGCGAAAACGCCGCATCGGTGATCGCTTGCGCCCGTTTGATGCAAGCGATCTCACGCTCGCTTTTGACGCGCCTTAAGTCACCAAGCCATTCCGAGGCGATACCCAAAAGCTCCGCTCTGCCGTCCGTGATCGTCTGCAATTTCTGATAAAGCGAGACCGTGACCGCCTCCTCCTCGTACGCCACGCGGCGCGCACCGCCATCAAGCAACAGTCCGAGTGCAAAGGACAAAAGCGAGCCCGTCGCCTCTACCACCTCAAACGCCTTGTCTGCGTTCATGTTTGCCGCTTCAGTGTAGCGGAAATCGGTGACCAGATACGCCTTGTCAGCAAGAACAGCCAAATATCCGTCCGAAAAATCAAAGCCCGAAAGATAGCTTGCCGACAGCTCGCTGCTGATAAGCACACCGCCCAGCTGCTCCCTTTCCATGCGCTCCCTAAGACGTGAAAGCCTCATTTTCCTGCCTCCCCCGCAAGCGCAAGCACACACTGCTTCATATATGCCGCATCCTCCGCCATGGTGCCGTCCGACTCGCAAATGATACGAGGTGCCAGATTTTCCTTTACGATCGCCTCGGCAAGCGGCTCAAAGTGAGGACCGTAAATGCTGTCCTCAAAGGTCAGATGCCTTTTCTCGCCCGAGGAAGTATATTCGATCTTTGAAAAATGACAGTGCATGGTGCGCGCGATCTCGTCACCAAGCTGACATCCAACGTAGTCAAAGGTGCGCCTGTAGCTGTCGGCATCGGTGTAATATCCGCCGATGGCGCGTGCATTGAGATGCCCAAAATCCACCACGGGATACAGGTGCCTGTCACTCTTGCAGATCTGTACGACCTCCTGGAGGGTCCCAAGCTGACCCACCTTGCCCATGGTCTCGATGCCGAGGCGTATCGGAGTATCGCCCACCTGCTCTACGGTTTTTTGCAGGGTATCGATGGCAAGTGCCACCGCCTCCTGCCTTGATATCTTGGTCGCGCTTCCGCAGTGGATGACAATGGTGTCCGCCCCCAGAAGCTCCGCCGCCCAAAGGCTTTTTTGAATATAGTCTATGCTTTTAAGACGCTTTTCCGGCTCCACACCCGAAAGCGAGATAAAATACGGCGCATGAAGCGACATGAGTATGCCGTATTTTTTTGCCTCCTCGCCGATCTTGCGAAGGACCTCTTCCGAGGCATTCACGCCCCGTCCTGCCTCGTATTCGTAGGCATCAAGACCGCGCGATGCCACAAAGGCAGGCGCTTCTATGGTAGATTTATGCCCCTCTTTGGCAAAGGAATCGCTGTTCCCCCCGGGACCAAACGTAGCATGGTTCATATCGGCTTTTCCCCTTTCTCGTTTTGTTTGTGAAAGCGCTTAAGGATCGGTGCCTCAAGCGCGCGCTTGAAGCGGAAAAACAGCGTTTTTTTGTCGCGGATGGGGGGCACCAAAATAGCCCTGACACCGATCATGCGCGCACCCCACACGTCGGTAAAGATCTGATCACCCAGTGCCGCCGTCTCGGAAAGCACCGCGCCGCCTTTTTTTGCTATCTGCAAAAGCCGCTTTCCCGAGGGCTTGTGGCAATCGGAAAACGCGGGCAGCCCAAGCTCGCGGTTAAATTGCTCTACCCTTTTGGCGTGATTATTGGAGACTAAAATCACCGTCACGCCGCCGTCACGCATATTCCCCACCCATTTTTTGACCCGCTCATTCGGCTCCGCTTCCTCATAGGGTGCTAAGGTGTTGTCGATGTCGACAAGCAGATAGCGGATCCCTTGCGACTGCAAAAAATCGGTCGTGACCATGTCAAAGGTATCAAACCAAAAATCGGGCATCAAACGGTCAAGCATGCTTTTCCTCCTCAAATAAAACACCTCAAATAAGATATCTATATTGTAGCAGAAAGACCTGCATTTTGCAAGAGTTTATAAAAAATTATAAAAAACCAAAAAAAATCGCAGGAAACCCTTGACAAGTCACATTCTTTGTGGTATTATATTTAGGCAAGTTTTTAAGAGAGCATGCGGGTGTAGTTCAATGGTAGAATTCCAGCCTTCCAAGCTGGCCGCGTGGGTTCGATTCCCATCACCCGCTCCAAATGTGCCTTTAGCTCAGCCGGATAGAGCAACTGCCTTCTAAGCAGTAGGTCGGGGGTTCGAGTCC
>JAZNDA010000032.1:0-24676 GCA_045587785.1 Eubacteriales bacterium | reverse complement strand
GACGGCGCATCCGTTGCCCGTATAGTCTCATTGTTATCGATCGCACACGGCTACGTATAGTCTGCATTAACCCTTGCGGCAAAAGTTTGGTCGAGCTTTTCAAAGCTCGCGGGGGGTACGGGGGCAGAGCCCCCGATCGTTCTTTACAGTATAAAACATTTTTTCCCGTTTGTCAAGAGCCGACGGCGAGCGATCCCGTGGCAAGTGTGCACTCCTCGGTGTCGGACAGCAGACGGACGGTATGTCCGAGCACGTCACCTGCCGAAAAATCGGCGGTGAGGATACGGCAGCCGCCGTGTGTGCAGGGGAGCGCGAAGGTGCGGTGCTTACTCTCAAAGGCAATGCGGTAATAGGCGGTCTTTTTAGTGCTTGGCAGTCCGTCAATGTCCGCCTTGACAAGCACGCCAAGGGGTGTTTGATACAAGCTGACGCTTCCCTTGATTTCCTTGCCGTCCGCGTTTCCCTTAAGGGCGGCAAGGGCGCAGGGCTTTCGGTCGATGAGAATGGCACTCAGGTTTTTGGGGGAAAAAATGATGTCTTTGGTCATGGTTTGTTGATGAGATCCTTTCTTAGTTGTAAATAATACTTGACTTTGCGTCAAAAATGGGGTACAATTTGATAGATGTTTATGATAATATGATATGATATACGGGGGTATATATGACAAAAAAGCTTTTTGATACCGACAGCCACCTTTTGGCGTTTGACGCGCGCGTACTCGCTACGGAAAAGGGCGAGGGCGGATTTCTTGTGCTGTTGGACGCCACTGCCTTTGCGCCCGAAGGGGGCGGACAGCCTTCCGATCTCGGCACGCTGGGCGGTGCGAGGGTGCTTGCTGTGCAGGAGCGCGAGGGCGAGATATGGCATCTGCTTGACAGCGCGCTTGCCGTGGGGGAGACCGTACACGGTGAGGTGGATGCTATGAGGCGTCTGAGGCACTTGCAAAATCATACGGGTGAGCATATCGTGACAGGGCTTTTTTACCGCGAATACGGCATGAACAACGTTGGCTTTCATCTGGGGCACGAGGACGTGACGCTTGACCTTGACGGCAGTGTTGACCTTCCCATGCTCAGACGCATTGAACAGCTTGCCAATCTTGCCGTGGCGGAAAACCGTGCGGTGCATATCTTATATCCCGACGATGAGCAGCTGAAAACCATGTTTTACCGTTCCAAAAAAGAGGTGGAGGGCAGGGTACGCGTGGTGGAGATCGAGGGTCTTGACCGCTGTGCCTGCTGTGTGCCGCACGTCAAATTCACGGGCGAGGTGGGCGGTATCCGCTTGCTTAGTACCATGCGCTACAAGGGCGGCACCAGAATTCATATGAAGTGCGGCATGGATGCCGTTACCCATTCCGATATCCAGCAGGACAGAGAGGATGCCCTTTGCATGCTTCTTTCTTTGCCGAGTGACCGCATTTTGGACGGCGTGAAAAAGCTGATGGACGATCTTTCGGTGGCAAAATACAAGCTCTGCGGCATGAGGCGTGAGCAGGTCGAGGCAAGCATCCGTGTATCTGACGCGAATGACAAGTGCGTTTGTTTGTTTGAAACGGAGCTTGAGGTGAATGAGCTGAGAACGCTTGCACTTGGTGTGGCGCAAAAATCAGGCGGCATTTGCGGTGCCTTTTCTGCCATGGATGAAGGCGGCTACCGTTTTGCGCTTGCCGATGTGAGCGGCAGCTTTGAGGATACGGCAAAGAGGTTCCGAGAGGCATTTGCGCCCAAGGGCGGCGGCAAAGCTCCCATTTTGCAGGGCACGCTTACAGCAAGCGAGAACGATATCCGCGCCTTCTTTAAATTTTGATTTGTCGGGGAGAACGCTTAGGGAACTTTTTGAAAAAAGTTCCCTAAGAACCCTCAAAAACTTTTGCACAGGGCAAAATGGATTTTGGTATTACGCCGCACGAACGAATACGTAATAACAAGGCTTGGTGCATGATGCGAGTCATTTTGCACCCGTCCCGCGTTGCGGACGGGTGGCAACGCGCAAATGCTACATCGCCGAAAAGAAAGCAAGCTTTCTTTGTCGGCGAGTAGGCTTTGCGCTGACGAAAAACGCCACGGCGTTTTTCGTCCCAAAATGACGTGCAGCTTGTGCATACCCATGCTGCAAAAGTTTTCGCCCAGCCTTTTTCAAAAGGCTGGCGGGGTGTGGGGCAGAGCCCCACATATCGCCAGCCCCGACAAATTACAATTTATCAGTTCGGGGAATTGACGGCGGCGGAAAAATGTGGTATACTGATAGCCACAAGGATTAGAATAACATACTTGATGCGGTGAAATATGTCAAATCGCGGAGAAAGGAAAAAATAATATGGAAAAGATGTGGGCAGGAAGATTTGCCGAAGCGCTTGACAAAGAGGCGGACGACTTTAATTCTTCCATTTCGTTTGACTGTAAAATGTATAAGGAGGATATCCGCGGCTCCATGGCGCATGCTGCCATGCTTGGTGCGCGCGGTATAGTTCCTCATGAGGACGTTGAAAAGATACTCTCGGGGCTTGAGGGCATCCTCTGTGATCTTGAGAGCGGTGCGCTTGCGTTTGACATGGACTGCGAGGATATCCACATGTTTGTGGAGGCGGAATTGACAAAGCGCATTGGCGATGCAGGCAAAAAGCTTCATACCGCAAGAAGCCGCAATGATCAGGTGGCACTTGATATCCGTCTTTATCTGCGTGCGCAGACAGAAGAGATCGTGGGTCTTATCCGTGATCTGATCGGGGCGATTGCCGACAAGGCAGAGCAAAACAAGGCGGTGATCATGCCCGGTTACACCCATCTTCAGCGTGCACAGCCCATCACCTTCGGGCATCATCTTTTGGCGTATGCCATGATGCTCATGCGCGACGTTGGCAGAATGGAGGATGCGGTAAAACGTATGAACTTCTCGCCGCTTGGCTCTTGCGCACTGGCGGGAACGACTTATGATACCGACCGCATGATGGTGGCAAAGAGCCTTGGGTTTGACGGCATTACGCTCAACAGCCTTGACGGCGTTTCTGACCGCGATTTCTGCGTGGAGCTGATGAGCGCGTACGCGGTGACCATGATGCATCTGTCGCGTTTTTCGGAGGAGATCATTCTCTGGTCGTCTTGGGAATTCAAGTATATTGAGCTGAGCGACGCGTATACCACCGGCTCCAGCATTATGCCGCAAAAGAAAAACCCCGATATGGCAGAGCTGGTGCGCGGTAAAACGGGACGTGTGTATGGCGATCTGATGGCGCTGCTCACCACCCTTAAGGGTCTGCCGCTTGCCTATAATAAGGATATGCAGGAGGACAAGGAGGCGATCTTCGACAGCATTGCCACGGTCAAAAAGTGCCTGTCGGTGTTTGCACCCATGGTGGACACCATGAGCGTCAACAAGGAGAATATGTACCGCGCCGCACAGGGCGGCTTCATCAACGCCACCGACCTTGCGGACTATCTGGTCAAAAAGGGCTTGCCCTTCCGTGCGGCGTACAAGATCGTCGGTCAGATCGTTGCCGAGTGCATCTCAAGGGGTCTGGTGTTGGATACGCTGCCGCTTGAGGATTATAAAAAGCATTCCGAGGTGTTTGAGGACGACCTTTATGAGAGCATTTCGCTTGAGACCTGCGTGGAAAAGCGTATTTCCGCAGGCGGTACTTGTGTAGAGTCGGTCAATAGGCAGATCGAGGCTGTCAGAGAATTTTTGAGACAAAAAGGGGAATGACCATAAAAAGATTTTTTGGATAAAAATGAATTTTTTTCGAAAACTCTTGCAATTTTGAATAAAATATAGTATAATAGGATAAATCTTTTTTAATTTTTTGGAGGATATTATGAAGAAGACATTATCTCTTGTTCTGGCAGCTTTGATGCTGCTTACCTCGCTTCTTGCATTTGCAAGCTGCGGAGATGCCATTTATGTGATCGAAACGGGAAGCGAAACGGGTACGTACTACGGCTTCACCAACATGATCGCTACCAAGCTCAACGAAAAGGCTGACCTTGGCTACACCCTTTCCGCTGTGTCCAGCAAGGGTTCCAAGGGTAACATTCAGGATATTGACGCGGGCAAGTGCTCGTTCGCCATTGTTCAGAATGACGTTATGTCCTACGCATACAGCGGAACCACCGATATGTTCGGCGGTGAGGTGATCGACTCCTTCTCTGTGGTGGGCGTTGTTTACCAGGAGACCGTTCAGATCATCGGTACCAAGGCGCTTGACGCCAACGGCGACGGTCTTGTGACTGTTGACGAGCTGAAGGGCAAGCGCGTTTCCATCGGTGAAGCGGGAAGCGGCGTTACCATCAACGCAAAGCAGGTATTTGAGTCGGCAGGCATGAAGCTTGATCTGACCGACGCTCAGAACCCCGAAAAGAACGACGTTGTGGTTTCCTACTACAGCGTAAAGGATTCTTGCGATAAGATCAAGGACGGCGAGATCGATGCGTTCTTCTTCACCGCAGGTGTTCCTACCTCGGGTATTACCGAGCTGATCACCACCACGGCTGACGTAGCTGTTGTCACACTGACTGACGCTCAGGCTGACGCACTTGTAGGTGCAGAGAACAGCTTCTACACCAAGACCACTCTTACGAGTGACATTTACAGCTGCATCGAAGCAGACAAGCCCGCTATCGCGGTTTCGGTTTCGGCAACCTATATTGCAAGCAACAAGCTTTCGGAGACCGACGTTTACAACTTCACCAAGGCTCTTTGGGAGAACGTGGAGAACTACGGTGCATACGCTGCACAGGTCAGCGCTATGAAGCTTGAGAACGCCGCAAAGGCTCTCGGCGGTGTACCGCTTCACGCAGGTGCTGCTAAGTACTATCAGGAGGCAGGAATTATCGGTTGATTCCTGAAGCCATAAAAGGGGACGGTGTCACGTTTTGAGAAGCGAGGGGCTCTTGGCTCTGCGGCACTCACGGACACCGTCTCCGTTTGTTCGGAGGTTATTATGCAAAACGAGACTTTTTCCACGACACCAAGCGCAGATGAGGTCATGCGACAGGTGGATAAGGAGAGCAATACCCGTGTGTTTACGGGTTGGCGCAAAATTTTCATTCGCTCTCTTCTCATAGCCTTTGCCGTTATGATCCTTTTGTTTCAGCTGGTGATCCAGGCAGACAATTTTGTCAAGTATCCCTTGTTTATTGGCTCGATGCTCCTTATCGGATATCTTCTTTATCCCGTGACCAAGCATCAGTCCCTCAAGGTCAACTACATCCCATTCTATGATGTGATCCTGGCTGTTGTGTCTGCATTCAGCTTTTATTATTTCGCCATTTTCCGCGAGGAATTGATCGAGCGCGCGGCTAACATCAGCACGCTTGATACGATCGTGGGTATCGTGGCACTTTTGACGGTGTTTGAATTCTGCCGTCGCGCGGTGGGTGTTCCGATCCTTTGTGTGGTCGGTGCTTTCATCGTTTATGCGGTCTACTATTATTGCTTCCGTTTGGGCCTCAAGCCGATCGTGGCACTTGAGACTATAATCGGCTACTTCTCCTACAACATGGGCGGCGGCTTCTACGGAACTCCCATTGGTGTTTGCGTTTCCTTTATTGCGCTGTTCATCATTTTCGGAAGCTTTCTCGAAAAAACGGGCATCGGCGGCTTCTTCGTCGATCTTGCCAACTCTATCGCAGGTAAGTCCTCGGGCGGTCCTGCTAAGGTTGCCGTCATTTCCAGTGCGCTTGAGGGTATGTACTCGGGCAGCTCGGTGGCAAACACGGTTGGAAGCGGCGCGGTGACCATTCCTACCATGAAGCGTTGCGGCTACAAGCCCGAGTTTGCGGCGGCTGTTGAGGCGGCGGCATCAACGGGCGGTCAGATCATGCCTCCCATTATGGGTGCGGCGGCGTTCTTGATGGCGGATATGACGGGAGTGCCCTACGGAACCATCGCGATTGCCGCGATCCTTCCCGCTGTGCTTTACTTTGCAGGCATCTTCCTTATGGTTCACTTTGAGGCAAAGCGCTGCGGACTTGAGGGCCTTCCCAAGGAAGCGATTCCGAATTTCTTTAAGCTGGTCGTTTCCAACGGCTATCTGCTCATTCCCGTTGTGGTTTTGGTGCTTTGCATGAACCACTTCAGCTCGGGTATGGCGGCAAGCATCGCCATTATGACGGCTATGATCGTCAGCCTTTTTGACAAGGAACAGCTTGTCAAGTGCTTTAAGGAAAAGACCTTTTCGCCCATGTGCCTCTTGCGTTGCGGCGGCTTCGTGCTTTTGGCGGTGAGTTACTTCTTCTTTGTGTGGAAGCTTGGTTTTACGCCCGGTCTTTCGGTATTCACGACCATGGCACTTTGCTTTGTTTTCTCGTTCTTTACCAAAACCGCGCCTCTCTCCAAGGACACCTTCTTTGAAGGACTTGAGGGCGGTGCCAAGAGCACCATCGGTGTGGGTATTGCGTGTGCGGTGGCAGGTCTTATTTCGGCAGTGGTTACCTTTACGGGCCTTGGTGCTCAGCTTCTGACTACCATTGTGCCGCTGGCCGCAAAGAGCTCGTTCTTGGCACTCTTCCTTACCATGCTTTGCTGTATCGTTCTGGGTATGGGTGTGCCGACTACGGCAAACTATGTCATTATGGCATCCATTACCGCTCCCATTCTGATCGAAATGGGTATTCCGATCCTGGCGGCGCATATGTTCGTGTTCTATTTCGGTATCGTTGCCGATATCACGCCCCCCGTGGCACTTGCCGCGTATGCAGGCTCGGCTATTGCGGGTTCGAATCCGCTGAAGACCGGTGTGAACGCGACACGCTTGGCTATTGCCGCGTTTATCATCCCTTACATTTTTGCCTTCAACCCCCATATGCTCTTTATTGAGACCGTGTGGTATGACGTGGTACTCATTGTCGTTACCTCTTTGCTTGGTATGTTCGGTATTTCGGCAGGTCTTGAAGGATATATGCTCCGCGATCTTAAGGTTTATGAACGCCTCCTTGCCATCGCAGGCGGTCTTATGCTGGTCATCCCCGGACTTGTGACCGATGGCATCGGTCTTGCCCTCGTGGCACTGGTCGTGTTCCTTCAGATCCTGCGGAAGAACGCAAAAAACAAAAAGACGGTATAAAGGGACATGCTCCAAAAGACAGTTTTGGAAGCACGTTACCTACCGATAGAAAAAGACGAAGAGTTCAATAACTCCTCGTCTTTTTTGTTTAAAATTTTCAAACTATTTAAGCTTTGAAAGAAGTGAGATGTAGGATCCTCTGTGCGACAGCCGCGGGCGTGTCATCATTGTCTACGGCAAGGTCGGCGAGCTCCAGATAGATCGGCAGGCGCTTTTGATAGAGAAGCGCGGGTGAGGTTTTCTGTGAGAGCGGACGGTTTTCGGTAGCAAGCTGTTCTGTCTCTCGGCGGATAAAGATGATAGTGCCGTTTTGACGCAGGGCGTCATGGTTGACGCTGACGGTCGGCACACCGCCGCCCGTGGCGATGATCTTGCCGCTCTGTTTGCCTGCCATGGCAACGCACTCGCTTTCGATCTGACGGAATGCCGTCTCGCCGTCCTTTTCGATGATATCGGCAGGCGTGCGTCCCGTTTGTTCGGTCACCATCCTGTCGGTATCGATCAGCTCGCGTCCCGTAAGACGTGCAAGCTCTTCACCGACAGTGGTCTTTCCGCATCCTGCCATGCCGATAAGGATGATATTTTCGGTTCTGTGGGCGATCTTTTCCGTGACGCGGTCGATCTCCCCGTCATCGATCTTTGTTCCTGTGAAGATCTCGGCGGCAAGCTTTGCTTGCGCGACAAGCATGGAAAGACCGCCGATGTGGGGAATACCGAGACGCTCGGCATCAAGCAATAGCTTTGTTTTTGAGGGGTTGTAGATCATGTCAAGCACGCCGACAAGCTTTGGGAACAGCGACAGGTCAATGGGCGAGACGCCGTTATTCGGGAACATGCCCACGGGGGTGGTGTTGATGATCAGCGAGGCATCGGCGTGTCGATCAAGGTTCCCATAGTTGTTCTCGCCGTGTCGGGAGATGACCACCACCTGCGCTCCTCTGTCGGTGCAAACCGTACGCGCAGTCTCCTGCGCGCCGCCGCTTCCGAGAATGAGGACCTTTTTGCCCTCCACACGGGCACCGCTAAGGTCGAGCATATGGGAAAATCCGTAATAGTCGGTGTTGTCACCGCGCAGACCGCCCTCCACGCGCGTAATGGTATTGACTGAGCCGATGCGCTTTGCCTCGTCGGAAATTTCCGCAAGATAAGGCATGACTGTCTTTTTATAGGGGATGGTGACGTTGATGGCGTCAAAGCGGTCGGACATGAGAAAGTCGCCCACCTCATCGGGGGACATTTCAAAAAGCCCATAGCTGTAATTTGCAAGCTCGCGGTGGATAACGGGTGAGTAGGAGTGAGAAAGATGCTCGCCCAGCAAGCCGCATTTAAAATGGGGCAAATGTATCATAGTGTTTCCTCTGACGGTTTTTGTTTGTCATTTTTCTTTTTAAGTTTTATAGAGAGATAAAGTGTGAGCAATAATAACGCAGGGAACAGGATGCAGACCAAAAAGGAGACGCGCAGATCGTTGCCAAAGCCTTCGGCAACGGTACCTGCAAGTGCGGGCCCGATAAGACACCCAAGGTCGCCGCCAAGCGCCAAGAGCGCAAACATGGAAATGCCGCTTGTTGGCAGGAGCGCGGTGGCGGTGCTGATGTTGCCCGGCCACATAATGCCCACAGAAAGACCGCAAAGCGCACATCCCACAAGCGAGAGCAGGGGAGCCTTTGACAGTGCGGCAAGGGCATAGGACAGAATGCATAGAACGCACGAGGCGGTCATAAATTTGTTCAGCGATATTTTTTGGCTGAATTTGGCGTACACCACGCGCGAGGTGCCCATGAGCACCGCAAACAGGCAAGGTCCCATAAGGTCCCCCACGGCTTTGGTCACGCCAAGCCCCTTTTCGGCGAATTCGGATGCCCACTGGCTCATGGACTGCTCCGCTGCGCCGCCGCAAAGCATCATAAAAAAGATCAGCCAGAAAATTCTGTTTTTCATATAGGCACGCGGTTGCTTATCATACTGTTCGTTCTCCAGCGAAAAGAGCGGAACAAAGCAAAACAAAAGCATATCAAAGAGAGGCACAAGTGCCCACAGATAGGCAAGATATTCCCACTTCTCTACGCCGACGATCGAAAAATAAAGCGTGGAAAACAGCACCACCGCAACGTGTCCCCAGCAATAAAAGGAATGGAGCAGACACATGTAGGCGGATTTTCGTCTGGTGGGGCAGGCTTCCACGATGGGGGACACCATGATCTCCACAAGTCCGCTGCCCACGCCGCTGAGCAATACCGCAATGACGAGAGCAGGATAGGGCGGCATGATCTTTGGCAAAAAGCCCAGTGCCGAAATGCCGAGCGCCGCGATGAGCTGGGCGACGATCACGGTGGGACGTGGCTTAAAGAGCCCCGGGAATCTTGAGGAAAAAGCGTCGATAAAAAGCTGAACGCAAAAGCAGACCACGATAAGCGAGCTGATCTTGGACAGCGAAAGCCCGTACTGATTACCGAAGGTGACAAACAGAAGCGGGGCGAAGTTAATGGTGATGGATTGCGTGATATAACCGATAAATCCCGCAAAAATGGTGGAACGGTAGGTAAGATTCATGATGGAATTCCTTTTTGAAGACAGTCGGCAAGAGAGAGCCCGAATTGCTCGCGGAGCAAAACGCAAAAGCATTTGACAGGGAACCCGACCACGTTGAAGTAGTCCCCCTCAATGCCCGTGATCCAAAGCGACGCAAAGCCCTGAATGGCGTAGGCACCTGCCTTGTCATACGGCTCACTTGTGGCGATATACTGTGCAATCTCTTTTTCGGGAACATGGTCAAAGTTCACGAGTGTCGTTTCGGCGCGCGCGGCGGTCTTGCCGCTGCTAAGGAGCGCAATGCCGCTGATCACACTGTGAGTTTTTCCCGAAAACATACGGAGCATGCGTGCGGCATCCTCGGGTTTTTTTGGTTTCCCGAGAATTTTGCCACCCGAGACCACCACGGTGTCGGCGGCAATGATCAGTGTGTCATCGCTTATGCCCCCGTTTTGCAAAAGACGCTCGCGTACGGCGTTTCCTTTGCGGAGGGCAAGCTCAGTGACGTAATCGGACGGATTCACAAGATCGCAGGTCTCGTCACAGTCGGCGGTAATAATTTCAAATTTTAAGCCCAGATTTTCGAGGATCTCTTTTCTTCTGGGGGATTTGGAGGCAAGTATAAATTGCATGTTTCATCCATCAACTTTCTTAAATATAATATTACAAGGATTATTCCCTCTTGCCTAAAATAAACACGTTTATTTTAGCACTCATTTGATTTTTTGTCAAGGATTATCGGTCAAAAGACGCCGATTTCACACAATTTTGGGCAAAACCCTTGACAAGAAAGCGTTTTTATAGTAGAATGAAAAAAATATGTTTTTTTTAGGAGGATTTTATTTTGGACGCAGACGGTAGTTGTATGGGACATATACGACGCTATCATGTCAAACATTATGCTTGCGAGGTGACAGACAATGACTAACTCGCAAACATTCCAACTTGTTCTTATTGTCGCCTTGATCGTGTTCAGCGCGTTTTTCTCGTCAACCGAGATGGCATTTTCTTCTTTGAATCGCATCAGACTGAAAAATGCAGCGGAAAACGGAGACAAAAAGGCGGCGGCGGTTCTCAAAATGGCAGAGAGCTTTGACCGTGTTCTTTATACGGTCTTGGTGGGTAATAACATCGTGAACATTCTTTGTTCGTCGGTGGCAACGGTCTTGTTCATCAGCCTGCTTGGCGATGACGCCGCAAAGGGAAGCACGGTGGCAACCGTTGTGATCACGGTGGTGGTGCTGATCTTCGGTGAATGTGTACCCAAGAGCCTTGCCAAAGAAAACCCCGAAAAGTTTGCTATGGCAATTTTGCCGCTCATGAGGTTCTTTAAGTTCTTGTTATGGATCCCCGCGACCATGCTTCTCGGTGTCAAAAAGCTGATGGGGCTGATTCAACGCAGTGGCGACAAGGAAGAGAGCGGTATGATCACTGAGGATGAAATCATCACCTTTGTTGAGGAAGCAGAGCTTGAGGGCACGATCAATGAGCAGGAAAGCGAGCTGATTCGCAGTGCGGTGGAATTTAACGACCTTGAAGCGCAGGAGATATTGACTCACCGTGTGGATATTTACGCAGTATCAAGCAAAGCGAGTGAGGATGAGATCGCAGATCTGTTTGTCGAGACAGGTTTTTCCAGACTTCCCGTGTATGAGGATACCATTGATAACATTGTGGGTGTGATCCACCACAAGGATTTTTACAACAAGGTCAAAACGGGCAAACTGGACCTCGGGGCTGCTGTAAAGCCTGTGCTTTCGGTACATAAATCTATTAAGATCAGCGATCTTTTGAAGCTTCTTCAAAAGTCCAAGCGTCACATTGCGGTGATTGCCGACGATTACGGCGGAACCCTTGGTATCGTGACCATGGAGGACATCATTGAGGAGCTTGTGGGTGACATCTGGGATGAGCACGATGAGGTCGTTGAGGAGATCGTGGAGCTGGAAGAAAACAAGTACAAGGTTCTTTGCACCGCATCCTTACCGCAGGTGTTTGAAATGTTCGACATCCGCCTTGAGAGTGACGAGACGTCGGTCGGCGGCTGGGTGATGAAGGAGCTTGACAAGATCCCCGAGGAGGGAGACAGCTTTACGTATGACAACGTGGAAGTCGTGGTTACCAAGACCGATTCCAAGCGCGTTCTGGAAATTGAAGCCGTCGTGCACGTCAGAGTAGACGGCGAGATTGTGGATATGAAGACGGAGGACGAGCAGGAAGACGGCGAGAATAAGGACGACAAGATGGAAGAATGAAATAAAAAATAATATAAGATTGCCCTCTGCGCAAAAGCGCAGAGGGCTTTGCTTATGAGTACATGTCAAGGATCCTTTGGCGTTCGGCGGGGATCTCTTCTGTGATAGCGGTCACACTCACGCAAAAATTGTCGTAGAGCTTGTCCGAAAGAGAGGGATTCTCGTCAATGAGCAGCAGGGAAGCAAGATAGGCACTCGCGGCACCTACAAAGCGTTTTGACAGCGGAAAAGTCTCAGAGAGGGGCAGGCAAAGCTCGGTGCCTTCCTTGATTGTCTGAGCTTCCAAGCCCAAGGCTTCGCGGTAGAAAATGTCAAGCCTTCCGAGATCGGCAACGGCATTGGCAAGGATGTAGGGCGCACGCTCCAGATAATCCTCGGTGCGTGCTTCATCGGGGCGGATCTCGCCTATGAGCCGCAGGGCCTTTTTATAGATGTTTTTACAAAGCATCAGGCTTCAGCTCCCATATTGACGTTGATCCTTACCATTTCGGTGGGGTATACCACCTTCATGCCGTAAAGGTAAAGACCCTTGACCGCGTCGGCAAAGAAGCCGTCGGGGCGGTACGCCTCGATCTTGGAAAGCTGCTGTGCAAAGGCGACGGCACGCTTGGTGCGGGCGATACAGCGGTGGTAGACGTTTCCGCCCTCGTTCTCGACCGCCACGTTGCCCGACACGTAGACCTTGCAGCCCATGATGGTGCCAAGACAGCCGTTTTCAAGCATTTCATTGTTATTGGAAAGCATATCCAGCTTATCCTTAAACAGACGCGCGGCAACGTCGGGGGACACCTCAAAGACTACCTCGGAGGAGTCGGTAACGTTGTTCTTGTAGAGAATGTTACGCGCTTCGATAAAGGGATTGAGCATATTTTCCTCGGTTTCCGCCGTAACGTCGATGCTGTTGCCTGCGTCGGCGTGAAGCGACAATACCTCCTTGTCAGCAACGTTGGCAAGTCCTCTGGCGGCATTCTTGAGGGCGGCGCCCATCAGTTTGGGAGATGCCTGCACGCGGTTGACGTCATCGATCATGAAGTTGAAGTATCTGGCATGGTCGATGTTCATACTGCGGACGTTGTCATTGAGAATGTCGGGATCGCCGATGGTGGAGTTGGGGGTGTAGTTCTGAATGTTCACGTCGCCGATGCCGACGATCTTGACCTCAGAGCCGATGCCCGCAATATCGCCCTCAAATTCGCGGTTGCAGTTCTTGACCGCAATGCACTGACCGACAAGCTCCTCGTAAAGGGTTTCGCTCCAGATGGTGGGAATAAAATTAGCAACACTCATTTTTCTAAATTCCTTTCTTGTTTTTTATTTCCAGTGTTTCATGGATTCTATGATTTTTTTGTAGTTTTTGTGGACCTCTTTTTGCGACATGCTCCTGACCTCGGAGGGAGAATAATACTCGCCTCCCACGCTGTCCTTCATGCCGTGCCAAGAGTGCTCCGCATTTTTTTTGCCCCTCTCACGGCGAAGTGTCTCGCGCTTTTCAAACAGTGCATACGCCGCCGCGAGAGGTACGCCCGAATCGATCTGCTGTCTCACCTCGGACGGCAGGTTGGACGGGGATACGCTGGGAAACAGCGTGCAAAATTCGTCAAGCTCCTGCCTTGAACGGTTTTGCAGCTCGGTCAGTCTTGTGATCTCGCCCTGCAGCCGATCGATCTCGGCGCGTAAGGCGAGAGCTTCGTCGGGCGTCGCTTGTGTGACTGTGTCGTTTGTTTCCTCGGGGGATGCGGTGTTTTCGGTCTGCTCCGCTGTATCGGGAGCGGTGGTTTGAAGCTCATCCATCTTGCTTAGTACCTCCTTGGTGTTTTGCTAAAAGTTGTCTGCGTGTGGGCAGAATACCCTCGGGCAGATTTTCCAGATATTCTTCTATGGTGATAAAGCCGCCTTCAAGAAGCTTGTCCAGCATCCCAAGGGCAGTGGAGGCACTGTACCGCTCCGCCACACTGACGTCCACTCTTGCGCGGATCAGACAGCTTCTCAGAAGCGGGAAGTCCACGCGTGCTGCCACGGTCTTTTCTTCCTCACGGTAGGGAAGAAGTCTGTCATCGGGGTAGTATGCGCACATCATGTCGATCCAGATATTGGCGATGTCCTCAATGCATTGCGACAGTGCACTCTCCACCCTGCCAAGTGACAGTTTGGAGGTCTCACGGAGTGCCAAAATGGCACTGGTGTTATTCGGGATGGTGTTGCCCAAAGCGGTTTCGGTAGCACCCATCAGCTCCTTGGTGGTGGATACCGCGTTTTCGATCAGCGCAAGATAGCCGCCCTCCATTTTGCCCGGCTGAATGACGTCTACCGTGTCCGACACGTTGGGCGCACCAACCACCGCAATGGCTTCTCCGACGCCGTTTGTCCACTCGGGAATACGGCTCTTGTCATAAATGACTTTGGAAAAGGCGGTGTCGGTCATGTGCTTCATGACCATGGCATAGGCGCGGTTGATAAATTTCTGTGCGGGAACCATCTCGCTGACGGGGGCTGCCCCGTGAAAGCAGTTTTTGGCACCGCTCCAATTGAAGTAGGCAACGGGGTACAGCCTGCAGCCTGTGACGATGCGGCGGAGGACCAGCTCTCTGACCGATTTTTCACAGACCACTCTGCCGTTTTCTCTGAAAAAGCGCATCAGATAGGTGGCTTTTTTGTCGCTCTCACTTGACAGCTCACCTATGGCATAATCGCCTGCACCGCTGTCATAATCGTCATCGGGACGGATCTTGGCGATGTCACGCTCGGAAAAGCCGTAGCTCCTTGCCTCGGCGCGAAGGCTGTCTACCGAGCATCTGCCCGAGAGAATGACGTAATCCTGCGACTGAATGTCCGCGCGGTTGACGTCCGACACAAAGAGATTGACCGAATCCACGGTCTGTACGGCAATGTCGCCGTCATACATGCCGCTTCGGGCTTCGGAATCCCAGTAGCAGTAGGCAACACCGTCTCCCGAAATAGCGGCGTCCTGAAGCAAGGCGTAGGTCATATCGTTCATGCGGCATTTTTCCCAGCGGTAGCCCGCGTTGAGCGCCATGACCGAAAGTGCCTGCTTGATCTCTGTGGCAAGCTTGCCGTCCCCGATAAAGGGAAGATTTTCGTCGGTGTAGGATATGGAGTAGCGGTCTTCCGCCACCGAACAGACCAGATAGTCGATCACACGCTTGACTACGTTAAACACGGGCTTTGGCAGATTTTCGGTGTTGACACCGTGCCATTGGTCGCCGCGGTAAAAACGTTCGTTTTCGCGTACGCGCTCATACAGACCAATGCGCCGCTTGTAATCCTTACCCTCCTCGTATAATTTCCATGTGGGTGTTATCATGATTTTCCTTTCTGTGCAAACAGCTCTGCACGGTAGATTCTTTGTCTTGTGTTGCCGCTCGCGGTGAGTCTCAGATTTGCGGAGCGGAAGCGACCTGTCGGTGTGCGTATCTCATAAATGTCGGGCGCATGGGTGGGGTTGGCACCAAGCGACGCCTCACAAAGCGGATGCCCGTCCGAAACACTGACCGAAAGCTCGCCGTTTCCTATATCCGCGCGCAGAAGAATGTCGGTCAGATGCTTGTCGGCGTGAAGCTCGCCAAAGTCAAGATGACCGCTCTCCAAGACCCCCGTGATCGGATACTCACCGTCCTCCTTTACATCGACCGCAAGATTCTCGTCAAAGAGATAGACGTGTCCGTCCTTTATGTATCCAATGCCGCCGCCAAATTCAAACAGCCCGTCGATCGAAAGACCGCTGTAGCTGTACCAGATGCCTTTGTCAAGATGGTGGATAAAGATCCTGCCGTCCTGCTTGCTCTTGTCGCGGAACCAAAGCTCCGATCGGCATCGGTGATAGCACACCTCCGCGTGCCGGAAAAAGCTTTTGTCAAGCAGGGGGTGTATAGCGGCGGCGATCGGCTTTGCCGAACATTTCTTTATGAATTCGGAATCGATATGCCACCTATAAATGCCGCCGTGCGCCACCGCGATCGGCGAGTCGGTCCCCATCATGAAGAAGGCGTGCGGAGAGGGACATCCCATATGCTCACACAGGGGAGCGAACAACAACAGTTCCTTGTCCTCTGCCTCATCCATGGGCTCGCTTATCCAAAGCGAGGAGGGGAAAAACACCATCATACGGTCATAAAGCTGTTGCACAGCCGTGACGGTCTGTCCGTTGCCAAAGCGCAAGGACTTACCTTTCGGGAAATACAAGCCGCAGGAATCCGAAAAGGTAAGGCTGTCTTTTTCCGCCTCCTCGAGGGTGGGGAGACAGGAGATAAACAGCTGTAAGCTGTCATTTCCGCCGTATAAAAAGACTCTGCTTCGGTCAAAGTTTTCATAGATTGCCGCCGAGCGCGAGGACAAAAAGTCTGTGTTTTGATAGTACTCCTTGTCCAGCGTGACACAGACCTCCATGTTGTTGCCCGTGATTTCCTCGTCAAACAATACCCAATTTCTGTCTTTCGAAACATGAAAAAGTTTTTTGTCAAGAGGATGGTCGTCTACCGTTACCCAGTCTACCGAGCAGATACTAAGTCCGACATATGCATAGGTAGTCGGATCTTCTATCAAGTAGTGGATACGGATACGGGGACAAAGATAATTGATATCTTGATTAACAGGAGTACTGTTAAGATGATACGTCTTCCAGTTAACTCCGTAGAGCGGCGTATAGCCATATGCTCTTGAGACCGCGCATCCGCCCTCGTAGCGCCAAAAGTCTGTACCTTCCATAATATAAAGGCGCCCCCTATAGGTGAAAAAGCCAACCTTTCCTTCGTTTGTGGAAAAGCATGCGTTGCCGATTACCTGCCCGTCTGAGGGAGAGATGCGGTAAAGCGAATTTCCTGCTGCCGCCAAAAGAATTTCGGTATCTGCATCTACATAAGAGCATATGCCGCGGACGGTGTCGGGAAGCTTTGCGATCAGTTTTGCTCCCTCACGCTTTTGTATAGAGCCGTCCTCAAGCACGCGGAAGTTGTCGATGCTATGGGAGATCTTTCCGTGGGGCGAGGAGAGCGAAAGTCCGCCCCCAAAGCCGTCGAAGACCTCGCGGAGCATGTGATTGTTGTTCATTGCCATATTTCCTTTCTAATCAAATAACGGATTGCCGTCGGGGTTTTGGGGGCTGAAAAACCCGTCAAATGGATTTTTTGCGGTTTGACGTTCCATGGGCAGACGGCTCATAAGGGCGTACCGCAGTGCTTCGGGCGCATGCGTAATGGCGTGCGGCTCGGAGGCGGCGTCCTCGTTTCTGGCGCGGTCGCATAATAGCGCCGAGAGGGAATGGATCAGCTCTGTGCAGTTTTCTGCGATATGAAGCCGTGGGGTCTGTCCGCTCAGGTATTCACGCACCACGCGCCACCCCGGGATGCGTCGGTTGTCCGCCATGAGCATCGGCGGCATACCCGTCACGGCTTGCATGATCTCCACGCCGCTTTTGCCGCTGTCCTGTCGGCGGTTCCATAGGTCGGGGGAGGCAACGGCGTAAAGCATGCGATAAGGATATATTTCCTTGACAATTCGCTTTGCTGCCTCGCTGAGTGTCAGTCCCGCTTGGCAGTATTCGCGCACAACGTAAGCATGCTCGCCATTTACTCCGATGACCAGTGCCGCCAGCATATCAAAGCCATAGTCAAACGCCAAGAAGTATGAGTGCAGCTTTGGCAGATCCGACACCGCGCAGACATGGCGCACAGTATCGAATTCAGGGAAAAACTGCCCCTCAAATACGTCCCATCTGCCATATAGCCACGCCTCGCGAAGCTTTATGGGAAGACCTTCGAGCTGTTTTTTATACTCGGGGTCTTTTTCCAGCAGATAGACGTTGTCGCCGACCAGTGCTCGGATAAAGGCATAATCCGACGGATTTTCGCCCTCGCGGAATTCTCGGTCCACAAACAGCCGCTTGACCCATGCGTGCCCGATGCCGCCGGGGTTACAGGTGAGATACATGCGTTTGGGGCAGGGATTCACGCCGCGAAGGCATGCTTTGAACACCTGAAAGCGTTCCTCACTCATCTGCGTTGCCTCGTCAATGGCAATGACGTCGTATTCCTGTCCTTGATAACGCAGCATGTCGCGATCGGAGGCACAGTAGCCGAGAACAATGCGGCTTCCGTTCGGGAAAAACAGTGTTTTTTCCGCTTCGCGATATTCGACGATGCTTGCGTATTCCGACAGAAACGCCGACAGATGATTGGATTTCAGCTCGGCATACGACCGTCTGACAAGAAGGCAGGTGGCACCCTTGTATCTGAGACAGATCGCCACAAGCTTGCGTCTGAGCGCCCAAGACTTTCCACCGCCGCGTGCGCCGCCGTAGGCGGGGAATTTTGCTTTTGAGGCGAAAAATTCCGCCTGTTTTTTGTTCGGCACACCGCCGATCTTGACTGTTTTCATTCGCCATCCTCATAAATATCGTGCTCAAAGACCAGCTTGATCTGGTCCAGCTCCATGGAGGACTTGCTTGCCGTATCGGTTTTTTCGCCGTACCCGAGATGTTTTTTCAGATACGCCGAGATCAGCGTGGCGGACAGCCCCGAATTGAGTGCTTCGTCCTCAAACATGGCACAAAGCACGTCATATTCCTCCTGTCTTTCCTTCATGGAAAGGCAAAACTGCTCCACCCCGACACCCAGATAACGGCAAAAGCCTGCCATATTGGGGAAACGCCCTCCGTTTTTGCCGCCCGTGCCTGCCTCCTTACAGCTTAAAATGTATTCGCCCGCACATTTGGCAAGATCTCCCCACTCGTTTTGGTTTTCATTTACACCATGTGATCACCTCTTTTCCGTGGCGCAAGTTCATGATACCTTTCTCAAAAATGCCACAACATGACACACCCTGCCACATACTGCCAAAATAAAAAAAGACCGCATTTCTGCGGTATAGCCGAAGAGAGGCGAACTCATGAGTTCGGCTCTCTTATAAAAAAGAGGCAGTCTTAAATTTAGGAACAATTCCCAAATTTAAGACAGCCCCATAGACGTTAATACGTGGGAGAATCCAGATACCATTCGCCGTCCTGCAGGACAAAGCGAAGCGTGACGTTCAGAATATTGTCCTCGTCCCCAATGAGATAAGAGTCGATAGAAAGGCTGACATAATTTTTGCGGCTGGGACGGGTGATCTTCATGGTGTCAAAATCATAGCGCCGTTGCTTGCCGCGTAGAATGTCAAAGCTGTCCTCCTCGCCATAGGCGTAACGAAGGAGCGTGGTATTATCCATCAGATATCTTGCGGTGGTGACCACACCCGTGTTGCTGTCGGCATAGCCGTCAAACGCCATGGTGTAAACGCCGTCAAGGTAGTCGGCACTGTAGACCTTTTCTGCCGCCTCCATGATAGCCTGCGCATCAAAATATTTGAGATTTTCCTTGACGATCTCATAGCTTTCATAGCCTGCGCTCACATCATCGTATATGCGGTGCTCGGTGGCAAACTCGCCCTCGCGTGCATATGTCTCAAGACCCGCGCCGAAGAAGATCTCATTCAGCTCGTAGGATGCTTCTATCAGCTCGACAAAACGCGGCTTTACGCTTTCCAGCTCGGGTGCGCCGCAAGAGGCAAGTGAAAGGACGAGCGCAAGGAGCGATGCGAGTGCGACGGCTTTGATAAGATGTTTCATTTTTTATCTTCCTTTTCTTTTTTGGCTTCTTTTTTAGCTTCTTTTTCAGCGCGGATGCGTTCCTTTTCCTTTTGAAGTTCGGCTCGACGCGCCTGTTCCAGATCGGGATAACGCTCGTTCAAGAGGGCAACGGCAGTGTTTTTGAGATCAGCAGACAGTGAGACAAGACCAAGCAGGAATACAAAAAAGTCAAAATCATCCTCGATAGACAGCCCGTTTTGCGCCAAAAGGTTTTGGGCAACGTCGTGGCTTGTTTTGCGGTTTTGCTCCTTGATCGCCAAAAAGGCATCATAGCCTGCGGTCAGCTTTTTGCCGTCAAACCCAACCTCCTCGCTGTAAACGCCCTGTAAAATGCGGCGGATAGAGCTGATGGAGAGCGTGTTTTTGAGCGAATAAATGAGAAGCATTTGAATAATATGCTCCTTGGAGTATTTTTTGCCCTTGATGGGTGCGATCAAACCGTCCTTGGAGTAGTTGTTGATCATGGTGCTGGTCAATGTCCGTTCCTCAAACATAGGACCTGCGGTCGCGTTTTTTTCGGCAACCAAGCACAAGATCTGATCCAGATACAGGTCAATGGCGGGGATCTCCTCACTTTTAAGATCAGCGTCATTGACGGCAAATTCCGAAATTTTTTGTAGATCGTGCAGGTTCATATAAAATCCCCTTCCACATTATTTAGTATGCGACACCATTATACACGATGTCTTTGATAAAATCAAGAGTTTAGGGTGACAGTAGATAAGACCTTGCGAGGGAGACAGGCGCAAAAAGCGCAAAAAGGAACAAGTGACAGCGACTTTTGATATCTACTGTCGCCCTACGGGCATTTTCTTTATCACAAGACAGCTGTCTATGCCGTAATAAGCAAAGCAGTCGATGGCATCCCGTCTTATTTTTTCGCCCGATACCAAAATGGGTACCGCGGGCGGGCAAGAGACCGAGATATCAGCAAGAATTCTGCCTTCCGCTTGTTCTATCGGGACTCGCTCGCCGACAGCAAGCATTGCCTCCCATAGCGGCATGACGGCGCAAGGTCTTGTCATGCGCGGCATTTTCTCCGTGATCGGTGCTTTTCTCGGAATAGCAAAGAGGGCTTTTTCAAGAACCCTGAGGTCGCGGTCTTTTGTGTCTGCGGACAGCATGAGTACCACAAAATCGGGGTCGTAAAATTCAGAGACAATATTTTGTTCCGCAAGCAGACGGGCAAGCTCTGTGCCCGTGTAGCCATAGGATTTTGCCGCCAAAGTCAGCTTGAGCGGTTCATTGCCGATGAGAGTATAGCCCTTGGCGGTAAGACGGTTTTTTAAGTCTTTGGCGCGAGAAACGCGTGAGACAAGCTTTTTTGGCAGTACGTTTTCCAAAAGGCGGTTTACGTGGTCAAGTGACTGCAAAATGAGATAGGAAGGGCTTGTAGAAGCAAACAGCGCCATAGCCCGCTCGGCTTCTGCCGAAAGAAGCTCGGGGGCATTTTTTGAAACGTGAAGATATGCGCCGCCCGTCAGAACAGGAAGCGTTTTGTGCGCCGAATCGCACACAAGATCTGCGCCAAAGTCCAAGGGATGCATGGATGTGGGCAGGAATTTCAAATACGCGCCGTGGGCGTTGTCTACCGCGAGAAGTACGCCGTATTTTTTACACAGAGCACTGAGTGCAGCGATATCGGTCAGGCTTCCCAGATAGTCGGGTGAGGTGACGTAAAGTGCGCTCACCTTTTTTTGCATCATCAGACGCTCACACTCTGCCATATCAAAACGGCAGGAAAGCAGACCTTCATTCTCGGAGAACAGCCATTCGATATCCAAGCGGAGAAGTGCCGCCGCAGATAAAAAGGTCTTGTGCGCGTTGCGACCCGCGAGGATCAGCGGACGTTCGCCACGGCTCTCGGCGTACTTCTTGATCAAAAGCAACATGGCGCGTATGCAAAGCGACGAGCCCTCTGTCGAATACAGCGTTTTGCCGCTGTCAAACAGTGCGGTGGCGTTGTCCTCGCTCTCTTTTATGATGCCGTGGGCAGTATAAAGCACGTCGGCGCCGTCTATCTCGGTAATATCGTAGCTTTCGGCACCAAGATGTGTTTTGCCCTTGTGTCCCGGCATATGCAGTCTTACGGCGTTTTGCTTTCGGTATGTCGCCACAAAATCACAGATCGGTGTTTTCATTTTTCAAGATAGCGTTTGGCGATCTCAAGGTAGATCGCACATTCCATGCGTTTGCGGAACAGCTCACAGCCCGTTTTGTAGATGCCGCGGATGCTTCCCGTGGCGTGGAAGGCGTTGGCGGCACATCCGCCCGAGCAATACAGCTTTGCCCAGCAGTCGGCACATTCGGGACGGGAATAGACGTTGCACGCCCCAAAGTCCGCTTGCTTTTCGGTGTTGGTGACACCGTCCCATATGTTGCCCATCTTAAAATCCTCGTTGCCCACAAACTGGTGGCAGGGATATAGGTCGCCCCACGGGGTGACCGCCATGTATTCGGTGCCCGAGCCGCAACCCGAAATGCGCTTATAGACGCAGGGGCCGCCCGTCAGATCGATCATGTAGTGATAAAAGGTGAAGGGTTTACCCTCCTTGTGCTTTTGAAGCATGAGATCAGCAAGCTGCTCGTATTGTTCTTTGACGATCTCGATATCCTCGGGTGTAAGTGCCGAAGGATCGTCGGCGGCACAGACCACGGGCTCCATGCTAAGTTCTGTGAAGCCAAGGTCAAGCATGGTTTTAATGTCCTCAAGAAAGTCGGGATTTTGGTGGGTAAAGGTGCCGCGCATATAGTAATTTTTGCCGCCGCGAGCCGCCACCATTCTTTGGAATTTGGGAACGATCTTATCGTAGCTTCCGTTGCCCGCATAGTCTACGCGGTAGCGGTCATGGACCTCTTTTCTGCCGTCAAGACTGAGCACCACGTTGGTGCATTCTCGGTTTGCAAATTCGATCACATCGTCATCAATGAGCACGCCGTTGGTGGTAAGCGTAAAACGGAAGTTCTTTCCCGTTTGCTTTTCGCGCTCTCTGGCGTAAGCAACAAGCTCTTTGACCACGTCAAAATTCATCAGCGGCTCCCCGCCGAAAAAGTCCACCTCAAGGTTGTGACGAGTGCCCGAGTTCTCGATCAGAAAGTCAAGAGCCCGTTTGCCCGTTTCAAGGCTCATCAGTGCACGCTCGCCCTCGTACTTGCCCTGACTGGCAAAGCAGTAGGCGCAGTTTAAGTTACAGGTGTGCGCCACGTGAAGGCAGAGTGCCTTGACTACGCCCGAGGTTTTTTGCTTCAGCTTGTCCGCCATGGGCTCAAAGCTGTCTTTTTTGAACAGCTTGCCTGCCTCTTTCAGCTGTGCGATCTGCCCGTAACATTCATAAAGCTCCTCACGCGTGGCTTCGAGATATTCCTTGTAGACTTCAAGCAGTTTTTCTATCAGTTGCTCCTTGTCGGTAGTCTCAAATTCACCGATCATGTCATAGGCGATCTCGTCTACCGCATGGATAGACCCCGAATAGGTGTCAATAATGATGTTAAGTCCGCCTTGTTTATATCTGTGTACCATAAGTTCTCCTTGTTGTGTTTCACAAAGAAATGCCGCCACTCGGGCGGCATTCTTTTGCAAGATTTACTTGTTTTCGCTCTTGTTTTCGCAATTCTGATTTGCAATGCCGCAGCTGGTTTTGCAAGCGGACTGGCAAGAGGTCTGGCATTCGCCGCAGCCGCCGTTCTTTGCGCTCTGGCAAAGGTCACGGGTTTCAATGGTATCAATGTGCTTCATATCCTGTTCCTCCATCATATTCAATAGATTATCAAGCGTATTATACCACCTTGCGCCCAAAAAGTCAAGAGCCTTTTTGATTTCTTGTGAATTTCTTGGTCTTTTCTTGACAAAAAAGCGGAAAATTGCTATAATGAACGTGTATCGGACAAGGATCGGAGGGATAGTCGATGAGCGATTTCGGAATTTATGAGCACGTGGTCACAAGACGGGCGGGAAAGGGAAGCCTTGTGGGCAAGATCTTTCTTGGAGTACTGACAGTACTTGGTGTGTTTGGGCTTTTGTGGCTCGGACTTGTCTTTGAGATGTTTTTTCTGTTTTTGGCGATAGCCGCCTCGGCGGTCTTTTTGGCGTTTTTGATGTTTCGTCGCTATTCATCCTTGGAATTCGAATATACTGTTGCCGAGGGCACGGTGAGTTTTGCCGAGATCTACGGCAAGCGCGCACGCCGCGTGGTTAAAGAATTCGACTTGCGCATCTGCGCGGTGATCGCACCGATCGAGCATGATAAGCTGAAGGATTTTGATGCTCGGGACGTCTATTATGCGGTCTCCTCGCCCGATGCCGTGGATATTTACGGCGCGGCATATGAATCTGCCGAGGGCAAAAAGACCATCGTATATTTTGAGGCGACCGAGCGGATGCTGAAGCTTTGTCGAAATTTTAATCCGCGCGCGACCGTCGTAAACAAGATCGCCCAAGTGACAGAATAAAAGGAAAGGACTTGACATGGAACAAATTTATACCATACCCGTAAACGAGGCGTTTGAGGCGTCTGCCGCCGACGCATCGTGCGGTTGCGCCATTTGCGCGCTTTATAAAAAGCTTGAAGAAAACGAGCTGGATCTGATTTTGGGGGCGTCCATGATGGAGCCTGACATTCGTATCCGCACCAACCGAGAGGGCTTTTGCCGCGGACATTATGACAAAATGTTTGTCAGAAAGAACCGCCTTGGCATGGCACTGACCATGGAAAGCCATTTGGACGAGCTTCGGGGCGAGATCAGCGACGGGCTGATCGGCACCAAGGGTGCTAAGGCAAAAAAACGTCTTGGCGAGCTTGACGGCACCTGCTACGTCTGCTCGCGCATTGCCTTTCATTTTGGGCACATGGTGGAAACGGCGGTCTATCTTTGGGATAAGGACGAGGATTTTCCCGCAAAGCTCAAAGCTCAGCCCTATTTTTGCTTGCCGCACTACCGCTTACTCCTTGAGCAGGGCGAGCGGCGTTTGCAAAAGAAGCGATATGCGGAATTTGCAAAAGACTGCGCGGGCGTGGTGGAGCCGTATTTTGACAAGCTCCGCGGCGACGTCAGCTGGTTTTGTAAAAAATTTGACTACCGCTACGATGAGGAGCCGTGGTATGACTCCAAGGATGCGGTGGAGCGTGCCATCCGCTTTTTGCGCGGAGATATGTAACGGTTTGCACAGACCAATGCTGTAAAAGTTTT
>JAZNDA010000031.1:0-15300 GCA_045587785.1 Eubacteriales bacterium | reverse complement strand
CCACGGGAGCTATAGCTCCCTGTGGCAGTCCGAATCAAAAACCGAAAAAGCAAGCTCGCTTGTTTTTTCGATTTTTCATTCGGACGTCACGCGGCGTCCCAAGGGACGCCGCCCAAAATGACGTACCTTTAGCACAAACCGCGAAGAATTTTGAAGTTACTTCATGTCGGACTTGCCGTAAAAAGTTTCGGTCAAGCCTTTTCAAAGGCTTGCGGGTTCCAAGGGTGGAACCCTTGGTCGCACTCCGCAGAGTGCGAAATTCTATTTTAAAAAACAAACGGAGTATAAAACATTTATGACTTATCAACTGGTAGCCACTTGCCTTTTCGGTCTTGAAAAGCTTTTGGGTGAAGAACTGGACGCTTTAGGGCTCAAACGCACATTCACCATGGACGGGCGCGTATTTTTTGAGGGCGAGGAAAAAGACGTTGCGCGCGCCAATATTTTTCTGCGCACCGCCGAGAGAGTGTACATTCTGCTGGGAAGCTTTGCTGCCGAGAGCTTTACCGCGCTTTTTGACGGCACCAAGGCACTTGAGTGGGAGCAGTTTATCGGCAAATACGATGCCTTTCCCGTTGGCGGCCACGCCATTAAAAGTAAGCTGTTTTCGGTTCCCGACTGCCAGAGCATTGTCAAAAAGGCGGTGGTCGAGCGTCTTTCGGCGCACTACGGTGCCAAGTGGTTTGCCGAAAACAGCGGCATCAAATATCAGATCGAATTTTTTATTTTCAAGGATATTGCCTATCTCATGATCGACACCAGCGGCGTGGCACTGCACAAACGGGGCTACCGCCCCGCATCGGGAATCGCGCCCATCAGGGAAACTCTTGCCGCCGCCATCGCGCTGACCGCGCGCCCAAGAGAGGACACGCTGTTTTGGGATCCCTTCTGCGGCTCGGGCACGCTGGTGATCGAAGCCGCCATGATCGCCACGGGGCGTGCGGCGGGTATGAATCGGGGCTTTGCCGCCGAGAGCTTTCCGCGGTTTGGAAAAAAGCTGTGGGCAGAAGCAAGAGAGTGTGCCGAAGATTCCGTGAGGCGCGACTCTCACTTTGAGGCATTCGCCTCGGACATTGACGAGAATATGCTGGACATCGTCTACGAAAACGCCACCCGTGCAGGCGTGGAGGAGCATCTGAATATTTTCGAGGCAGATGCAAGAAGCATTAGGAAGCCCGATAGGCGCGGTACCCTGCTTTGCAATCCGCCCTACGGCGAGAGAATGATGGACAAAAAGCAGACCGAGGAACTGTATGCCGCCATCGGCAAAACCTTTGCCACCTTCAACCCGTGGCAGATGTATATTATCACGTCCTGCGAGCATTTCGAGCGGCTGTTCGGCAGACGCGCCGACAAGACCAAGCGTCTTTATAACGGCATGATCCCCTGTACGCTGTACGAATATTTCAAACCGAGGTAAAAGAAACGTGGGGGCTTTTTGGAAAAAGCCCCCACACCCCCAAAAACTTTTGCGAAAAATGGCTACGAAGTCCATGCGCCGTTCCCTCATTTTACGGGCTTCATTCGGCTACAAAAAAACAACCAACCCTGACACATTCCCTTTCGTTTTCATCAAAAGTTTTTGAAGGGGTTTTAGGGGGGACTTTTTTCAAAAAGTCCCCCCTATCGTTCTCTGTAATCAGTTCTTCTTCAGCGAATCGCGGATCTCGCGAAGAAGCTCTGCCTGTGCCTTAACGTCAGCGAGGAACGCATCCTCTTTTGCCTGCTTTGCCGCAGCCTCAGCCTTAGCCGCCTCGGCAGCCTCAGCAGCCTTCTTCTCCTCAGCCGCCTTCTTTGCCGCTTCTTCCTCAGCCTTCTTTGCCAGCTCCTTGGCGTTCAGGGCTCTTTCGGTGTTGCGAATGATGCGAACCACCACAAATACGCTGAACGCAATGATCAGGAAGTCAACGATCGCCTGCAGCCAAAGACCGTACTGTACCGCGATCTTGGAAGTAACCACCGCGCCTGCGGCGTCCAGCACTTCCTCGCGAACCACCCATTCCCACTCATTGATGCTCACACCGCTGGTGGCGTAGGTGATCAGAGGGGTGATGATATACTTCACAAGACCATTCACGATGGCGTTGAACGCCGTAGCGACGACCACAGCAACTGCCATATCAAGAACGTTACCCTTTGTGATAAACTTCTTGAAATCCGACCAGAAGCCGTCACTCTTCTGCTTGATCTTTTTGATCTTTTCCGTGTTTTTTCCCATTTTTCTTTTCCTCCGTTTTTTTAATGTAATGTATTGGATATTTCCGTTTTCAGCCTTTCGGCATAACGAACTGCTTGGAGCGCGTCTTTGGCATATGTGTCCGCGCCTATTTCTTCCGCCGCCTCTTTTGTCAGTACCGCACCGCCTACCATCACGCGGCAGAACGGCGCTTTTTCGTGAAGCAGCACCACGGTCTCTTCCATGGCGGGTACAGTGGTAGTCATCAGCGCACTCAGACACACAAGGCTTGCCTTATGCTTTAGCACCGATTCCAGTACCGTCTCCTTCGGCACGTCCTTGCCGAGATCCACCACGTGAAAGCCGTAATTGGCAAGCAATAGCCTTACGATATTTTTTCCGATATCGTGCACGTCGCCCTTGACGGTCGCCAAAACCACCGTCATACCGTCCCCGTCCGCTTTGGCGGGCAACACCTCTCTTACCGCCTCGGAGGCTCTGCCTGCCGCCTCTGCGGCACCTAAA
The DNA here is from genome assembly GCA_045587785.1 of Eubacteriales bacterium. GTDB lineage: Bacteria > Bacillota > Clostridia > Oscillospirales > CAG-272 > RGIG8775. Next base: position 12,599 of record JAZNDA010000031.1, on the reverse strand, counting down.
AGCTGAGGCAGAAACAGCACGCCGCGTTCATATTCCGCACCCACTCTCTCAAGGGCAGGAACGATGTCATTTTGCACAAGCTCAAGTGGCTGTGTGCTCAAAAGTGCCGCCTTTGCCAGCTCATACGCGCGGTTTGCCATACCCTTAAAAATGGCATCCCCCAGCGTCATTGGTGCAGTCTGCGATACACTCGCCCCGTTCTTTTGCGCCGATGCAAACGCAATATAGTCCTCAAAGCCCAGATCCGCGCCGATCAGCGCGCGGTAGGAATAGTACGTCCGCATCATATCCTCGGAAAAAGGATTCATAATAGCGGCGGACAGCCCCCTCTCCCATGCCATAGCAAAAAAGGTCGAGGTGATCATGGGACGCGCAGGAAGTCCGAACGATACGTTGGAGACCCCAAGCACGGTATGACAGTCAAGCTCCGTGCGAATCCTCTCCATCGCCCGAAGCGTTACTCTCGGTGCCATGCTGTCGGTGCTCGCCGCCATGGTCAGCGTGTCAAACACAATGTCCTTTTTATCAATGCCGTAGGTCTTGGCAACCGCCAAAATACGCTCGGCGATCTTAACCCTGCCCTCGGCATCCGAGGGAATTCCGTTCTCATCCAGCGTGAGTGCCACCACCACGCCGCCGTACTTTTTGACCAGTGGGAAAATGGCATCCATGCTTTGCTGTTTGCCGCTGACCGAGTTGATCATGGCTTTGCCGTTATAACGTCTGAGCGCCGCTTCCAGCGCCTCCGCCGATGCGGAATCCAACTGCAACGGAAGCGTAACCACCGCTTGAAGCTCGCTCATCACACGGACAAGCATCTGCGTCTCATCGATCTCGGGCATGCCGACGTTGACGTCCAGAATGTGCGCGCCGCACTCTGTTTGCCCCACGCCTTCGCTCAGAATATAGTCCATATCCCCCGAAAGCAATGCCGCCTTCAGCTTGGATTTGCCCGTGGGGTTGACGCGTTCACCGATCAGAATGGGCTCTTTGCCAAAGGTGACCGCGTGCGCGCCCGAGCTCACCACCGTCAAATCTTTTTTTGTGATGGGCAACGGTTTTTTGCCCTCTATGGCACTTGCCAGTGCCCGTACATGCTGCGGAGTGGTGCCGCAACAGCCGCCCACGATACACGCGCCGTCCATGACAGCGTCCGCAACCTCACGTGCAAACTCTTCGGGCGTAATATCGTATTCCGTCCTGCCGTCCCTCAGAATCGGAAGACCTGCGTTTGGCTTGAAGATTACGGGGATCGACGCCACCGCCGCCATGCGGCGCACGATCTCACGCAATTGACGGGGTCCTTTCGAGCAGTTGACGCCGATAGCATCTGCACCCATGCCCTCAAGCAGTGCCACCATCGCCTCGGGCGACCCGCCGCTCATCAGCTTGCCGTCCTCGCCAAACGCCAGCGTGACAAAGACGGGAAGGTCTGAGTTTTCCTTGGCGGCAAGCAGTGCCGCCTTGGTCTCATAGCTGTCGCTCATGGTCTCGATGACGATAAGGTCTGCGCCTGCTTTCGTGCCAAGCCTTACAGTCTGTGCAAAAATGCTCACCGCATCCTCAAAATCAAGGTCACCAAGAGGCTTCAATAGCTTGCCCGTGGGACCGATATCCAGTGCCACAAAGCGGTTCTCAAGCTCCTCTGCCGCCTCCCTTGCGTTATCAATTCCCGCCTTTATGACCTGTGCCAACTCGTCCTTCCCATAATGCAAGGAATTGGCTCCAAAGGTGTTGGCGTATATCACGCGGCTCCCTGCCTCAAGGTACGCGCGGTGGATCTCCCTTATCACCTCGGGATGCGTCACATTCAGACGTTCGGGACAGTCGCCCGTCAAAAGCCCTCGCTCGGCAAGCAAACTGCCCATGCCGCCGTCCAAGAGAAGCACCCTCTCTTTCATATATTCGATAACATTCATACTGTGTCTCCGTTTTTGTTTTGGAATGAGAACGCTCGGGGGAACGTGCCTCCGGCGGGTCGCTTTTTTAAAAAAAGCTCCGCAAAAATCTTTGCCGCAGGGGTCAGATGCAGTCTATATGTAGCCATTTTACGATCGATAACGATGAGGTTATACGGCTACAGATGCGCCGTCATTTTGTGCCGCGGAGCAAAGCTCCGTGGCAGTCCGAGAGAGAAATCGAGAAAAACAAGCTCGCTTGTTTTTTCGATTTCTTCATCGGACGTCTCACGGCTTCCCATGGGAAGCCGTCCAAAATGACGTACCAAACGCAAAAACCATGTTGGATTTTTTAGTTACTTTATGGCGGGTGTGCCATAAAAGTTTTGGTCCACCTTTTTCAAAAGGTGGCGCGGTCGAGGGCGCGTAGCCCTCGTCGCACTCCGCAGAGTGCGAAACTCCCTACCCGTCTATTATATCACCTCGGCATCCATTTGGCAAGACAAAATTTACAAATTTATCAAACAGATTTGCTACACCTCTTGCCAAAGCAGAAAAAATATGCTAAAATAATGTATCTCTAGATATGGAGGGAAAATATGAAAACCGTAATTAAAGTAGGAACGTCCACGCTGGCACACACCACGGGACGACTGAATATTAAACGCATCGAGCTTCTTTGCAAGATCATGAGCGATCTGAAAAACGCGGGGCACGAGATCATTCTGGTCTCATCGGGCGCCATCGGCATGGGTGTGGGCAAGCTGGGACTTGACTCCCGTCCGTCGGATACCGCAGGCAAGCAAGCGGCGGCAGCTGTGGGTCAGTGCGAGCTGATGTATACCTATGACAAGCTGTTTGCCGAGTACAACCACACCGTGGCACAGATCCTGCTCACTGCCGAGGATCTCAGACAGGAAGAACGTCACAAGAATTTTGAAAACACCATGAAAAGACTTCTGGAAATGCAAGTTCTTCCCATTATCAATGAGAACGACACCGTAGCGACCGAGGAGATCGAGATCGGCGACAACGATACGCTTGCCGCCATCGTGGCGGTCAGTGTGGGAGCTGACCTTCTCGTTCTGCTCTCGGACATCGACGGTCTGTTTACCGCCGATCCGCACAAGGACAAAAACGCCACTCTCATATCGCGCGTGGAGAATATTGACGAAAAGATTCTCGCGCTTGGCGGCGGCAAGGGCTCGTCGCTTGGCACGGGCGGCATGCAAACCAAGCTCCGCGCCGCGCAGATCACCACCGAGAGGGGCTGTGACATGCTGATCGCCAACGGTGCAAACCCCGAGGCACTGTATGATATTTTCCAGGGTAAGGAGGTCGGCACACGCTTTTGTGCCAAAAAATGATCCATGAGAAGTACACAAAGCATTTTAAAGGACGCCAAAGCGGCACTTCCCGCCCTTTTTCTTGCATCGCCTGCCGTACTTGACAGCGCGCTGACCGCCGCCGCCATGGAGCTTCTGGCGCACAAAGATGAAATTCTTGCCGCCAACGCCGAGGACTTAAAGACGGCGCAGGGTAAGATCTCCCCCGTAATGCTTGACCGCCTGCGTCTGACGCCCGAACGCATCCAGAGCATGGCGGACGGCATCTACGACGTGGTGGCGCTTCCCTCGCCTCTTGACAGAGTGCTTTGGGAATCCGAGCGCCCGAACGGTTTAAAAGTACAAAAGATCTCCGCCCGTATGGGCGTGATCGCCATTATATACGAAAGCCGCCCGGGCGTCACTTCGGATGCGGCTGCCCTTTCGCTCAAAAGCGGCAGTGTGTGCATTTTGCGAGGCGGCAAAGAGGCGTTCCGCACCTCGCTTGCCATCGTGGACGCCATCAAAAAGGGCATTGTCAAGGCAGGTCTGCCCGAGAATGCCGTGTCACTCATCGAGGACACTTCAAGAGACAGTGCCACGGAGCTCATGAGGGCAAACGGCTACGTGGATCTGCTCATCCCCCGAGGCGGCAAGGGTCTGATACAAAGCGTCATTCAGAACGCCACCGTCCCCTGTATCCAGACGGGTACGGGCATTTGCCACATTTACGTAGACAAGGATGCCGACCTTGACATGGCACTGGACATCATAGAAAACGCCAAGACAAGCCGTCCCTCGGTGTGCAACGCCATGGAGGTACTGCTCTGCCATAGGGACATTGCCGACAGCTTTCTGCCAAGGGTGTATGACAGACTGGTGGCGCAAAGAGGCGCACAGGGCAAGGAAACCGTCGAGCTCCGATGCGACGAGAGAGCCTACGCCATCATCGGCGGAACACAGGCGAAGGACGGGGACTTTGACACCGAATTTCTTGACTATATCCTCGCCGTTAAGGTCGTAGACAGCATAGAGGATGCGACCGCACATATCGCCGCTCACTCCACGGGACACAGCGACGCCATTATCACCAAAAACGAGGATGCATCGGCATATTTTGTAAGCCGCACCGACAGTGCCGCCGTGTACGTCAACGCCTCCACCCGTTTTACCGACGGCGGAGAGTTCGGCTTTGGGTGCGAGATGGGCATTTCCACCCAAAAGCTTCACGCCAGAGGCCCGATGGGTCTGTCGGAGCTGACCACCTATAAATATATCGTCACGGGCAACGGACAGACCCGATGAAAGGAAGTATGATCATGAGTAAGATCGGATGTATCGGAACAGGAAATATGGGCGGTGCTTTGGCACGCGCCATAGCCAAAAGCGGATATGAGCTTTATCTTTCGGATCATTTTTCGGAGAAGGCAAAGGCGCTTGCCACCGAGATCGGCAAAAACGCCCACGTCTCGGACAACGCACAGATCGCCGCCGAATGTGATATGATATTGCTTGGTGTCAAGCCGCAGATGCTGGATGCGCTTGCCAACGAGATCGCGCCCCTGCTTGCCGCACGCAAGACGCGCGTGTGCCTTGTCAGTATGGCGGCAGGCATCCCCCTTTCCCGTCTTGCCAAGCTGTTTGGCGGCGGACTTGCCATTATACGCATCATGCCCAACATCCCCGTATCCGTCGGTGCGGGCATGATCCTTGTCACAGCCAATGCAAACGTAAGCGAGGATGACAAAAAGCTGTTTGCAGACGCGCTTTGCCACGCAGGCACCACCGACGAGTTGGCAGAGAACCTTTTTGACGCGGCAAGTGCCCTGTCGGGCTGTGGCCCCGCATTCGTTTGCCTGTTTGCCGAGGCACTTGCCGACGGCGCGGTCAGATGCGGACTTCCTCGCGATAAGGCGATGAGATATGCCGCCGAGACCTTAAGGGGCACCGCGCTTTTGCTGGAGCAAAGCGGCAAGCACCCCGAAACACTCAAGGACGAGGTCTGCAGTCCCTCGGGCAGTACCATCGAGGGAGTTGCCGCACTGGAATCGGGCGGATTCCGCTCACTTGCCATAGATGCCGTGACCGCGTCGTACGAACGCACCGTGGAGCTTGGCAAAAAATAAAAGCTATATACCAAATTTTAAGGGTTGACCAAATTTCAGTCAACCCTTACTTTTTTGCCCAAATCGATCTCATCTATATCACTTTTTTTCAAGTAAAGGACATTGAAAATCAAGAAAATTTGCATGACGCCAAAAGTCTTCCCCCTTGACAAAACACGGTGCCGTGTGGTATAATCAAACGAAATTGAGAATCATTCTAAAATTGGAGAGAAGCATGAAGCGTTTACTTTCGCTCCTTTTGGGGCTTTTGCTTTTACTTGCCGTATGCACTTCCTGTGCGGCGGATGTGCGCCGAGACGACACCCTGACGGTGGTCTGCACCTCCTTTGCCCCCTACGATTGGGTAAAGAATATCATCGGTGACGCCGAGGGCATAGACCTTGTACTGCTTGCAGACGGGGGCAAGGATATGCACAGCTACAGCCCCTCCGCCGCCGACATCATGCGTATGATAAAAAGCGACCTGCTGATCTACACGGGCGGCACGTCCGAGGCTTGGGTAGAGGAACTGATCCAAAAAAACGGCCTCCGTAACACCCTTTGTCTGCTTGATCTTCTGGGCGACAAGGTCAAATACATCGAACACGGCGATCACAGCGATCACACAGACCACACCCACCATGACAGCGATATCGACGAACACGTTTGGCTGTCAATCAAAAACGCCATGTTGTTCTGCGAGGAGATCAAAAACAGGCTCTGCCATATAGACAGTGCCCGTGCTGATATCTATACTGCCAACTGCGAGAGCTACCTTTCGGAGCTTTCGGCACTGGACCGTGAATACAAAGCCGTGACAGATGCCGCCGCGCACAAGACGCTTGTGGTTGCCGACCGTTATCCCTTCCGCTATCTGTTTGACGATTACGGCATTGGTTGCCATGCCGCCTATGTGGGCTGCTCCTCCGATAGTGAGGTGGGCTTTTCTACGCTGATCTTTCTTGCGCAAAAGGTGGACGAGCTTGGTCTTTCATATATTCTGATCACCGAAAGCTCGGACGGCAAATTGGCAAACACGGTAAGAGAAAGCACAAAAAACAAGACCGCCACCGTGCTCACGCTGGATTCCCTGCAAACGGTGACGGATGCGGACAGCCACAGCTACCTTGGGCGGATGCAAAAAAATCTTGAGATCCTGCGGCAAGCACTGCAGACATAAAAACGGGGTACTACTCTGCTTAAAGTAGTACCCCAATCTTTACACTCAAAAATATACGCCAAAAAAACAAGCCTTTGCCTGCCTACTTACGCCTCTATTGTTTCTTCCTCATAGTCACCAAAATCATCCTCGGGACCAAAGAAAATGCTGGTACGAATCACATCCGCCTTGTTTACGGAGATCACCAATGCCTCTGCGGCGCGATACGGCTTCTTGTTATTCATCAGTATGTACCCCCTGTTCGGTATCGACAATATCGTATATACGGGAATTATTATACAACACAAATTAAGTTTTTTTAATAACATTCTGTGAACAGTTTGTAAATGTTGGGTCGTTAAAAAAATAAAAAACGGGCACACCAAACTGCGTTGGATGTGCCCGTTTATCAAAGCTTATTCCAGAGTCTCGAAAATTTCCTTCAGCATGTCGCGCGTTGCCGCGATATCCTTTGCCTGCTGTTCGCCCGAGATCTCACGTTCAATGGTCATCGGACCCGTGTAGCCAAGCTCATGAAGCTTCTTGACCACGGCAGGAACGTTGGCTCTGCCCTCTCCGACCTGCACCTCCCTACCAAGTTCCATACCGTCGGTGGGATACAAACCGTCCTTGATGTGGGTATTCATGACGTACCGCCCGAACACGTCAAGCGCATCCAGCGTGTTTGCCTTGCCGTAAAGAATGAGGTTGGCGGTGTCAAAGTTGATACCTATGTTGTCAGTACCGATCGTCTGAATGGTACGGAGCATGGTCACGGGCGTCTCCTGACCTGTCTCAAACAGGAAATACTGTCCCTTTGCCTCCATCTTACGGCAGAGCCAGCGAAGTGCCGCCACCGTACCGTTAAAGTCGGGATGATCGGGGTTTTCGGGCAGGAAGCCCACGTGCGTGATCATGTTCTTCACACCAAGCCACTGCGCAAAATCAGACGCATTCTTCAGCTCTTGGATTCTCTGGAAGCGGTATGCCGCGGGCACAAGACCGATGGTAGCGGGACCTGCGGTGAAGTTCCACTCACACGGACCGCTCCAGCCCGCCCACAGTGCCGAGATCTTGAAATCCAGCTTTTCGGCAGCATCACGAATCTTTTCGGCATACTCGCGCTTGGTGTAAACCGCGGTATCCCATATGCAAAGCTGGCAGGATTCCAGCCCCATGTCCTTTGCCTTCTGAAATTCAGCCTCAATGTCCGTCGTTTCCTCGAATGAGATCAAAACGCCAATAGGATAATGTTTCATGTTCGTAACCTTGCTTATTTTTAATTGAAATCGATCACCCTTCTGCCAAACATATTTTCAATTTTTTCAAGCTCCGCTGCCGTTTTCATGCCGCTGACCGAATCGGGTGCCGAAAGATTGGCGGCAGAGGCGCAGGAGGCAAATCTGAGAAGCTTTTCATCGTCAAAGCCTTGATACAAACCGTAAAGACAGCCCGCCGCAAAGGCGTCGCCCGCTCCCACGTTGCCCTTGATATAATCTCTCGGGATATTGAGCGACGGCACACACACAAATTCGCCTGCCGAATTCATCAAAAATCCTGCTTCTTTGCAGTGAATGATGGCTTTTTCCTTAACGCCGTACGCCATAAACTGCTCCAGCGTTCTCTTTATGTTTTCGACATTGAGACTGCCGTCCTCGCGATAGGGCGAAAGTCCCGAAACAAAGCAAGCCTCGATCTCGTTCATGATAGTATAATGACAGTGCTTCAAGGCGGGGATCAGCTTTTCCCTATAATCGGGACGGTCGGAGCTGACCGCGTCAAGCGAGGTCTTGATGCCGCGCTCGCTCACCATGCGAAGCAGCTTGGCAAGACGTGTGCCGTCCTCGCTGTCCTCGCTGTCTAAGCGGTCAAGAAGGAAGGCGTAACCAACGTGGAAAATTTCGCAATCCAGAGACTCCACGTCGATATCGGCAATATCCAAATGAGCGTTGGCTCCTTTGTTATAAAAGAAGGTGCGCTCGTGTGATTTCAGATCGTACATCACGTTGGTAAAGCTTGTGGACATGGTATCCGACACCTTGACGTGGCTGACGTCAATACCGTTTTTCTTCATCTCCGAGAGCACAAAATCTCCGTTATCGTCGTTGCCCACCATACCGTATGCCTCAAGAGGAAGCGAACGGTCGATCTTGGCAAGATCGATGATGGTATTGGGCACACAGCCGCCCACCGCTTTTGCCAAGGACAGTACCGTGGCAAGCATAGAGGGCTTTGGATATTCGTCCACATTGTTGAGAATATCCACAAGGATATTTCCCGCAATGGCAATACCGCGCGCGTCGCCCTTCAGAAGATAGTCAATGGTGACACCAAGCGTTTCCGAGAGTGCGGGCAAGAGTGCGATATCGGGATAACCGCTTCCCGACTCCCATTTACTGACCGCCTTATCGCTGATGCTCAGGCGCTCGGCAAGCTCGGTCTGCGTAAAACCGCACTTTTTGCGCAATTTTCTTATGGTATTTCCGAAATTTATTTTTTCCATATTTTCGGGCTCCTCCTTGTCTTTTTCTTCATTATAACTTTTTTGATCAAAAAATGCAACCCACTTGTAGAAGATTTTTCACCTTTTGGCGGCGCAAAAGTAAACCACTCGTAGAGTAAAGCTCGTGCCACAGGGGTTCGCAATGCAAAAAAACACACGTCATGTCGGAAGAACCTTCATGACGTGTCCTTTTTAGTCAAAGAAAAAACACAAGAAAATCACAAGCTGTCAAGAAACGATGTCAGCAGCTTTTTTTGTTTGGGAGAAAGTTTAGAGAATGCTACCGACAGCTCATCCTCATTAGTTTCTCCTTGAAAAAACTCTTGCAAAGATATGTTTATAGCGTCACACAAAAGCTGAAGATGTCCCACCGTAATATCCGCCTGTCCCAACTCAACGCGCCGCAAATGCGTTTGCGATACACCTGCTCTCTCAGCCAGACCGTTTTGCGTAAGACCGCATTTTTCTCTCAATCCTATAAGTCTTTCGCCAATATCCATATCTTGTCCCCCCATTAGTCTTATAAAAATAGTTTATCACAAAAAGACGGCAAAAATTATTTCTATAAGATTGACAAGTTAGTCTTATTGTGCTATAATGCTTTTGCGTTCAGCCCGTTTAGCTCGGACGTTTAAAACAAGAAAGACAGGAAAACAACATGAAAAAATTTTTTCTACTTTTGGCGTTGTTGATCGCCTATACCCTCTCCCTCTCGGCATGCGGCAGCCACTCGCAATTACCCGACATTGACTACACCCACACGCACAAATACCGTGAATGGACACTCGTTCGTCAAGCGACCTGCACCGAAAGCGGCTTGCAAGAACGCTACTGCCTTTGCGGAATAAAGGAAACCGAAGTGATCGACGCACTCGGACACGTTGAGCGAGAGCAAAGCGGTGCTTGTATGTACTGCGAAAAACCGCTTGGCGCGTATCGTCTTGACGGAAAGGTCATCGTCAACTTCGGCGACAGCATTTTCGGCAACTACCGCTCGCCCACCGATATTTCGAGCTTTCTTTCCAATCACACCCTCGCCACGGTCTACAACATGGGCTTTGGCGGTTGCCGTATGTCAACCAACGCGAACGAATCGTATGATGCCTTCGGCATGTACCGTCTGGCTGATGCCATCGTCAGCGGCGATTTCAGCCTGCAGGACGCCGCCATTGCGCAGGAGATCTGGAAAGGCGGAAAACCATCCTACTTTGCAAGCTCTCTCGCCCTGCTGAAAGGCATCGACTTCAATGATGTGGATATCGTAACCATTGCTTACGGCACAAACGATTTTACTGCGGGAAAGACCATAGAAAACGCCGCAGATGCAACTGACGTCAGCACCTTTGCGGACGCACTCCGCTACAGCATAGAACTGCTTCAAACTGCGTATCCGCATCTTCGGATCGTTCTCTGCACCCCCGTCTACCGTTTTCAAATGAATGAAGACGGCAGTTTTCTGTGCGACTCCCAAACTTGGGAAATAAAGGGAAGTTTGCTGACCGATTTTGCACAAAAAGTACAGGACGTAGCAGGCGAATACGGTTTGCCGTGCATCGACAATTACGTCGGGTCGGGAATCAGCTATGACAACAAGGACATCTGCTTCTCTGGCAAGGACGGAACACATCCCAACGAGCTCGGACGCCAAAAAATCGCCAAATATATGGCGCAAGAGCTACATAGGCTGTTTGGGTAACATCTACCGCCACCGTAATTTATACGAGGGGGACTTTCCGCGGGAAGTCCCCCTCGCGCCTTAAAAATCTCTCATAAAAAGCGGCGGGAGACAAGCCCCCGCCCTACGCTACAGTTTTTTATTTAATGGCAAGATTCAGACGCTTTCTTTGACACCGCTGGCGCAAAGAAAGCTTTGCAAAGAAACGCCGTTTTTTCGGGGGCGCTGCCCCGAGCCCCGCAAGCCTTTACGAGTTCGCTAGGCGACACGAGTTTGCAAGCAAACTCGCAGTTGATTTATGTGATGGAGAGCGAAGCGTCATCCTCTCCCCTTGTGATCTTACGGATCTCAACGGGGTAGCTGACCTTATCATTAACGTGCACGGTCACGGTCTCCCCCTCCCTGTGGCCCAGAAGTGCCTTGCCGAACGGGGACTCCTTGGAAATACAGTCGCTGAGAACGTCATTGCGAAGCGTGGTTACAATACGCACCGTCCTCTCCTCCTCGTCCTCGGGATAGTAGATCTCTACCAAATCAAACAGACCCACTACGCCCTCCTCAGACTCCACCGAAATGACCACCGCCGTATCGATCATGTTCTCCAGATACCTCATACGGCTTTTGTTTTTGTTATATTCCCTTTTGGCACTCTTATATTCGTCGTTTTCCGACAGATCGCCGTATTCCCTTGTGCGCTTGACCTCCTCGCGGAGCGCGGGCACCAGCGTCCTGCGGTATTCCAGCTCCTCTTTGAGCTTGTCAATATCTACCTGTGTCAGTTCGTCATGCATATGCTTTTTCCCCTTACAAAAGTGTGGCTCTGAGCTCCTCGCCGCTCTTTGGCGAGAGGTAGGCAGGCGGAATGTCAAACACGGTCTTAGCCCCCTTTGCGCCCTCGCGGTACAGCCTGTGCGCCGCTCTTGCGTAAGCCACCAGCACCGACGTGGTAAACTCGGGATTGGAATCCAATTTCAGGCTGTATTCTATGACGTGCTTATGCTCGCCCTCAAAGCCCGTTTTGCCGCTTCGGATGACAAAGCCGCCGTGGGGGATGCCTGCATGGTCACGCGCAAGCTCCTCGGCTGTAATAAAATGCACGGTGGTATCGTAATCGGCAAAATAGGCGGGCATGGTCTTGATGTCCTGCTCGATCTTGGCTTTGTCCGCGCCCTCCTTTGCCACAACGTAGCAAACTCTCGTGTGCTTTTGTCTTGTGGTCAGCACGGGAGCCTCGCCCCGTCTGACCGCCTCCAAAGCCTCCTCTACGGGCACGGTATACTGCTTTGCATCAAGCACGCCTTCCACGCGGCGCACCGCATCCGAATGTCCCTGGCTGACGCCCTTGCCCCAAAAGGTGTAGTCCTCGCCGTCCACCAGAATGGCGTTTCCGTACAGACGGTTCAAAGAAAACAGACCGGGATCCCATCCCACCGAGATGATGCCCACGTGACCCGATGCGCTCGCCGCGGCGTCCACCTTGGCAAAATGCGCAGGGATACACGCATGGGTATCAAAGCTGTCCACCACGTTGAAATGCTTTGCATACTCGGGGGTCTGCTCGGGCAGATCCTTTGCCGAGCCGCCGCAAAGCATCAGAACGTCGATCTCATCCTTGTGCGAAAGTACGTCGTCCGCATGATAAACGGGTACACCGGCAGTTCTTATCTTCACGCTTTCAGGCGATCTTCTGGTAAACACCGCCACCAGCGTCATGTCCTCATTCTGTCTGATCGCCGCCTCAATGCCGCGACCGAGATTTCCGTAACCCATAATTCCTATACGAATTGCCATACTGTATACTCCTTATTTTTATAGCTTCTGTTTATTTGCTATGGGGGTTTCGCACTCTGCGGAGTGCGACCAAAGGCTCCGCCTTTGGAATCTGCCACCTTTTGAAAAAGGTGGACGAAAACTTCCGCGGCTATGATTTGAGT
>JAZNDA010000030.1:0-3072 GCA_045587785.1 Eubacteriales bacterium | reverse complement strand
GCCCTTGCTTGGCGGTATAGATCACTTCTTGCAAGGGAGTTTGTCGCTTCTTGGTGGCGCATTGAATGTTCTTCTGCGTAAATTCGCCGTCCTTGTCGAAGGTTTCTCCAAAGCGAAGTTTGAGTGTCTGCCCTGCTTTTGCATCGATAGAAAATTTGATGTAGCCCGCAATATTCTGCCCAAAGTCAAGCACTTTTTTGCCGCTTGGCGTGGTTATCACGGTGGGCTTGAATGTCTCATGCTCGGTTACGGGCACGTTATTGGACGCGGCAAGCGTTGCCTTGTGCTTTGTGACACGCGCCTTTTTGCTATAACTTGGCGCAAGCCTTGCATCTACGATCTCGCCATCCTGATTGTCTGCCCTGCGAAGTGCGCCGTCATTTGACCAAGCCCAAGTGCCGTCGGTTACAACCGTTTGACGCGTGCCGTCGGTCTTCTCGATTTCCAACTGTACAATGAGCTTTGTCTGCTTGCCGTACTGGTTTCTGAGCCCCCACGCGCCGCAAGATCCGCGATACCAACCGTCGGCAAGCTCTGCCGTAATGGTATTTGCACCGTTTTTCAAAAGGTCGGTTACGTCATAGGTCTGATATTGCACTCTTTTACGGTAATCGGTATGCCCTGGAGCAAGAATGAAATCCCCAACGCGCTTACCGTTGAGGCAGAGCTCATATACACCGCAAGCGCTCGCATAAATGCGTGCCTTTTTGACGTCACTTGTATCAAATTCTTTTTTGAAGCAATCCACAGGATAACGCTTGCAAGAATTTATTGTATAGTTTCCCGAAATCCATTTTGCCTGCCAATCAGATTTGTCGAGCAATCCCATTTCAAAAACCGCATCTGTTGGTTCTCCGCCGTCGCCGTGCTCATCCCACAGCGTTACACTCCAATCAACTCTCTGCCGCGAACAAAGGGGTTCGGGATATATTGCGCGCATGGAATCGCTCTCCACCTTACCGCTATCCCAAATAACGGTTCCGTTCGTTTGGGCAACAATCCGATAAGCCGTCTGCTTGGTGCCACCCTCGCAATTCCAGGTCAAGAGCGGCTTCTGAATATCTGCGCCTATGGGACATTTTAGAAATTCTGTTTTGAGTCTTATCGCTTTCATATTACTTACCGTTCAGTTCTTTCTGAATCTTTTCGTAGTATTGCTCACCCGCAGCCATCTCCTTTTCCCATGCAGCAGTTTCTTTTGCGGAAAGGGGTACGACTCCCTCTGTAACCTCTGCACCCTGACGAGTCTTGATAACAGCTTGCTTTCTGCCAATCGTTTTTTCTACCGAGAAGAACGCGAGAAGCACGGCAAGCACAATACCCGTAAACACTTCAAGACCCACGAAGGAGAAGGTAATCGCGTCAAGGACAGCCTGCGGCTGAGTTGCCGCAACGGTATTCCCTGCAGCGTCCATAGAAGGTGCAATATAACCGGCAGCACTCAGCATGCCGTTGAAAACTCCCGTTACAATACCAACAAGAGCTACCGCGATGACGTTATAGATCGACATTGCCAAGCCGTCGCAGCGGATACCGCTCTTCCACTCAAGATGGTCAAGCGTGTCGGCAAAGAGCGCCATAAACACGTATGCGCAAGGAAGACCGCCGATGTTCTTTATAAACTGTCCGACCAACACGATGACAAGATTGGTGGGAAACAGCCAGCAGATCAGACTACCGATGGCATAAAGCACGAAGCCCCACATAGTCACGTTTCTTTTGCCGAACTTCTTTGCCAGTGGCCACACGGCAAAGATACCAATGCCCATGGGCACACCGCCGATGACCGAAACCAGCATCTGTGTAATGCCGTCATTATACGTACCAAGCACGTAGTTGCAATAATAGACAAGACCGAGGTTTTTCATGCTCACACCAAAGGTGTAAATAAGGAAATACGCGAAAACGATCAGGAGATATTTATCGGTGAACACGATCTTAAGCTGCGTTTTGAATGGGATCTTCTTTTCTTCCGTATCCTGCGTTTCCTCGGTCACTCTCTCCTTGGTGAAGTAATATTCGAGAAGAATCAACGGAAGCGTTATGATCGAAAGTATGCCCATCACCAATATCCACTTTGCCTTATCAACGCCGAGCATAGGCATGATGACCATCGGAAAAATGAGCGCAACGAGAATGCCGCTCATCATAATAGTCGAGATCTGGTTGAAAACCGAAAGGCTTCCGCGATCGGTGGTGTTTCTCGTGGAGAGCGGAACCATCAGATTATGGCTCATATTAAAGATGGTGTACGCAAAGGAATAGAAAAGATTGTAGGAAATCATGATCCATATAACCTGTACACCCTCGCTTGCCTGCGGTACGGTAAACAGCAGCACACCTGTAATCGCAACGAGAGGCGCGGAAAGTAAAAGCCACGGACGTGCCTTTCCCTGCTTTGTCCTGGTGCGGTCAATGACATAACCCATCACAATATTGGTGATAGCATCAATGATCTTGGACACAATAGGAAATACGGTGAGGAATACACCTCCCCAGATGTGCGTCAAATTCAGAACGTCGGTATAGTAAACGTTCAGATACGTAGCGAGCACGGCATTGAGAAGCAGTGCTCCCGCAGGGCCGATCAGATATCCGAGCCACTTCTCCCCTGCCTTTACGCGATCGCTTTTCACTCTTGAGTGAAAGATTCTTTTTTCAAGTAATTGATTAGCCATTTTCTTTCTCCTTGTTTTTGGGAAGTGCGGGTGCTCTCACTCCGCTGCACAAACATTTTAGTCCCTTTATAATTCTACCGTTTGCAAGATGCACGAACATTTCTGCCATGTTATAAGGGCAGCTTCCTCCTGCCGACATAGACATGGTAATAATCGAATTGGAATCAAGTATTCTCTCAAGGAAGATCGCTCCCTTGATCTTGTTGTCCCGCTCCACTCCCTCCGGCATCTTTTTTGCCTTGCGCATATCGGCCTTTGCAACCGAAAGCACAGCGGCATACAGGATCTTGCCCATAAAGGTTGCCTTCATATCCGAAAAACGGCTCTCCATACGGATGGGCTTTTTCGGAGGGATCTCGGGAATTTTGAGTCCTGCCATCTGCTCGAAAACGTC
>JAZNDA010000029.1:0-17544 GCA_045587785.1 Eubacteriales bacterium | reverse complement strand
TGAGCCGTTGTTTTGTGCCACCCGAAAGTCCGTCTGTTTTTCCTGACAGGCACTGCTTTTGTAGATACAAAAGCTAAGCCCCGCACAAAGCGGGGTAAAGTTTTATTCTGCAAAAAGCTCTGAATATCCTTTGTATTTACGAATTGTATCAAAAGTTTTTCTGTTACACATCTCTTTAATATCATCCAAAAGAGTACTGTCACTTGTATGACGCCATTTGCGAGTATCAATGGTTGTTTTGTTAAAAAGAGGTGCCGTATAAGCATACGCACCGGGAGATATGCTATCCAACAAATCATATTCTTTGGCATGATAGATTGCCTTTTTTAAAAGATTCAAGGATTCATTAGTATGATTTTCCTTTGCCTCTATTTCAGCCTTGCGGAATTGAATATGTGCCATCTCATAATGAAATCCGCAGTAGTTTTCGTCAGGTATCATAGCTTCAATAATTTTTTCTGCAGCAATACACGTGTATTTGTTTTCAGCAATGCCGTCCCACAAGAGCGCACTAACTAAAACTTGCAAATAACCTCCCAAATAATGCTGCTTGTGCTTGACTTGTTCTTCTCCCTCCAAGCACATTCCAAGCAATTTGTCTTTATCGGAAGGACTAATTTTTATTTCAGGAAATAGATCAACATATTTCTTCGCTTCTTTTTTCGCCCCTTTGTTGCACAAGCATTGTACAATTCCCGTAATTGCATTTACTTTGATTTCGTCCTTATCTGTATTTTCAATAACGGTATCAAATAACTTAATTGCTTTCTCGCGCTCTTGTTCGTAGGATTCTCCATTGAGTTCTCCTATGGAGCGACACCAAACAGCCCATGCATATTTATTTAGCCACTCCATATCACCGGGATATTCTTTTATTGCAGTTTCACACACATTCAATCGCGCAAGCATATCTCCGTTTTTAAATGTTTTGTCATAATTCGTTTTCAATTCCGTGTAACGCATATCATTGTTTTCTGGAATAGCACCAAGCAACTCGTCGGTGGTAACGTTCAAAAGCTTTGCCAACGGAACAATCAATGCAAGATCGGGGCTTGACAAACCACATTCCCATTTGGAAACCGCTTGATAGGATACACAAAGATAATCAGCGAGTTTTTCTTGTGTCAAATCATTCTTTTTTCTTAGTTGTTTAATTCTTTCCCCAATTGTCATAAAATCACCTCGTAAAAATGATTGAATCCGGATTCTGTATTTATTATAGCACACACCCAAATCTAATACAATAACTTGTTTTTTTAGCGATATGCAACCCGCAGTTGAGTTTTCAAAAAAGAAATCGGCGTACCTGCTTTATCGCAGGTACGCCAAGGCAAGTGCTTTTTTCAACGATGTGTTCCGCTTGCGCGGAACATGATGCGCTCTCCGTGCGTGATGTTGCCTTCGGCAGGGATGTGCGCTTCGCACGTGAGAAGGAACATGTCACATCACTTTGCGCCAAAGGCGCAATACATCACTGTGCGTAAGCATTACATCACTGCGGCAACGCCGTAACATCACTTTTTTAACCAAATCCGCCGATGGACGGATTCCATTGACTTTTGACATCTTTTATGTTATAATAATACGATTCCGAAAATAGAAACGGAGAAACACCATGATAAACGATAAGAACATACGCCACGAACGTATATTTGAGATCTTTGAAGAACTGTCCGCCATCCCGCGCGGATCGGGATATATGGACGGCATTTCCGAATTTTGCATAGACTTTGCCAAAAAGAACGGCCTGCGCTACGTCACCGATGATGCCAAAAACGTCATCATCTATAAAAAGGCAAGCCGCGGCTTTGAGCATGCCGAACCTGTCATTTTGCAGGGACACCTTGACATGGTCTGGCAAAAAACAGAAGACTGCGATATTGATTTTACCAAGGACGGGATCACGCTCGAACGTGACGGCGATTTCATCCGCGCACGCGGCACCACGCTGGGTGCGGACAACGGCATTGCCGTCGCCATGACGCTTGCCATATTGGAAAGCCATGATATCCCCCACCCTCCCATCGAGGCGGTGTTCACCACCGACGAGGAGATCGGCATGCTGGGTGCCATCGCACTTGACACCTCGCTTCTTTCTGCCAAGAAGCTTATCAATCTTGACTCCGAGGAGGACGACACAGTCACGGTCTCCTGCGCAGGCGGCAGTGATTTCCGTGCGACACTCCCCCTTACGAGAGAGCGCGTCTGTATGGGCGGCATTACCGTAAAGCTCCACGGTCTTAAGGGCGGACACTCGGGCGTGGAAATTGCCGCCCACCGCGTCAACGCCGCCATGCTTGCGGGCAGAATTTTGAACCGCCTTTCAGAGCATTCCGACATCCGTCTTGTGTCGGTTGACAGCGGCAACAAGGCAAACGCCATTCCGAGCGCCGCCACGTTTACGCTAACGTGCGAACATCCTTCGGAAATCGCCGCGCTTGTGGGTGGCTGTATCGCAGAAATTCGCACCGAGATCGCGCACCATGAGCCGAATTTCGAGGCGGAAGTCAGTTGCCATGACTTTGTCCAGCGCGATGTTATGAGCGAGCAAAATACGCGTGAGCTGATCTATGCGCTCACTTGTTCACCTTGCGGCATTATTGAAATGAGCTCGGAGATCGAGGGACTTGTGGAGACCTCCTTAAACCTCGGCATCCTTAAAACCGATCGCGAATCGGTCTCACTCGGCTACGCTCTCAGAAGCAGTAAGGCATCGGCGCTTGCCGCACTCGGACAAAAAATGAGCCGCTTTTTCTCACTTCTTCACGTAAACACCGAGCAGGGCGGCTACTATCCCCCGTGGGAATACCGCGCGGACAGCCCTCTCACCGCACTGTATGTACAGGCTTACCGCGAAAAATTCGGCAAGGCCCCCAAGGTAGAGGCCATTCACGCGGGACTTGAGTGTGCCATCTTCTCCTCTGCCATAAGCGGCGTGGACTGCATTGCCATAGGCCCGAGTGTCCTTGAGGCTCATACGCCGCGCGAGCGTCTGAGCATCTCCTCAGCAGAAACTGTCTACGAGCTTTTGCTTGACATGCTCGAAAAAATGGCAAATTGTAAATAAAGCATGTCTTTTGTTGCTTTTTCCTTTTGTATATGATAAAATATAATGGTTTGTCAAAAATAAATGAACAGGTAGGTAATCATGGATAATCAAAACAACTTCAAACCCTATATCCCTGCGAACAAGATCACGCCCGAGCTTACCCTCACCTCTATCATTGTAGGTATGCTCCTTGCCGTGATCTTCGGCGCAGCCAATGCGTATCTCGGACTTAAGGTCGGCATGACCGTATCCGCGTCCATTCCCTCCGCCGTCATTGCTATGGGTATCATCAAAATGATCCTTCGCAGAAATTCGGTGCTTGAGGTCAACATGGTGCAGACCATCGGTTCTTCGGGCGAATCCTTGGCGGCAGGCGCCATCTTCACGTTGCCCGCACTTTTCATTTGGGCATCAGAAGACGTATTGGAAATGCCAAGCATTTTGGAGATTACCCTCATCGCCCTCATCGGCGGTCTTTTGGGCGTTTTCTTTATGGTCCCCTTGCGCAATGCGCTCATCGTGAAGGAGCACGGCGTTCTTCCTTATCCCGAAGGCACGGCATGTGCTGAGGTCATTTTAGCAGGCGAAAAGGGCGGCAAGGGTGCCGTGACTGTTTTTGCCGGTATGGGCTTTGCAGCACTTTTCAAGTTTATCGTTGACGGCATCAAGCTGGTCGCAGGCGAGGTCGCCGTTACCTTCAAGGGCTTTGCGGGCACCATCGGTACACAGATCTACCCCGCGGTCATGAGTGTGGGTTATATCTGCGGACCTAAGATCGCTTCGCTGATGTTCAGCGGCGGCGTGCTGAGCTGGATGGTCCTTATTCCTCTGATCGTATTCTTCGGCGGAGAGGATGTTCAAGCCGCTTACGTAAGTGGCGGCGCTTACGGCATTTGGGGCAATTATATCAAATACATTGGTGCGGGCGCTCTGATGGCAGGCGGCTTTATCAGCCTTGTCAAATCTCTGCCCCTCATCGTCAAGACCTTTGGCGATGCCATCAAGGGTCTTTCAATCAAATCCGACGCCACAGACAGCCGTACCTCGAAGGAGATCAATTTCCTCTTTGTTATTATCAGCGTGCTTGTTCTGACACTCGTCATCTGGCTGATCGACATTATTCCCGTCAACTTCATCAGTGCATTGATCATTGTCATTTTCGGTTTCTTCTTTGCCACCGTTTCTTCAAGAATGGTCGGTCTTGTGGGAAGCAGTAACAATCCCGTTTCGGGCATGACCATTGCCACGGTCTTGGTAGCCACCGTTATTCTTAAGGCAACCGGTCTTGTCGGTCCGCGCGGCATGGCAAGCGCGATTGCCATTGCATCCATTGTGTGTATCGTTACCGCCATTGCGGGTGATACCTCGCAGGACCTCAAGACAGGTTACCTGCTTGGCGCAACACCCCTCAAACAGCAGATCGGTGAGATCTTCGGCGTTTTCGCTTCCGCACTTGCCATTGGCGGTACACTCTATCTTCTTAACGCGGCATGGGGCTTTGGCTCGGCTGGACTTGAGGCACCTCAGGCAAGCATGATGAAGATGATCATCGAAGGCGTTATGGACGGCAACCTGCCTTGGGCACTGATTATTTCGGGCGCGTGCATTGCCGTTGTAGCAGAGCTTCTCAGAGTTCCCGTTCTTCCCTTTGCTATCGGCATCTATCTTCCCGTTCAGCTCAACGCCTGCATCATGATAGGCGGTATCCTCCGTCTTGTATTCGACAAGATGAACATGAAGGGCAAGGATCGCGAGAACGTCATCAATGACGGTATTCTTTTCAGCTCGGGTATGATCGCGGGCGAAGGTCTTGTGGGTATCCTGCTTGCACTCTTTGCCATCACGGGACTTGACAAGGCAATCGACCTGTCCTCCCGTCTTGGTCTCTCCCACACCGTTATGAACATCGGAAGCATTGTTCTTTTTGCCATTATCATCCTCACCTTCCTTAAGTTCTCGCTCTGGTCAAAGCAGAACAAGCAGGACTGAGCGATATGAGAAAAAGATCTAAGCTCATCGTTGAGCAAAACTATCTGGAGAGCCGCCCATACCGTGTGCCCTCCATTCGCTGGAGCAGTGATCAAAACGGCATGGTCACACTGGAGATCGACAACAAGGGCTTTTTCAATCGTGTGGCGCAAAAGCTTTTCAAAAAGCCAAAAGTCAGCTATGTACACTTGGATGAAATGGGCAGCTTTGTCTGGCCGATCATCGACGGCGAGCGCGACATCATCGAGATCGGCGAGCTTGTCAAAGCGCACTTTGGCGACAAGGCGGAACCGCTTTACGAACGCCTTGCCAAGTATTTCAAAATTTTGGAGAGCTATGGTTTTATCCAAATGAACAGCAACAACAAAAACGAACAATCCTAAATCAGATATAAAAAAACACTTGCTACCGCGGTAGCAAGTGTTTTTCGTTCCATTATTTATCTACCACACGTGCCTTGTCAAAGCGGCAGGTGAAATAGGTGATCAGCGTCATCACACTGCACAAGATCCAGCCTGCAGGATAGCTCATGGCGACGGGGATCAGATCGTTGGAAATATAATTCGTCATCACAAACAAATAGATCTGACGGAATATCACAAGGGAGAACACAATATTGAACATGGGTGCACGGGAATTGCCCGCGCCGCGAAGCGCACCCGAGAACACCTGATTGATACTGCAAAGCAGATAGAAAGGCGTGAGCGTGCGAAGAAGGACGGTAGCGTACTCCACAACAAGCGGCGTATCGTTAAAGATCATGGCAAGATAAGGAGCAAACACCAGCATGGGAATCATAAGGATCGCCGACATGGATATCGACTGTGCAAACGCAACCATCGCGCCCTTCTTGGCTCTTGCCACGTTGCCCGCACCAAGGTTTTGTCCGACAAACGTGGAGGCGGCGATCGCCAAAGCCTGCGGCGGCAAAAACATAATGGCATCCAACTTGGAATAGGTGGTCCATGCGGCAAGATGCTCGGTCTGATGCGCTATGGGGTTGATTCCCCCGATGTAGGATTGCACAAACACATTGGAAAATGCGGTGATCGCCAGCTGGAGTGCTTGCGGCACACCTATTTTAACGATCTTTTTAAGAAGTGAAACGTCCACCGCCAGATCCT
Source organism: Eubacteriales bacterium (assembly GCA_045587785.1). Taxonomy (GTDB): domain Bacteria; phylum Bacillota; class Clostridia; order Oscillospirales; family CAG-272; genus RGIG8775. Next base: position 11,382 of record JAZNDA010000029.1, on the reverse strand, counting down.
TTAAGATCAGTCTGACCTCGGAATTTGTCCTCAAAAGCACAATTACGGTCAAAGCCGCCGACACACATTGCGAGATGACTGTGGCGATCGCGACACCTGCCACACCCATATCAAAGACGACAACAAATAGGATATCAAGAATAATGTTTATGGTAGCCGACGCCAAAAGAAAGTAAAACGGACGCTTGGAGTCGCCCACCGCGCGAAGGATTCCCGCACCTATATTATAGATCAAAAGGGACGCAATACCCGAAAAATATATAGTCAGATAGGTTTTGGCGTACGGAAAGATCTCACCGATTCCCGTTTCGGTCTCAAACATCAGCCTGAGCAGAACGGGGGTTATCAAAATTCCCACGATCGTAAATACCACCGCTAAGATCAAGGTAACCACAATGCAGGTATGTACGGCGTCATGTACCTTTTTCTTGTCGCCCGCACCGTAGTACTGCGAGATCACAACGCCCGCGCCGCCCGAAAAACCCGCAAACAAGCCGATCATCAGATTGACGATCGGACCCACGTTGCCAACGGCAGCGTATTCCGCATCAAGCCCCCACGTACCGATAACCCATGTGTCAACCATGTTGTACAGTTGCTGAAACAGCTGTCCGAGAAGAAGCGGAAACGCAAAGCGAGTCAGATTCCCCGCGATACTGCCCTCGGTCATGTTGATGTCATGGCGCTTTTTTGCCAGACCGATCGCTTGTCCCATCCAAAACACCCCCAAAAAAGACATCACAGTTATTGTAGCACAATCACTCCGCAAAAGCAAGCATTTTCCATTTGTCATTTTTTGAATTTTTTATGGACATTTTTAAAAAACCCCTTGCATTTTGTAAAAAGATGTGGTATAATACAAAAAAACAAACAGATATGCTAAACGAAGTATGCAGGAAAAGGCGAAAGCCGCCGAAGGAGTAACGCTCTCAGGTACCCGCCATGGGTGAGACTGTATATCGATAGCGCTCCGGAGAAGTCCAAAAAATGGGTGCCGAAGGTGCAAGGCGGCTTGCCGCCAAATCTCTCAGGCAAAAGGACGGAGTAAAACATCTTATCGCGGCTTTTGTCGCGCTTGCTGTTTTTACCGGAGCCAAATCTCAATTTGGCTCTTTTTGTTTTTGGCAAAAATTTTTAGGAGGCATAATTTTATGCAAGAAACGTTACTCAAGGTAGTAGCCACACTCAACTCGTTTTTGGCTGACTACATTCTGATCATTCTTTTGATCGGAGCAGGTCTTTGGTTCACAATCAAAACAAAATTCGTTCAGGTTCGTTGCTTTGGCGAAGGTATAAAACAGGCCTTGGGCAACTTCAACCTTCGCGGCGGAAAGCAGAATGGGGGGCTTTCGTCCTTCCAGGCACTTGCCACCGCTATCGCGGCACAAGTCGGTACCGGTAACATCGTCGGTGCCTCGGGTGCGGTCCTTATCGGCGGCCCCGGCGCGATCTTCTGGATGTGGATCATCGCGTTCCTTGGTATGGCAACCATTTATGCCGAGGCAACGCTTGCACAGGAGACCCGAATCGTTGACGAAAACGGCGAGGTTCACGGCGGTCCCGTTTACTACATGAAAAAGGCATTCCCGAACGGCTTCGGCAAGTTCCTCTCTGTATTCTTCTCTATCGCCGCTATTCTTGCGCTCGGCTTCATGGGTTCGATGGTTCAGTCCAACTCGATCGCTGAGTCCTGCAACACCGCATTCGGTATTCCCGGCTGGGTAGTAGGTCTTATCCTTGCCGTTGTATCCGCATTTATTTTCCTTGGCGGAATCCAGAGAATTGCATCGGTAACCGAAAAGATGGTTCCCTTTATGGCAGGCATATTCCTTATCGGCGGTCTTGCCGTTCTTATCGTTAACATTCAGTACATTCCCACGACCTTTACTCTTATCTTCAAGTATGCATTCAATCCTCAGGCTCTTACCGGTGCAGCGATAGGTGTCGCACTCAAAACGGCAATCAGCCAAGGTGCTAAGCGAGGTCTGTTCTCCAACGAGGCAGGTATGGGTTCCACGCCTCACGCACATGCTCAGGCAAACGTTGCAAAGCCCCATGATCAGGGTGTTTCCGCTATGATCGGTGTATTTATCGACACCTTCGTGGTTCTTACCATGACCGCGCTCGTTGTCATCACCATGCTCTATGCGAAGGACGGCGGTATTCTGAGCGGTCTTACGGGCGATGCTTATTTGGCTGCTACTTCCGGCGCAACCGCAATTATTTCCAAGACAAGCGCAATGCAGACGGCAGTCGGCGCGGCCTTCGGCACCACCTTCGGTAATATCTTTGTTGCGATCTGTCTTCTCTTCTTCGCTTTCTCCACCGTTATCGGATGGAACTTCTTTGGTAAGATCAACGTTCAGTATCTTTTCAAGAACAAGAAGTGGGCGATCATTGTATACTCTGTAATCGCCATCGTATTCATCTTCCTTGGCACACTTGCATCCAATGATCTTGTTTGGGAGCTGACCGACTTCTTCAACTATCTGATGGTTCTTCCTAACGTCATCGCGCTGGTCGCGCTGTCTAAGCTCGTTGTCAAGAATTCCAAGTCCAATAAAAAAGATAAATAAAACCTCACAAAAATGGGGAGCGAAGGCGCATCTGCTTTATCGCAGGTGCGCCGATGCTCCCCGTTTTTTATATTCTTTTGATACAGTAACAAAGTCCGAGCCAACGGTCAAATTTGTTGGCAATACCGTCGATCTTTGCTACGCACTCAAAGCCAAGCTTATCGTGAAAAGCAAGGCTTGCCTCGTTTTCCGAGGTGATCAACGAAATAATGTTACAATAGCCGCTCTCCTTGGCAAGCTTTTCTATCTCCCCGTATAGCCGCCTCCCGATTCCTCTGCCCCGCGCCGTGGGCAAGACGTAAAGCGAAAGATCTACAGTAAAGCGATAGCCGCCGCGCCGGTTAAACTCACTAAGATACGCATAGCCTAAAATTTCCCCGTTTTCCTCATATACAAGATAGGGATAGCGCGCGGAAATGCTGCGTACACGCTCGGCGAAGACCTGCTCCGTAAGCGGCTCCAGCTCAAGCGTGAAGGTGGTATTTTCGATATAATAGTTATAAATCGCTGCAAGAGCGTCGATATCTCTTTGTTCTACAAGACGAATCATTTTCCTTCTCCCTAAGCCGTGTTGCTTTTATTATACCACGACCTTCACTATTTGTCAATTTTTCAAAAAATTGGGAACACAATCCTCTTTTCCTCGTCTGTAAAAGCAGAAACCCAAGAAAGGAAACAGAATCATGAAAAAGAAAACCGTTCTTTCACTTATTTGTCTGCTTCTTGCCACGCTGATGCTGATTTCGTTTACGTCCTGCGGGTTTGTCCCAAAAGCCTCGGCACTGTCGGACGGCTATGCGCGTAAAGCCACCGACACGGGCAAGGTCACCGATGAGCTTGTCGCTTCAATCTCGGATTTTTCTTTTGATCTTTTACAGGGAGCGATCAATGAAAAGGGCAAGGATAACAATATTCTGACCTCTCCCCTCTCGGCGTTTCTCTGCCTTTCGCTGGTCACAAACGGTGCCTCGGGCGAAACGCTGACACAGCTGGAAAGCGTTCTCGGCATGAAGACCGAGGACATCAATAAAGCCCTTTACGCATACACCCGTTCCCTTGCCTCCACCGAGGATTGCAAGGTCAAGATCGCCAATTCGGTGTGGTTCCGCGATAGCGAGACGCTCCATGTAAAAGAAAGCTATCTGCAGACCTCGGCAGACTGGTATGATGCCGAGCAGTTTGCCGCGCCCTTTGATGCTTCTACCGTCAAGGACATCAACGGCTGGGTCAAGGAAAATACCGACGGCTTGATCGACTCGATCGTAGAGGAAATTCCACAGGAAACCATGATGTATCTGATCAATACCCTCGTTTTTGATGCCAAATGGCAGAACGAATACGAGAAAAAGCAGATCAAGGACGATACCTTCCAAAATAATGACGGCACAAAAACACCCGTCAAGATGCTTTGCTCGGACGAGGGCATCGTCCTGTACCCCGAGAACGGCATCGGCTTTGCCAAAAAATACAAGGGTGGAAACTATAGCTTCGTTGCCCTTCTCCCCAACGAAAACAAGGATATTTCCAAATTTGCCGCCTCGCTTGACGGCGAGAGCTGGCTTTCCATGTGGGAAAATAAGGACTACCGATCCGCCAACGTCAAGATTCCTGAATTTAATTATGAGGTGGACTTCAGCCTCAAGGAAATTCTGCAAGACCTCGGCGCAACCGATATGTTCGACGAATACAAGGCGGACTTCTCCGCCCTTGCCACCTCGGAATACGGCAATCTCTATTGCTCGAACGTACAGCAGAAGTGCTTGATCGACGTCAGCCGCAACGGCACCAAGGCCGCCGCGGTTACTTGGGCAACTATGGATGCGACAGAAGCCGCACCGACTGAGCCCCTCAACATTTTCCTCGACCGCCCCTTTGTTTACGCCATTGTGGATAACGCCACGGGACTTCCTTTGTTCCTCGGTATCGTTCATTCGCTGTAAGTTTTACTCAAACAAAATTATTTTTGTAGGGGCGAACTGTGTTCGCCCGCCTCTAAATAATGTCAGATGACAAAATATAGGAGCGGGCGACCACAGGTCGCCCCTACTTTATTATAGATCTTCATCCTTTACGTACTCGATAATGTCACCAAGACTACATTCCAAAGCCGTACATATGCGGTCTAAAATATAACTGTCATACCGAACCACACGGTTTTTATAGTAGCGGTCTATCGTTTGAAATTTGACCTCGGTTCGTTTTGCTAATTCATATCGAGTAATACCTTGTTTTTTTAAATATTTATCTATAGTTAATCTTACCATAAACACCCCTCCCTCGGTATATATTTTATCTGACATATACCCAATTGACAATTTCTCTGTTTGGGTGTATACTTATATAGGTATATAACCAAAAAGGAGGATTTTATGATATGAAGTTACTAATCGTTGGTTCAAGGAGCATTACCGATTTTGATTTATCACCGTACATCCACGAGGACGTTGACACTATTATCAGCGGAGGGGCGGGCGGAATTGACAGCTTAGCGGAGGCATATGCCGATTCGCACCGTCTTTCCAAATACATACTTCGCCCCCGCTACGATCTCTACGGACGCGCCGCGCCTCTAAAACGAAATGAGCAAATGGTTGATATGGCTGATGCAGTACTTGTTGTATGGGACGGTCATTCCAAGGGGACACAATACACCGTTAAATATACAAAAAAAATGAACAAGCCCATAACGCTGGTTCAACCCTAAAGCATAATCATTTCAAAATAAAAAGGACAGAGAACGGGGTAATTTCCCCAAATTCTCTGTCCTTTAAGTTTACTGTTTCGCCGCAGCAGCCGCACGGCGCAGGCGCATGGTCTCCTTCATACGAAGCTCGTTGTTAAGGATCTTCTTACGCAAACGAATACTCTTGGGCGTGACCTCGATCAGCTCATCATCGTTAATAAACTCCAGTGCTTCCTCAAGCGAGAAAATAACGGGAGGCGTAAGCAACAGCTTTTCGTCCGCACCCGACGAACGGATCGCGGTCAGGTGCTTTTCCTTGCAAGGATTGATGGCAATGTCCTCATTCTTGGGGCACTCACCCACGATCATGCCCTCATACACGGGTGTCTGCGGACCGACAAACATAGAGCCGCGCTCCTGCGTATTAAACAGACCGTATCTGGTGGTCACGCCGTCTTCCGACGCGATCAGAGAGCCCGTATAACGTCTGGTGATCTCACCGCGGAAAGGCTGATAATCCTCAAACACCGAGTTCATAATGCCCTCGCCGTGTGTATCGGTCAAAAATTCCGAGCGGTAACCAAACAGACCGCGTGCGGGAATGACGTACTCAATTCTGGTGCGGTTTCCAACGGGTGCCATCTCCAAAAGATCACCCTTGCGACTGCCCAGCTTTTCCACCACCGCGCCTACGTAGTCCATAGGCACGTCCAATGTCACGCGTTCCATCGGCTCGCATTTCACGCCGTCGATCTCCTTATACAGCACTCTGGGGTTGGAGCAGCAAAGCTCAAAGCCCTCACGGCGCATATTTTCAATGAGAATGGAAAGGTGCATTTCGCCTCTGCCTGCCACCTTGAATTCCTCGGTGGTCTCGCCGTCACTCACGCGAAGCGAAACGTCCTTCAGAAGCTCCTTATACAGTCTTTCGCGAAGCTGGCGGGAGGTGACAAACTTACCCTCGCGTCCCGCAAACGGGCTACTGTTGACCGCGAAGGTCATTTCCAGTGTCGGCTCGCTGACCTTGACAAACTCAAGTGCCTCGGGCGCTTGAAGCGAGGTAATGGTATCACCGATAGTGATCTCCTCCGCACCCGAGAAGCAAACGATATCGCCCACCGTTGCGGTTTCCACAGGCTCACGGCTCAGACCGTTGAACTGAGAGATGGATACCACCTTGGTGCGTCTGGGAGCCGCCCCGGTATGATAGTTACAGATATAAGCGTCTTGATTCTTGCGAATGGTTCCTCTTTCAATTCTTCCGATACCGATCCTTCCGACGTAATCGCTGTAATCGATAGAAGAAACCAAAAGCTGAAGCTCGCCGTTCTCATCACCCTCGGGAGCAGGAATATAATCCACGATCTTGTCAAAGAGAGGCTCAAGGCTTGTACCTGCCTCGGCAGGAGATTCCGACGCCGTGCCCGCTCTGCCCGAGCAGTAAAGCATGGGGCTGTCAAGCTGTTCATCGTTGGCGCCGAGGTCCAGCAAAAGCTCCAGCACCTCGTCCTCCACCTCTCCGATTCTGGCATCGGGCTTGTCGATCTTATTGATAACCACGATCACTCTATGACTCAACGAGAGTGCCTTTTGCAGAACAAAGCGTGTCTGAGGCATGGGACCCTCGGCGGCATCCACCAACAGAATAACGCCGTTTACCATTTTGAGAATACGCTCCACCTCACCGCCGAAATCCGCATGCCCGGGGGTATCGATGACGTTGATCTTGATGTCCTTATAGCGGATCGCTGTATTTTTTGCCAGAATGGTAATACCGCGCTCGCGCTCCAGCGCGTTGCTATCCATCACTCTGTCCTCGGTCTCTTGGTTTTCGCGATACGCTCCGCCCTGCTTGAGCATTTCGTCAACCAGCGTTGTCTTTCCGTGGTCAACGTGGGCTATGATCGCTACGTTTCTCAAATCATTTCTAATCAATGCCTTGTTCTCTCTTTCTTCATCCAATTTAACTTATATATTGTATCACTTTTTTTGTCAAAAATAAATGCACCAAATCACGATTTTGCACAGTTTTACAGTCTTTTTTTTGTGCATTTTTACATTTTATGTCAAAAAAGGATGCCGCCACGTGGCGGCATCCGCATTTTTTATGCTTCCTGAGATTTCTTATATTCCTCAACGATCTTTGCCGAGATATTGCCGGGCACCGTCTCGTAGCCCGTCACCTCAAAGTCAAAGTATCCTCTGCCCTGCGTCATGGCGCGGAGAGTGATCGGATATTCCATAAGCTCGGACTTAGGTGCGATCGCTTTGATCTTGGTATAACCCTGCTTTTCGCACGGTTCCATACCCATTACGCTTCCGCGGCGCTTGTTGATGTCACCCATCACGTCACCCACCAGCGAATCGGGAATAACGATGGTAAGGTCACCCACAGGCTCAAGGAGAACGGGAGCCGCCTGCTTGAGGCACTCCTTGTATGCAAGATTTGCCGCAAGCTTGAAGGAGATTTCGTTAGAGTCAACGTCATGGTACGAACCGTCAAACAGATCAGCCGCAAGGTGGATCACGGGGAAGCCCGCAACACCCTTCTGCATAGCCTCAAGAAGTCCCTTTTCCACAGCGGGGAAATAGTTCTTGGGAACCGCACCGCCCACAACCGACTCGGTAAAGGTAAGCCCCTCATCCTCACCGGGTGCGAAGGTGATCTTAACGTGACCGTACTGACCGGAACCGCCCGACTGCTTCTTATGCTTACCTTCCACCTGTACCTTCTTGGTGATCTTTTCACGGTACGCGATCTTAGGCTCACCGAGAATGATGCTGGCACCGAAACGGGCTTTGAGCTTAGCCGCAAGTACCGCAAGATGCATGTCACCAAGACCCGAGATCAGCATCTGCTTGGTCTCGGCGTTGTTTTCGTAAGCCAATGTAAGGTCCTCTTCAAGAAGCTTGGCAATACCCTGAGAGATCTTGCCCTCATCGCCCTTAGCCGAAGGAGCCATGGACTGCGTGTAGTAGGGCTTGGGATAGGAAATGGGCAGATAGCGGACATCACTGCTAAGTGCCAGCGTATCATTGGTATTGGTGTCGGAAAGCTTTGCGATCATACCGATATCACCGCATGCCAGCTCATCCACCTCGGTCTGGTTCTTACCGCGAACGACATAAATGTGCGAAAGCTTTTCGGATGCGCCCGTAACGTTGTTCTTCAGGACCATATCGCGCTTGATGGTGCCGCTCATGACCTTGAAGAAGGACATTTTACCGACAAACTGGTCGGCAACCGTCTTAAAGACAAAGATAGCGGGATCGCCCTCGGTGTCGATGGGCAGAAGTGTTCCGTCATGGATCTTCTCATTCTTTTTAGCAGTGAAACGCGGGAAAGACTCGGCGATCGCATCCAGCATCGCGATAACGCCGAATACGTTGGTAGCTGAGCCACAGTAAACGGGCGTAATGCTTCCGTCAATGATACCTTGGTGGAGTGCTTCGGTAGCCTCCTCCTTGGTGATCTCCTCGCCGTTGAAGTATTTCTCCATCAGCTCATCGCTGGTACCTGCAAGTGCCTCGTTGAGTGCCTCTTTATACTGGGAAACAACGTCCATATACTCGTCAAGCACGGGAACCTCGGTACGCTTGCCGCGATAGTCGTACTTATACGCCTTAAGCGCGATCAGATCGAGCATGGTAATGTCCTTGCCGTCGCCCACGGGAACGAAAACGGGACATACCGTTCTTCCGAACTTATAGTCAAGCTCCTTGAACACACGGTCAAAGCTTGCTTCGCCGTCATCACACTTATTAACAAAGAATACCTTGGGAACGCCGTATGCGGTCGCACTGTCCCACGCAAGCTCGGTTCCCACCTCAACGCCTGCCTTGGCGTCAACCGTGATCACCGCACTGCCTGCCACACGAAGTGCCTGATTGACCTCGCCCGAGAAATCAAGATAACCGGGGGTGTCCAAAATGTTGATCTTTATACCCTTCCACTCAATATTGGCGAGCGACGCGGAAAGAGTAAAGCCACGCTTTATCTCCTCTGCATCATAGTCGAAAACGGTGTTTCCGTCCTCAACCTTACCAAGTCTGTCGGTAGCACCCGCAATATAAAGTATGGACTCAGCAAGCGAAGTCTTTCCGCTTCCGCCATGTCCAAGCAACGCAATATTACGTATGGATTTCGTATCAAATTTCGCCATAATGTCCTCCTTCTTTCGTCTTTGCGAAAGTTCATCCTTAGATTTCATCAACAAAGAAAGTCATAAAAACGCAGTTTTTTCATTCATCTTGATGATACCAATACTATTATAACGCATCCGTGCTTGTTTTGCAACACTTTTTCAAATGTCAAAACAGAGAAATCCGTCTGTGTTTTTTGGTCACTTTGAACAAAAATAAGCCATTTTTTTATGCTTATCGGTGAAATCATACCAAATACCCTTAAAAAAATAAAACCGTGTTGAAATCTCAAAAATTGTGTGCTATACTTATTTCACTCTAAAAAAGGAGAGTAATACGAGTGTATAAAGTCAAGCTGCAACAAAAAACGTTGCTTGCCCGTGACGGCGAGCTTTTGTCGCGCGTCCTGCAAGGACACAGTATCCCCTTTCCCCACCCTTGCGGTGGCATGGGCACCTGCGGAAAATGCACCGTGCTTGTGGACGGCAAGCCCGAGCTATCCTGCCGCTACGCCGTACATAGTGACATTTCGGTCATTCTTCCCACGGAGCAAGCGATATGCGCACCAAGCGGTGCCACGGAAAGCGGAACCCTAAACGACCGTATGTGCTACGCGCTGGATCTTGGCACCACCACGCTTGCACTGGCACTTGTTTCCCTTGATGAGAAGAAAATCATTCGGGTGGTCACCGCCAACAACCCAGAGCGGGCATACGGCGCGGACATCATGAGCCGCATTGCCTATTGCACAGACCACGATCAAAACGATTTGCTTACCTGCCTTGTGCCGATCATTGAACAAATGGTACAAAGCTTTGAAAATCCGAACGCGCTCCCAATGTATGTGGCAGGCAATACCACCATGCTCCATCTGCTTCTGGGGGAGGATTGCCGCGGCATCGGCGTGGCACCCTATCGTTCGGTCTTTTTAGAGAAAAGAAAAACAAAAGATCTGTTTCGCGGCGTATCCGAAGTCATTTTTCTACCCGGCATCCATGCTTTTGTCGGTGCCGATATCGTGGCGGGTATGTATCATATCGGTATGCCGAAGCACGGCAAATACCGCCTGCTTTTAGACCTTGGCACCAACGCCGAGATCGTGCTGTATTCAGATGAGCACGCCCTGTGCACCGCCGCCGCCGCAGGTCCGTGCTTTGAAGGTGCTTGCATCCAAAACGGCATGGGTGCCCTCCCCGGTGCCATCTGCGAGGCAGAATTCAAAAATGGAATTCTTAGCTATAAAACCATTGATAACCAAGAGGCTGTTGGCATCTGCGGCACGGGACTTGTGGATATCATCGCGACACTGGTATCTCGCGGCGTCATTGACGAAACGGGCGCGCTTGAGGACGAAAGTTACCCCATATCGGAACAAGTAAGCCTGTACGCTTCGGACGTCAGACAGTTTCAGCTTGCCAAGTCCGCCGTCTATTCCGCCCTTCGCGCTCTGCTCCATATCGAAGGAATCGGATTTTCCGACGTCGACGCGCTGTATGTCTCGGGCGGCTTTTCGTCAAAGATCAACGTTGAACACGCCGCAGCGGTGGGCCTCTTGCCCTCAGAGCTTAAAGACAAATGCATTGCGGTCGGCAACAGCAGTCTGCTTGGCACAGTAAAATACGCCATAGAACAGGGCGACCTCATCCCCTATACAAAAGCGAAATATATTGACCTTGCCCAAGACGCCGAATTCACTCGGCTCTTTGTAGAAAATATGATTTTTGGACCTGACGCGGGGGCTCTGCCCCCAAGACGAATTCTCGGGGCTCTGCCCCGAACCCCGCAAGCCTTTAAAAAGGCTTGACCGAAATTTTTGCCGCAGATTGAATATGCAGTTTTTGCGTATCCATATTGCAAGCGATAACGTGAAAGCAAAACGGGCAACGGATGCGCCGTCATTTTGTGCCACGGAGCAAAGCTCCCGTGGCAGTCCGAGAAAGAAATCGAGAAAAACAAGCGAGCTTGTTTTTTCGATTTTTT
>JAZNDA010000028.1:0-3897 GCA_045587785.1 Eubacteriales bacterium | reverse complement strand
AGAATTCCTCTAAAGAAAGCTCGGAAAGGTTATTTCTATGTATTTTTAAGGGAATGATACACCTTCCCGGGTAGTTTTGGTCATTGGCAAGGTATATTTTCCAATATTTTGTTTCGCCAACATAATATTCGTTGTCGAATTCTACAAGCTCACAAAACTCACAAGTCATTTAACTTTCTCCTATTTCTTTCGTGTAGATCACGCGCGAGGAATTCCAGACCTTTTCAAATTGCCTATAATAGTAATCGAACGAGGGATCGCATCGGTAAGCGACGAGCGCGCGGTTCTCGTGTTGATTTTCTCCTGTAGCCACGATCGGTAAAAATTCTATAAACGCATAGTCGTACGTTGAATTTTCGTGTTCCACTATGTGTATGGTACAAGTCAAGTGATGGGTGGTTATTCTGTATTCTACGGAGTTTTGCTTTCCGGCAAGGTTTGTCGAGATATGCTCAAAGAGCTTTCTGACCTTTGCCTCGCATAACCTCAGATAATCGCTTTCAAGCTCGGGCATAAAGCTGTTAAGCTTGGTATTGACGATATCGGTGGCGCTCTCGCCCGAGGAGTCTACCGATATAAATCTGAAGGAGACACCCTCACTGTATTTTTTTGCTATTACGGGCGCCATCGCGCCGGAAAGATAGCCGCAGCCGATCGAGAGAACGGAAACTCGGGTTGCGAAATTCCATCGCTTGTCAAGGGGAAGATTGTAAATGTCTCCTGTTTTTTGAATTACGCAGCCTCCACCGTCACGCTTTGCCGCAATGCGTTGGTCGTAAAGCATAAGATAGTGCTGATGCTCCGGTTTTGAATTGCAGCGAACCAAGATGTTTTTTACAGTGATTTCGAGGTCCTCAAGGCGCAACGCGGAAAGGAGGTTATGCTCCGAGATCTTCTTTTCGACAAGATCCTGCGATACCGTCTCGTCCTCCCAATGAAACGCATCGTCAAGGGGAAGCATTATTATTCTGTCAAGGCTCAATTTTTCAATACCGTAGCGAATCTCGGAGAGGTATACATCGTTGCTCTTTTCCGTCATACAACCCTTTTGCAGAAGGACGAGCATATAGTCGCAATTATCTATCTCGGTAAAGATCTTATCTTTATAATTGCTGTTGTAATCGTGCAGCGTCTTATTGTCAAAAAAGACTTGAATGCCGAGCGACATCAATCGCTCAGCTATTATATATGCGTAAGGGGAACCGCCGTTCGCCCGCCTATAGCTCATAAATATGCGTAAGGGATCGTTGTGTGCCATAGATCCTCCTTATATTTCTCCGTTTAATCTTTTTTTCATAAGCATACATACGAATTCATAATCGATTGCCGTGTCAACGTCGGCTGAGTCAATGGAATTCATAATGTAGCCAATAGCCTTATCTCCGTAAAAATGCTTATGCTTAAGATACTCCCCGGGCTTTCCTATGTATAGCGCGCCGTTTGGACTGTAATCCGCAAAGGCTTGACGTTTATAGTTTGAAAAATCTGTATCAAAATGCTTCAAGCTGCCGTCATCCTCAATGGGCTTTACCAAAACAGAGGGGTAGTGAGCTATTTGCATAGAAACCAGAAAATCAAACCTTTCGAAATTGTTTTCGAAAAGCTCGCACGCCTCCTCCACGTGCTTGTGATTCCTCAAAGGGGAGGTAGGCTGCAAAAGCATAAAATAATCAAAGGAAGTATCTATTTTTCTAAAAAGATCCTCTATGACCATAAAGGTTGATGCGGAATCGTTAGACACCTCCTCACCTCGGAGTATCACCTCTGCGCCGTAATCCTCGCCTATCCTCTTGTATTCGACAGAGTCGGTAGAAAGAATGACACGATCGAAAAGATTGCTTTTCGTTGCCGCCTCTATGGTGTAGGCGAGCATCGGCTTATCACATATGGGGAGAATGTTTTTATTTTTCAAACCTTTTGACCCACTTCTTGCGGGTATGATTGCAATTTTTTTCATAAGCATCTCCTGTGGCGCTTTAAATATTCGCGGTGCGGAAGTCGTAAGGATGGCTTGTTAAGCAGGGTAAAATAATACAAATCCGCTATAAAGCGCGAACCATCTGCGCCTAAGGCGCTCGCCCCTCTTGCTCAACTATGCTCAATACGGCAATTTAATTATATCACAATGTCAAAAAGGTGTCAACAGTAATGATGAAACGTCTGTGAGGAGGGGAAAAGAAAAAGACCATCGTGTGATGGCCTGTTTTTGCGGAAAGACGCTGCGTTTCTCGAGAATCTCCGGGTGCTCACTCCTCGTCGGTGCTTGACCACTCTACTTTCGCAGAGCAACCAAAAAGCCACTCGTTATTCCACCCGTCCGGTTGCATCGGCGCGGCGCAGCGGATGACGCTCAGATCGTAGCAATCAGAAAAAGCGCCTCTTCCGATATAGCTTACACCCATAGGGATAAACACGTCGAAAAGGTCTCTGCAACTTGCGAAAGCGCCGTCGCCAATAGAGCGAAGCTCCCGGGGCAGCTCTATCCTCGAAATGAATTTGCAGTGTGAAAACGCATCTGCCGCGATTTCGCTTACAAAATGGGGAAGGGCAACCGCGCCGCGTAGAGCAATATCACGAATGTTTTTAACTGCATTTATCCGAATTCCGTCCTCGATTCGCTGGTACTCATAAGGCGTCAGAAGATCGTGAATTTCTCGCTTTGAAAGCTTTTCAATCGGTTTTTCCTCGTAATTGCAAAATTGACATACATTCAATCCTGCTTCAAGCTGCGGCATCCCGCACATAGGACAAAATTTCATATTTTTCTCCACGTGTTTTTCGTTTTTTAAGGCTATTAAAAAGTTATTCTGCGATTTTTGTTAAGGTTTAAGACTCAAATAAAAATCACACAAAAGGTGTCAGAGTAGAAGCGAATGCGAAGAAAGGATCAACTTTTATCCATTATTCTTGCACAATCAGAGCATCTTCCCAAAGAATCTAAGTATAATGGCTTCAAAACACTTTTAAGCTCTGATCGAATGGCTCGATGTTCGAAATCAGAAACATTTTGCGCTTCGTCATAAACAAACCCTATCTCATCAATACTTGGACTATACCCCTGTGATCCGCAAATGACACACGTATTGATAAACCTTTTTGCAGATGGATTCCATTTTTCGATGTATAATGACTTTCCCCTTTTTGTGTGTTTACTGTGTGACATAGAATCTCCTTATATGCTTGAAAGTTGTATTACAGAAGCATTATAGCATACTTTATCAAATTAATCAAGGCAAAGTCTTGTATATAGCAAGCCTTTGGATTGGATTTTCTTTGTATATGGGCTACGAAAAAGATTTTTTTCTTGGATTCATTAGGGTTTCGAACCCGAGTAAATCCATGCTTTTCGACCATCGGGAGAAAAGCTACATCAGCACTTCTTCACTATTCACTATTACTTATTACTTGCCAAAAAACGACAAGAGGTTTTAGTGAAAAGTGAAGAGTGAAAAGTGAAAAAGTAAAAACGACAACCTTCTGTCGAAGATTGTCGTTTTTTGGAGGCGCCACCCGGATTTGAACCGGGGCATGAAGGTTTTGCAGACCTTGGCCTTACCGCTTGGCTATAGCGCCGATTATGGAGCGGGAAACGAGATTCGAACTCGCGACGTTCACCTTGGCAAGGTGACGCTCTACCACTGAGCCATTCCCGCAAATATATGGTGGGAACAACAGGGCTCGAACCTGTGACCCCCTGCTTGTAAGGCAGATGCTCTCCCAGCTGAGCTATGCTCCCCTGTCGACCTTCTCGAAGTCGGCTCGACTATTATAGCCTATAGGCGGTCAAATGTCAAGAGCCAATCTGTGATTTTTTTACTTTTTTTCTGCAATGTAAAATCTGCGCTCCGCCGCCGTCTCCGGCATGTTCTCCGCCGGGCCTTCGCAGGCAAGCAGCGC
>JAZNDA010000027.1:0-2856 GCA_045587785.1 Eubacteriales bacterium | reverse complement strand
ACCCTAAAACTGATTGAATTCTGGGGTGGGTCCCAAAGTCCCACCCCACTTTTTAGTCAATTTTTCAAGTGGTCATTTTGACCACTTGATAGGCGCGATTATAGGGGTGGCCCCGCGGGCCACTCCTACTGCACTTAACTAAAGCAAGAATATCAATGGGTCATTTTGACCCATTGAAAATCAAGGGGTTCTGAGTATTGTAGCAATCATTTGGGAGGGGTTCAAACCCCGTTTTTGATGATGAAAGGGCAGGGGTGGTATGTTTGCCCTCGGAACTGATTTATACCGCTGAAACAGGGGGTTGAACCCCTGTTTCAGAACCCTGTGAGCGATGCTTGTGCGAGGACATCAGGTGTCAAAATTTGTTTTGCAATAGACAAAGAAATAGAGCAACAGCAGGTTGCTTGTCAAGCCCTCGGAATTATGGTATAATATGATCACAACGAGCAAAGGCGGTGATTATATGGAAACAAAGGATATCATACTTGAACTTAGAACGAAACAGGGACTCTCACAGGAGGCTCTTGCGGAAAAAGTATTCGTGACAAGACAGGCGGTTTCACGTTGGGAAACGGGCGAAACGATACCAAATATCGATACACTCAAGCTCCTTTCCAAGCTGTTTGACGTGTCCATCAACACGCTTCTCGGCTCTCCGAGAGAACTCGTTTGCCAGTGTTGCGGAATGCCGCTTGAGGACTGCACCACGAGCCGCGAGACCGACGGCAATTTCAACGAGGAATACTGCAAATGGTGCTATGCAGACGGAGAATATACGCTTGACGTTTGGCAGAGATACGTCGATCTTGGCGGAAAAGAGAAGTTTCAGGAATTCAAGATGCAGTTGGTTGGCGAACTGAATCAACTTTTGCAGATTGAGGGTTTGCCAAAGGTGGAGAATCTCAATGTACTGCCCGGTGAATTCGTCAATCTGGAATACATCTTGCCCGGTGGTCAGAAGGCAAAATTCCTTGATGACCGCGCCACCTATCTTGGCACTCAGCTTGAGGGAGAGGCAGGTCTGTGCTTCGGCATTGCCGCAGGCCTTGATTTTCTGCTTGTCTGTTCCTACGAGGAAAACGGAGATAATCCCGAGCTTATTGTCTATAAAAAACGTTGATGTGACGAATAGTGTCGTGACTTGACAGAGAATGTATGGTATAATGGTATCACAAAGATAGGGAGGAACCGTTATGACCTTTGGTGAAAAACTAAGAAAGTTAAGGACCGACCGCGGTTTGACGCAAGATGATCTTGCGGAAAAGATCTACGTCACGCGCACGGCAATCTCAAAATGGGAATCGGACAGAGGCTATCCAAATATTGATTCATTAAAGGCAATTTCGAAATTCTTCTCGGTGTCGATTGATGATCTTCTTTCGCCGGACGAAGTGCTCACGATTGCCGAACAAGACAACAAGCAAAAAGAAACTCGCTTCAAGGATCTGGTTTACGCTTTGCTTGATCTCTGTATTTCAATGCTCCTTTTTCTGCCGTTCTTTGCCAAGGACGCTGACGGAATCATTCAAAGCGTGTCGCTCATCGCACTTGACGGAGTTCAGACATACTTAAAAATAGCCTATCTTGCCGTAGTTATCGGAATGACAGTAATGGGAGTTTTGACACTCACGTTACAAAACTGTCAAGCGGCGGTTTGGGTAAAAAGCAAAACGACGGCTTCGCTCGCACTTGGGGCAATCTTGGTACTGCTCCTTATGATAAGCTCACAGCCGTATGCCGCCGTGTTTGCGTTTGTATTATTGACAATTAAGGCTTTAATGCTGATAAAACGCAGATGATACGAAACGCATCACGCCCGTGACGGCTCGTTTCTTGTGTATCCACGCGCCTTCCGCTAAAATGTATTCAGGCAAGAGCCAATACAGAAAGGAAGGTTAAAGGGGAAAATGGAAAAGAAAAACAAGAAAGCGTTAGTTTGTGGAGCGAGTCTACTTATAGCATTTGTGCTGTGGACGGTATTAGTGTGCTTGGTTGACGTGCAAGCAATCGGCCCCGAAGGTTCGTCGGTCGGCTTTGGCACGCTGAACGGCTACGTTCATGATCTCACGGGTGTGAATATGTCCTTGTACGTAATCACGGATTGGCTCGGTCTTGTACCAATCGGCATTGCCTTTGGGTTTGCCGTTCTCGGACTTGTGCAGTTAATTAAAAGAAAAAGCCTATTAAAAGTTGACCGAAGCATCCTTGTGCTCGGTGGGTTTTACATCGTCGTGATGGCGGTATATATCCTCTTTGAAACAGTCGTTATCAATTACAGACCGACACTCATAGACGGATATCTCGAAGTCTCGTATCCGTCATCAACAACTATGCTCGTGATGTGCGTGATGCCTACGGCAATGATGCAGCTTCGCGACCGTATCAAGAACAAAGCATTTAGCCAATGCGTAATGATTGCGATTGCCGCGTTTGTTGCCTTTATGGTTATAGGCAGGCTTGTGTCAGGCGTGCATTGGGTCACCGATATTATCGGCGGCGCGCTCGTTAGCTCAGGGCTTGTGATAACTTATGCTACCGTGAGCAATATAATTAAATAAAGCCAAAGCCTCTGAGAAATCTCTCGACTTCTCAGAGGCTAATTTTACGTTCAGCGAACTACCGAAGAATGACTATAGATATAGAACTCCTCTTGGCTTGGCATCCACCTCTTTTCCTTGGGCGGGAATGTCGCATCAAAGGCTTCGACAGCGGCGGTGTCCTCACAGCAGTCGGCGGCGGTGGAAGGAATGTACATCCACTTCTTGCCATCAAGCATGCCCGGCACAAGCTCCGCAACGAGCAGGGCGGTGGGGAAGTTGCCGTCCACGACAAAGCTGACGTTCTTCTTTTTGCAGC
>JAZNDA010000026.1:0-18466 GCA_045587785.1 Eubacteriales bacterium | reverse complement strand
CCCGTGGTAGCCCGAAAACAAACACGAAAAAACAAGCTCGCTTGCTTTTTCGTGCTTTTCTTCGGGCGCCCTCGGCTTGTCATGACAAGCCGAAACAATGACGGCGCATCTGTTGCCGTTTCACGATATCGTTATCGATCGTAAAATGGCTACGTATAGACTACATCTAACCTTTCAGTAAAAGTTTTTGCGGAGCTTTTTTCAAAAAGCGACCGTTCTCCCCGTTCCCTATTCTTCATCTTCTTCCTTGGGAACCACTGTGAAGCTGACCACCTTGTCATCGGTGGAGCGCATGACAATAACACCCGAAGCGGTTCTGGAGTAGGTGGAGATGTCTGCCACGCGAATACGAATGATGGTACCGCCTTGGGAGATGAGCATCATGTCCTCGTCGTCGCTTACGGCGGCGATACCGATCAGCTTACCCGTTTTTTCGGACAGCTTGTGGCAGACCACGCCCATACCGCCGCGGTTTTTCATTTCACGGAAGTCATCAAACGGCGTACGCTTTCCGAAGCCGTTTTCGGTAACGGTGACAAGGGTCTTGCCATCCTCAACTACGCAAACGCCCGTCACGATGTCATCGCCCTTCAGGCGAATAGCTCTGACGCCGCGCGCGCCGCGTCCCATACTGCGGACGTTGTCCTCGTCGAATCTGACGGCGTTACCCTCACCTGTGGCGATCAGAATACTGCTTACGCCGTCGGTCTTGCGAATGAAATACAGCTCGTCGCCTTCATCAAGCTCGATGGCTTTTTTACCGCCCTTGCGGTTGTATTCAAAGTCGGACAGCGGCGTCTTTTTGATCACGCCCTGCCTTGTGACCATCATCAGATACTCGTTTTCCGAGAATTCATTGACCGCGATCATGCCCGTCAGCTTTTCGCCCTCGGAAAGCTCCACGATGTTGACGATGTTGGAGCCTTTTGAGGTTCTGGATGCCTCGGGAATAAGGTACGCCTTGCGCGCGTACACCTTGCCGTAGTTGGTGAACATGAGGAGAATATCGTGACTGCACACCGACAGCACGGTCTCAATGAAGTCCTCCTCCTTGGTGGTGGCACCGATGATGCCCTTACCGCCTCGGTTTTGAGAGGAATACACGTCCGAGGGCTGACGCTTGACGTAGCCCGCGTGGGACACGGTGATGATGCAGTTATGGCGTTCGATCAGATCCTCAAGATCGATCTCGTCTGCCGCCTCCACGATCTCGGTGCGACGCTCGTCGCTGTACTTGTTCTTGATCTCGGTCATCTCGTCGCGGATAATATCAAGAATTCTTTGCTCATTGGCAAGAATATCCCTCAGATCCGCTACAAGCGCGGTAAGTCTTGCCAGTTCCTCCTCGATCTTGTCGCGCTCCATGCCCGTAAGGCGACCAAGGGTCATTTCCACGATGGCTTGCGCCTGCGCCTCACTCAGACCGTAGCGCTCACAGAGGCGCGCCTTGGATTCGGGAATGGACGGCGAGGTCTTCATCAGATGAACAATCTCGTCGATGTTATCAATGGCGATCTTGTAGCCCTCGTAAATGTGCATGCGCGCCAGTGCCTTTTCCAGATCAAACTCGGTACGGCGGTAAATGACGTCCTTTTGGTGCTCGATATAAAGGTCAAGGATCTTGCCCAGCGGCAAAACCTTTGGCTCGCCGTTCACAAGTGCCAGCATGTTGATCGAGCAGGTGTCCTGCAATTGCGTGAATTTATAAAGCTGATTGAGAAGGATCTCGCCGTTGACGTCGCGGCGGTACTCAATGACGATCTTCATGCCGTCCTTGCCCGACTCGTCGCGCAGGTCCGTGATGCCGTCCACTCTCTTTTCCTTATGCAGATTGCCGATCGCCTCCACAAGAAGGCTCTTGTTGACCATGTACGGGATCTCGGTGACGATGATCTGATGGTTTTCCTCGTCGATCTCGGCTCTTGCACGCACCGACACGCGTCCCGAGCCCGTCTCATATGCCTTTCTCAGACCCGCCGTGCCGTACACGATGCCTGCCGTGGGGAAGTCGGGACCCTTGATGAACTGCATGAGCTCATCCACACCCGACTCGGGATTTTCCATGCGATACAGGGTGGCATCCACCACTTCACCCAAATTATGCGTGGGAATGTTGGTCGCCATACCCACCGCGATACCAACCGCGCCGTTGACCAGCAGGTTGGGGAAGCGGGAGGGGAGCACCGTGGGCTCGTCTCTCTGATTATCAAAGTTCTTGGTCATCTTGACCGCGTTCTTCTCAATATCGCTCATCATCTCGGCGGCGATCTTGGACATTCTCGCCTCGGTATAACGGTAAGCCGCAGGCGGGTCGCCGTCCACCGAACCGAAGTTACCCTGTCCCTCTACCAGCGTATAGCGGTAGGAAAAAGGCTGCGCCATACGCACCATGGTGCCGTACACCGCCGCGTCACCGTGGGGATGGTACCGACCAAGCACGTTACCGACTGTGGTCGCCGACTTACGGAAGGGTCTGTCAGCCGTCAAGTGGTCCTCCCACATGGCGTACAAAATACGCCTCTGACCCGGCTTCATGCCGTCCCTTACGTCGGGAAGCGCACGCGCCGTGATGACCGACATGGAATATTCGATGAAGGACTTCTTGACTTCCTTGTCCATCTCGATATTCACGATCTTCTGATCGGGAAATTCAATGCTCTCAAGCTGTTTCTTGTTCTTTGCCATTTTCTCTCCTTTTTCGGGGCTCTGCCCCGAACCCCGCCCCCTTTTGAAAAAGGGGGACGAAAACTTTTACTGAAAAATAAAAATATGGTTTTTGCGCCGCCATAAAGGTTCACGGGCGCATTTCCTTTGTTGAAAACTTTTTATTGACATTTCGTTTTCCACAGTCTGTGGAAATCTTTTTGTTCCTTGATTTTACTGATTTGGCACCAAAAAATTCTTAAATTTTTTCCTTCTCTCCCAAAAATCTCCCACAACCCTGTGCATAACCTTTTGCACACCTTTCTCGGTTTTCCACAGGTTACCTCGAGTTTTTGACAATTGGGGACTTCGCGCCTTGCGAGGCGCGACCAAAGGCTCTGCCCTTGGATCCCGCAAGCCTTTAAAAAGGCTTGACCTAAACTTTTACGGCTGGCTCGCCGTAAAGTAACTTCAAAATTCTACATGGTTTGTTCGAAAGGTACGTCATTTTTTTCGCCACGGAGCAAAGCTCCGTGGTAGCCCGAAGATAAACGCGAAAAAACAAGCGAGCTTGTTTTTTCGTGTTTTTCTTCGGGCGTACGGTGGCTTGTTCCCACAAGCCACCTAAAATGACGGCGCATCCGTATCCGTATAGCTTCATCGTTATCGATCGCATACGGCTACGTATAGTCTGCATCTGACATCTGCAGTGAAAGTTTTTGAGGGTTCCAAGGGAACTTTTTTCAAAAAGTTCCCTTGGCGTTCCCCATCAAATATCCAAATTCTCAGCGAACTTGGCGTTTTGTTCAATAAAGACCTTTCTGGGCTCGACCTTGTCGCCCATGAGGAGCGAGAAGGTGGCGTCACATTCCTCGGCATCGGACATGGTGACTTTAAGAAGCGTACGGGTAGTGGGGTCCATGGTGGTCTCCCACAGCTGTTCGGCGTTCATCTCACCAAGACCTTTGTAGCGCGAGGTCTCGATATAGGGGGAAAGACCGCCCATTTCCTCAATGATAGCGTCCTTTTCCTCATCGGAGTAGGCGTAGCGCACCTGTTTGGAATTCTTTTTGCTGATCTTGTAGAGGGGGGGCTGAGCGAGATAGATGTGTCCGCCCTCAATGAGAGGCTTCATAAAGCGGAAGAAGAAGGTCAGAAGCAGGATGCGGATGTGCGAACCGTCCACGTCGGCATCCGCCATGATGACGATCTTGCCGTATCTCAGCTTTTCGATGTTGAAGCCCTCGCCCACGCCGCAACCCAGCGACTGAATGATGGGCTGGAGCGACTGGTTTGCCGCAATGTTAAGAGAATTTGCCTTTTCGACGTTGAGCACCTTACCGCGAAGCGGAAGGATGGCTTGGAAACGCGAGTTTCGCCCTTGGGTTGCCGAGCCGCCTGCGGAGTCTCCCTCCACCAGATACAGCTCTGTCAGCTCCACGTTGCGCTCGTTGCAGTCACGGAGCTTGCCCGGCAGCACCGATCCGCCTTCAAACAGACCCTTGCGTCTGGTCTCCTCTCTTGCCTTTCGCGCGGCTTCTCTGGCTCTGGATGCCGCCATGGCTCTTTCCACAATGATTTTGCCCGACGCGGGGTTTTCCTCAAGATATTCTGCCAGCTTCTGATTCACGGTGTTTTCCACCAGCGTACGGATCTCGGAGTTGCCCAGCTTTGCCTTGGTCTGGCTTTCAAACTGCGCGTTTTCCAGCTTGACGCTGACAATGGCGCAAATGCCTTCTCTGACGTCCTCGCCCGAAAGCGGCGAGTCCTTTTCCCTAAGAGCCCCGATCTTTCTGGCATACGCGTTGATGACCTTGGTGATGCCCGCCTTGAAGCCCGTCTCGTGCATACCGCCCTCGATGGTGTTCATGTTGTTGGCAAAGGTCACGATGTTCTCGCTGTACGCGCTTGTGTACTGCAGAGCGATCTCCGCCACCGAGGTGTCCTTCTCGCCCCTCATGTATATAACGTCGCTGTGGATGGGCGTTTTTTTGTCTCTGTCGCAAAGAAATTCCACAAAGCTCTTGATACCGCCCTCAAAGCACAAGTCGTCCTCTTTCACATTCTCGGGGTCTCTCTCGTCCCTTAAAACAAGCCTTACGCCCGCATTGAGGAACGCCTGCTCTCTCAGTCTGGTGAGCAAAATGTCATAATCAAATACCGTTTCCTCAAATATGGTAGGGTCGGGCTTGAAGGTCACCTTCACACCGTGCATGCGCTCGGGCGATGCGGGCTCTGTCTTTCCCTTCCGCGCCACCATACCTCTCTCAAATCGCTCGGTGAAACGCTCGCCCTCGTAGCAGTCGTCAAGCTCCACCCACTCGGACAGCGCGTTGACCACCGACGCACCCACGCCGTGCAAGCCGCCTGCGATCTTGTATCCGCCGCCGCCGAACTTGCCGCCTGCGTGCAGTATGGTGTACACCACCTCGGGCGTGGGGATGCCCTGCTTTGGATGCATACCCGTGGGAATACCTCTGCCGTTGTCTTCAACCGTGATGGTATTGCCCTCGTTGATGGTTACCGATATCTTGTCGCAATACCCAGCCAGTGCCTCGTCGATCGAGTTGTCCACGATCTCATAGACCAAGTGGTGAAGTCCTCTGATCGACGTGGTTCCGATGTACATACCCGGACGCTTGCGTACCGCCTCAAGTCCTTCCAGTACTTGAATATCGCTTTCGTTGTAATTGATCTGGTTGTTTTCCATTTTATACCTTCCGTATATTTTTTTAAGGGACGCTTGGGGCTCTGCCCCATACCCTGCAAGGGCTACGCGCCCTTGACCGCGCCAACTTCCCCAAAAGTTGGATCAAAACTTTTCTCGGCAAGCCCGACATAAAGTAACTTCTAAATCTCTAAATGGTTTGTGCTATTAGTACGTCATTTTGTGCCACGGGAGCTTTGGCTCCCAATGTAATGTGCGTTATAATTGTGCTTTACCTGTCCAATGAGGTCACGCGAGCTCCTTCCACCGCTAACGCGAGAACCCCCAAAACTCATTTCATTCGTTTCGGGGAACCCCGCGGCGGTCCCCCTCCCTCCCGGAGGGAGGCTAACACCGCCACTTTGTTTTTCCTTTTAATGGGTTATTGATTTACGCTGTTTTGTTAGGTTCTTTTGTATTACACGTTTTTCCAAACCTTGAATTAAATTCTTTTTCTATTTCCTCATCCGACATCTTTTTAATCCATTCGGGAACGGGTTTGGGATTATCGTTACAAATATACTCATCTTTTCTCATTGTTATTTTCTTTTTCTTTTTGTTTTGTTTGAAACATAAAAACTCTTTTTTCCGCCATTTCGAGAACAAGATCTACGATAGCCTCCCTCCGAGAGGGAGGGGGACCGCCGCGGGGTTCCCCGAAACGAATGAAATGAGTTTTGGGGGTTCTCGCCTGTGGCGGTGGAATGAGCCTGCGCGACTTTATCGTTTGCATAATGCAAAATATCTGTAATTGTCACACAAGGCATTCCCCTGCTCACTCGCTAAATGGCTACGCACAGTCTCCTTCTTACCCTTGCGACAAAAGTTTTCGTCCCCCTTTTTCAAAAGGGGGCGGGTTCCAAGGGCAGAGCCCTTGGCGTTCTCCTACTCCACTCTTCCAAGAAGTGCGCTTGGCGAGAGCTGAGAGAAACAGATCTTTTTCTCGCCGTTCTCCGCGCTGTACAGCACGAAGGATTTGGGGATCTCCTCTTTTGCCGCCTCGACCTTGCCTTTTTTCTCCATTGCCGACAGATATTTTCGGGTAACAAGGGAGACGGTTGCGCTGTCGGTGTCAAAGATGCCGATAATATTTTTTTCGCGGATATTCTTTTTGTTTCCGACGTGCAGATAGATCATGTGCCTCATATCGCGCACCCCGAGAACACGCCGTCCTTGACGGTGATGATGTTGGCACCCTCGTAGACCTCATCGCGGATCTCGCAGGTAGTCATGATGACCTGCTTGTCTTTGATCTCCTCAATGAGATAGGCGCGGCGTTTAAAATCAAGCTCCGAGAGCACGTCGTCAAGGAGAAAGACGGGATATTCGCCCGTTTCCTTGCGGCTGATCTCGCCCTCTGCCAGCTTAAGTGCCAACGCCAGCGACCTCTGCTGTCCTTGGGACGCATACAGCCGTGCGCTCTTGCCTCCAAGACAGATGTCAAGATCGTCCTTGTGCACGCCAAAGAGGGTGGTACCTGCGTAGATCTCGCGCTCGATATTTGAGCTTAGAAGGCTCATATATTTCTCTTTGGTCTCGTTCAGATCTTCATAGCTTTCCTGCTCCGACGAGCCTTTGTATACAAGCGTTGGCACCTCGTCGCACTTGCCCGTTTTCTCGCTCATCTGGGCAAAACATTCCTGCATAAAGCTTTGCATCTGTGCCGCGTACGATTCGCGGAACCGCGAAAGGATCGCCGCCTCGTGCGCCAGTGCCTCCGACCAGTAACCTATAGTACCCTCAAGCGTGGCTCTGTCCTCCATGGCGTTTTTGAGGAGCGTGTTTCTTTGCTTTAAGATCTTTTCATACTTCAAGAGTGCCACGGTGTACATCGGGCGAAGCTGAGATATTGCCTCATCCATAAACTCCCTGCGCTCCGCGGGCGCACCCTTGATGAGCGACAAATGCTCGGGGCAAAACAGCACGCACCGAAAACGCCCCACCATGTCAGATAGCTTTAATACTTTATTCTGATTGATCTCGATCTGTTTTCTTCTTCCCGCAACGATCCTTATATCGATCCTTTGCTTTCGGCTGTCGGTAAAGTCCATACTGAGCTTTGCGTAGTCACTCCCGAACCGAAGGAGCTCCGCCTCCCGCGTGGCTCTGAAGCTCTTGCCCGCCGACGCGATATAAATGGCTTCAAGCAGATTGGTCTTGCCCTGCGCGTTGTCGCCAAGCAGCACGTTGACGCCGTCAGAGAAATCCACCGCCGCCTTTTCGATATTGCGGAAATTTTCGATCTCAATATGATTGCACAACATGAATTTTCCTTTTAGTTTGTCATTTTCACGGGAAGAAGCATAAACTTCTCCTCTATGCCTTCCATTTCGTTCGAAGGCTCAATATTGATGCTGGTCAGCGGCGAAGACATGGAAATGGTGATCTCATCCGCCGTGCACGCTCTCACGCTGTCCATCAGATACCTGTTGTTAAACGCGATCAGAAGATCTTCGCCCTCATGCTCGGTCTCGATCTCGTCATACGTGCTTCCCGCGCCCGAAACTGCCAAGACCTTGAGGAGAGATCCCTCAAGCTGCAGCTTAACAGACGAACGCACACTGCCCGCAATTCTCTCCTCGGTAATCAGAGCCGCTCTTTCCAGTGCCGAAAGAAGCTCCGCGCGGTTTACCTTGACCGTGATCTTGTGGCTCTTGACGATAATTCTTTCGTAATCGATGTATCTGCCGTCCACAAGACGGGAGAAGAACACGAACTCATTCATCAAAAAGATGATATTCTTTCTTGTCATATAGATCTTAACAAACTTTTCCTCGTCATCGTCAAGCATACGGTAAAGCTCATTCACGGTCTTGAAAGGTACGATGAAATCAAAATCAAGTGCCGTGCCTTCCACGCCCGTGTTCTTGATCTCGGTCACCATCGAACATTTTGCGAGTTTATAGCTGTCGCAAGACACCAGCAACAGCGAACCTGCTCTGACTTCAAAATAACAGCCATTGAGCACAGGACGCTGGTCATTCATTCCCATGGCATACATCACCTTGGTCAGCATGGTCTTGAGCGTGCCCTCGGAAATGGTGAACGACTTGTCGCTCTCAAGCTTGGGAAGCATAGGAAAGTCACTTCCCGGCAGAGCACTCATGCGGTGGAAGGATTTTCCGCTCTCGATGGACGCGATCAGCTTATCCTCGCTTACCGTCAGCGTGATCTCATCGCCATCCATAACCTTTAAGGTCTGGCTGAACTTCTGCGCGTTGATGATAAACGTGCCTTCCTCAATTACTTGCGCCTCAGCCTGAATACGTATGCCCTTCTCTAAGTCATACGTGGTCATGATGCAAATGTCGGGCTGCTTGGCTTCGATCAGAATACCTTCGATGGACGTCAGCGTGGATTTTCCCGATACGGCAGACATGAGCGGTGCTACCGCCGCTGACATTTTGCTCTTGTTAAAAATAATTTTCATGATAATATCCTTTCTTGATTGGATAATTAGTACTTGATTATACTTGGTTATGCGGGGGCTCTGCCCCCAACCCCCCGCAAGCCTTTAAAAAGGCTTGACCTAAACTTTTTTGGCACACTCGCCATAAAGTAACTTACAAAATTTTATATGGTTTGTGCTTTTGGTACGTCATTTTTTTCGCCGCGGGAGCACCGCTCCCGTGGCAGCCCGATAACAAAATCGAAAAAACAAGCGAGCTTGTTTTTCTCGATTTTTCTTCGGGCGTCTTCGGCTTGTCACGACAAGCCGAAAAAATGACGGCGCATCTGTTTCCTTTTTGCTTCTCTGCTTTCGTTCGCTTTTTGGCTACGCACAAACCCCATCTTACTTCTGCGGCAAAAGTTTTCGTCCCCCTTTTTCAAAAGGGGGCGGGTTCCAAGGGCAGAGCCCTTGGCGTTCTTTCCCCTCGCGCTTACGCGCGATATATATCTCTGTCTATCTTTGTATGATATGTAAGATAATAGTAACGGTAGTAGGGGCTGTCAAAACTGTGGAAAACTCCGTGAAGCCTTTTGCGATAAGAATTTTTGAGGAAAAGTTTTACACAAAAGCCTTTGGATTTCCCGCACATTGGCTGTGCACGGATTGTGGAAAACTTTAGAGAGGCAAGAAAAATTTTATGAAGATGAAAAAAAGTTTCTGACAGGCAAGGTGGTTGTGTATAACTTGCAGAATTCTTTGTGCGGCAAGTGTTTGCCACGCTTTTTTGCCTGTGGAAAACTTTTAGAACCTTTCGATGGCTTCTTTTTCAAGATTATCCATTTCGACCGCGAAGGAGGGCTCGTTTCTCATTTTTGTTTGGATGAAGGTATAGGAGCTGAGCATGGTGGTGTGGTTCTTTTTGTGGAACACCTTAGCAAGATTGGGATAGGACATACCCGTGATATTTTTGATCAGATAGATAGCGGCATGCCTTGCCATAACGATCTCTCTTTGACGCTTGTCGCTCAGAAGATCTTCCTTTCCCACGCCGTAATGCCTGTGCACCACACGGAACACTCTGTCCACCGTGTCTCTGATCGGCTCCATACCGCCCACAAGCTCGGTAATGCATTGCTGTGCAAGCTCCTGTGATACTACACTGCCCGTTAAGAACGACATAGCCGACAGCTTTTTGATGGCACCCTCGATCTGTCTGATGTTGGATCTGAGATTGTCAGCCAAAAACTGCAGCACGTCCTCGGGCATGGTGAGATTCACCTGCTCCGCCTTCTTTTTGATGATCGCCACTCTCAGCTCGTAATCGGGCGGCTGAATGTCAGCAAGAATACCCCACTCAAAACGCGTTACCAGTCTGTCCTCAAGAGGCTTGATCTCTCTTGGCGGACGGTCTGAGGTCAGAATGATCTGCTTGTGATCCTCGTACAGCGCGTTGAAAGTATGGAAGAATTCCTCTTGTGTTGAGGTCTTGCCCGCGATAAACTGGATATCGTCGATCAGAAGAACGTCGCACTTGCGGTACTTGTTTTTGAAATCGTTCATGGTCTTTTGGGCAAGATGGTCGATCATCTGGTTGATAAAATCGTCGCCGCGGATGTACAGTATCTTGACCTCTGGCAGCTTTGCCTTGATGTGGTTGACAATGGCGTGCAAAAGATGCGTCTTGCCGATGCCGCTGGGGCCGTAAATAAACAGCGGATTGTATGAACTCATATGATCGCCCTTGCGAAGCGCTTCGATGCAGGCGGGATTTTCCGCCACGCCAAGGCAGGCGGCGTGCGCAAAGCGGTTAGACGAGCCTACGATGAAGTTGTCAAAGGTGTATTCAAAGCGAAACGGAAAGCTCTCAGTCCCAAACTCGGATGCCTCTACGGGGCGGTCGGCTCTGGGGATTATCTCCTCGTCTCTCGGGAGAAAAGCGGCAATGGGACGCTTCACCCCGTCCTTGACCTCGATCAGCTCAAGCACTACGTCCACATCAAAGCCGAGGAACGCGCTGAAGGCTTCCGCGAGGATATTTTTGTATTTTTGATTGATAACACGGAATTTGATAGGGTTATCGGTGGTGAAAAAGATAACGTCCAGCTCATAACGATCCAGATCCAGTGGCTCAAACCACAGATCTACGATCGAGGAGGTATAGGTCACAACAAATGCCTTTTTGATCTCCTCCCAAATGGCTTTCAGTTCATCGATCAAAATCATGAAGATATTTCCTTTCAAAAAATGGGGTTTTAACAGTATATAGTTATTATATCATAATTATATATACATGGCAATGGATTTTTTTAAACAAAACAGTTTTTTAATTGTAAATTTTTTGAAAATATCTTGAAAAAGGGCGGTCAGAGTAGTAAAATAAAATGGTTAGCAAGTGCTAACGGGAAGGGAATTTCGCACTCTGCGGAGTGCGCCAAGGGCTACGCGCCCTTGACCTCGCCAACTTTTGAAAAAGGTTGATCAAAACTTTTTACGGCAAGCCCGACATAAAGTAACTTCTGATTTTACTAAGGGTTTTTGCTTTTGGTACGTCATTTTTTTCGCCACGGGAGCTATAGTTTCCAAAGAAGCGAGCATTATAATGAAGCTTTACCTGTTTGGTAAAGTCGCGCAGGCTCCTTCCACCGCCACAGGCGAGAACCCCCAAAACTCATTTCATTCGTTTCAGGGAACCCCGCGGCGGTCCCCCTCCCTCTCGGAGGGAGGCTATCGTAGATCTTCCTCTCGACATGATGGAAAAAAAGAATTTTGATGTTTTAAAAAAAGAACACGATTGTGTTTCATTTTTTCGAAATAATCAAATCAAGGAACCTAACAAAACAGCGTAAATAAAAACCTCATCAGAAGGAAAAAAAGGTAGCAGCGTTAGCCTCCCTCCGAGAGGGAGGGGGACCGCCTTTGGCGGTGGAAGGAGCCTGCGCGACTTCATGGTATGTATGATGAAAAAATCTATAATTGTCGCAAAAAAGTATGCCCCTGCTCACTTACCAAATGGCTACGCACACACCCCATAACCCTTTTGCGGCAAAAGTTTAGGTCAAGCCTTTTTAAAGGCTTGCGGGTTCCAAGGGCAGAGCCCTTGGCATAGAAAGGATCACAATGAAATATCAATATTACGTTAAAGGCATGACATGTGCCGCTTGCGTTTCGCACGTGGAGAGGGCGGCAAAAAAATGCGGATTTGAGGACGTGCAGGTCAACCTCTTGACAGGAGGTATTGGCTTTACGTCCGAGGTGCAAGAGGAGCAGATAGTGAAAACGCTCACCGCCGCGCTCCGCGCAGCAGGCTACGATCTTCTGACCGAACGCAAAAAAACACAGGGCGATCGGGAATACAGAAAAAACCGTGAGCGGATGGTAGCGTCACTTGTGCTTAGCGCGCTTGTCATGACAGTTGCCATGGGGCATATGGTGGGGCTTCCCGAGCTTCCGCCCGTGTGGTCGGCAGTGGTACAGCTTGTGCTGACCGTCCCCGTTGTGGTTATGAATCTCAAATATTTTCGCGGCGGCTTTTCGGCACTTTTTTCGCTGATGCCCAACATGGACTCGCTGATCGCGGTGGGCTCGGGGGCGTCGCTTGTTTACAGTATGTACGGCACGGCGTGTATATGGCTCGGGATTGATCCGCATGCCCATATGGGAGAGCTGTATTTCGACTCCGCCGCCATGATCTTGGCACTGGTGTCGCTTGGCAAATTCCTCGAAAACCGCGCAAAAAAACGCGCAGGGGATGCCATATCCTCTCTGTCGGTGCTGATACCCACGGATGCTATGGTGCTTGTGGGGGATGAATACCAAAATAGACCTGTTTCCGAACTGAAAGTGGGGGACAAAGTCATGGTTCGTGCAGGAGAAGCCATTCCGTGTGACGGTGAAGTGATAAGCGGAACGGGATGCGCCGATGAGTCCGCTCTGACGGGCGAGAGCATGCCCGTGGATAAAAAAGAGGGCGATACGGTGGGTGCTTCCACCATCCTGCGTGACGGGTGCTTATATATTAAAGTAACAAAACAAACGGAAGACAGCGCAGTTCGCCGTATTTTGCGCCTACTTGAGGACGCGGCAAGCTCTAAGGCGAACGTTTCGAGATTTGCCGATAAGGTGGCGGCGCTGTTTGTGCCCGCTGTCATGGGTGTGTCGCTGTTGACCTTTATGATATGGATGATCGCCACGGGAGAGCTTGCACTCTCGATCCGCCCCGCGGTGTCGGTGCTGGTCATTTCCTGCCCGTGTGCGCTGGGACTTGCCACGCCTACCGCTATCATGGTGGGAACGGGCGTGGGCGCATCAAAGGGGATACTCGTCAGAAGCGCGCACGCGCTGGAGATGTTCAGAGACGTCAGATATATCATGTTTGATAAGACAGGTACTCTGACCGAGGGCAAACCGTCTGTGGGCGACGTACGGAATATGGACGAGGAGCTGCTTGCGGCGGCGTATTCGCTGGAAAAGCTGTCCACCCATCCACTGGCGGTGGCGGTCTGCCGCTATGCCGAGCAGCAGGGCGCGAAAGAGTGCAAAACCGAGGATATTGAGACCGTGGCGGGCGGCGGTATCAGCGGAACGGCAGACAGCAAGAGATACGTAATAGGCAAACGGGAATTACTCGCACAAAACGGCTTTGACGTAAGCATGCTGCCTGCAGTCTGGGGTATGAGCGAGGTGCTCGTGGGCGAGTGCGAGAGTAAAAAATGCGGCGCTTTGTATCTTTCGGACAGCGTAAAGCCCGAGAGCGTAAAAGCCATTGAGGATCTGAAAAAAATTGGCGTCACACCCGTTATGCTGACGGGAGATAACGCCTTGGCGGCAGGTAGAGTGGCACGGGAGTGCGGTATAACCGAAGTGCATGCCGCGTTGATGCCCGATGATAAGCAGAGAATAGTCAGCGAATATAAAAATAAGGGCATCACGGCAATGGTGGGCGACGGTGTCAACGATGCGCCTGCCCTTATGTCAGCCGACGTGGGAATTGCCATCGGTGCAGGTACAGAGGTTGCCATAGATAGCGCGGATATTATACTTTCGGGCAGTTCGCTGATGGGTATATGTGGGGCGATCGGTATCAGCCGTGCCACCATGAGGACCATAAAACAAAATCTGTTCTGGGCGCTGATCTATAACAGTATCGGTATACCCATCGCGGCAGGGGTGCTGTATCCGACGTTTGGGGTGATGCTGGATCCCATGATAGGGGCGGCGGCGATGAGCCTTTCGTCAGTATGCGTGGTAGGAAATTCACTGCGCCTATATAAGATCATAAAAAAACAAAATAAAAAGGAGAAAGAGAAAATGACACAGACCAAGATCAAGGTAGAGGGCATGATGTGTATGCACTGCGTGGCACACGTGAAGAAGGCTGTGGAGAGCGTGGTAGGCGAAGGAAAGGCGACGGTGGACCTTGAGAGCAAGACCGTGACGGTTGCATGTGATTGTGATAAAGAAAAGGTAGTAGCCGCCATCAAAGAAGCAGGCTACGAAGCAGAATAACGCCACGGCGAGTGCTCCATAAAAGTTTTCGCCCGCCTTTTTCAAAAGGCGGCGCGGTCGAGGGCGCGAAGCCCTCGTCGCTCACCGCAGTGAGCGAAACGCTCACACGGCGTTTCTTTGCAAAGCTTTTACGAGTTTGCTTGCAAACTCGCGTTTGCTTCACAACCTCGGTTAACAAATTGGTTTTGCGATTAAAATCGCAAATTTGCTCCGCAAATCCCAATTTGTTACGCGCCGGTAGTGCCAAAGAAAGCGTCTATATTTAATGATTAAACAAAAAATCTGTAGACTAACTATCTACAGATTTTTTATTTTGGAAAGCAGATTCAGACGCATTTTTCTTTGGCACTATAGGCACAAAGAAAAAAGCTTTGCAAAAAAGAAATGCCGTTTTTCTTAGGGCTCTGCCCTAAGGACCCGCAAGCCTTTAAAAAGGCTTGACCGAAACTTTCCCTGCACACCCGCCGTGGCGTTTTTTCAGAAGTCGCAATCACAACCGCCGCAATCACATCCGCCGCAATCATAGCTGTTGTCGCTTGCAACGTTCTCGCTTGGTGCAATGTCCGACGGGTAGCTCGTGCGCCGTTCCTCACGCATCTGTCGGTACTCGCCTGGCGACACCTGATATCGGCTCTTGAATACGCGGTTGAACGTCCTTGTGGTGCCAAAGCCCACAAGCTCCCCGATCTCGGTCACACTCTTGTCCGTCGTCTCCAGATATCGGCATGCCTCCGACAGCCTCAGCGTATTGATATATTCACTGAACCCCGTGTGAAACCGATCGCTGAACAGGTGCGAAATATAATATTTGCTCATGTGAAGCGCGGTTCCAAGCTCCGCCAGCGACAGCTCCTCACTATAGTGCTTGGCGCAATAGTCCAGCACTTGCCGTATGGCGTCGCCGCCGCGGTTGCCCGTTTTCTCAAGCGGCATGAGGTCGAACAACATGGAGAAAAACGCAAGACCAAGACCGCGAAGTGCCGTGTCGGGCGCGCCTCGTTGCGCCGTGCCGCCAAGATTCTGACTTGCCTTGCGTATCAGCTCGATCAGTGCCAAAAGCTCGGGGTGCGAGGAGACGTTCGCAAGGATCGGGTCGCACGGCAAATACCCCTCAAGCGTCAGCGACAGCTCGGGAAACAGCTCGGGATCTACGATCATCAGATGATACGCCTGCATCTCAAGGCCCTCATAAGAGTGCACTTGGTTGGGAAAGACCACAAACAGGCTGTCTGCTACGATGTCCACGGGTCTTGAATCCACAAGCGCGCCCGAGTGACCCTCGCACATATATACCACCTCGATGTGAGGGTGCAGATGATTGCCGCAAGCAAGCGGTCTGCCACGGTAGACCGAGTGGAAAAATTTTGAATTTCGTTTTTCGTAAAGAGACATAAGTACGCTCCTTTTTGCCTTTTATATGAGCGAGCGAACGGTCTTTGCCCTTGCCAAAAGCGTTCGGTACAGCGCGATCCGTTCCTCGTCCTTTGCGGTGCACAAAAACTCCACGCTTCCCTCGCCTGCGGTATTGATCAGCCCATCGTACCACAAAAGACGGAAGGTCTGTTCGGCGGTGCCTTTGCAGCCGTCAATGATAGCGGTGGGTGGACGGAAAAACCTACGGATCGCAGGCAAAACGTGCCGATAATGGGTACAGCCGAGCACCACGGCGTCAATTTCGGTATCCGCGTACGGGGCAAACAGTGCCGCAAGATAATCGTGCATCCGCTCCCCGTCCACGTCTCCCTTTTCTATCATCTCCACCAGCCCGGGGCACGGGAGCGAAATGATGCGCTCGCACACCGCGTCAAAGCGCGCCGCCAGCACGTGGTATTTAGGGAGATTTAAGGTCAGCTCGGTCGCCATGACCAGAACGGTCGGTCTTTCGCACACGAGCGACGCAGGCTTTATGGCAGGCTCGATGCCCACGATGATCAGATCGTTTTCCTGCTCGCGCAGATACTTCACCGCCGCGGCCGTGGCGGTGTTGCAGGCGATGACAAGGGCCTTGATGCCCCGTTGTTTGAGCATATCCACGTTGGAGAGCGTGATGTCTAAAACTTCCTTTTGCGTTTTACTGCCGTAGGGGGCGTTTTTGGCGTCGCCAAGATAGATAAAATGCTCGCTCGGCATCAGACGCATCAGCTCCGAAAGCACGCTGATGCCCCCCGCGCCCGAATCCAGCACCGCAATGGGCAGTGCCCGTCGCGTGGCGATATTGGGGTCCTCCTCCTCATCGTTAAAAAAATGAGAACAAGAAAAGTCATTCATATTTTTACCTCCTTCATGCATGGAAGTGTTTCAATTGTACCATATTTTTTATTATTTTGCAAGAATTTTTTATTTATTTTACAATTTTGATAGGTTATACCCTTGACAAATACACCGAAAAAGTGTACAATGAACAGTGTATATCATAAATTTTACGCTATTTCTTGCGTGAACGTGATAAATACAGATGAAGATATGAAAAATGGCAAAGACAGAAAAAAGGAGGTGTGCCATGAAAGAGTACATTTTGATCGGTGTAGCCGCACTCGCCGTGGGTCTGATTATCGGCGTGCTTGTGGGCAAAGCACTGAGAAAAAAATTCGCTGAAAATAAGATCGGCTCTGCGGAGCGTGAGGCAAAGCGTCTTTTGGACGAGGCGTTAAGACAAGCGGAGACCAAGAAAAAGGAAACGCTTCTCGAAGCAAAGGAGGAGATCCTTCGTCAGAAAAACGAATCCGAGCGCGAGATCAAGGAAAGACGCAACGAGATCACGCGTACCGAGCGTCGCTTGACGCAAAAAGAGGATAATATCGATAAAAAGGCGGACGCACTTGACCGCAAAAATGAGATCCTTGAAAAGAAATTGAAGGAAGCTGACGTTGTTAAGGAAGAGATCGCGGCTGTGCTGGAACAGCACAAAGCGCGTCTTGAGCAGATCGCGGGTATTTCCGCCGATCAGGCAAGAGACGAACTGATGCAGAGAGTGGAAGCCGAGATGACGCATGAGATCGCTCAGAGAATGGATGAGCTTGAGGAGCAGTTCAAGGAGGAGGCAGAGACCAAAGCCAAGAACTATATCTCGCTTGCCATCCAGCGCTGTGCCGCCGACCATGTGGCGGAGACCACCATATCGGTAGTACCTATCCCCAGTGAGGACATGAAGGGACGCATCATCGGACGTGAGGGCAGAAACATTCAGAAGCTGGAAACGCTGACGGGTGTGGAGCTGATCATCGACGATACGCCCGAGGCAATAACCCTGTCGGGCTTTGACCCCGTGCGCCGCGAGATCGCAAGGCTGTCGCTGGAAAAGCTGATCGCCGACGGACGTATTCACCCCACGCGCATTGAGGAAATGGTGGAGAAATCCCAAAAAGAGGTTGAGAGCGCCATCAAGCAGGCAGGTGAGAGAGCCACCTTTGAGGTGGGCATCCACGGTCTGAACCCCGAGCTTGTGAGACTTCTCGGACGACTTCGCTACAGAACCAGCTACGGACAAAACGTGCTCAAGCACTCTATCGAGGTTGCGTTTATTGCAGGAATGCTTGCCGACGAGCTTGGCGAGGACAGCACCATTGCCAAGCGTGCAGGTCTGCTTCACGATATCGGAAAGGCATTTCCCCATGACGTGGAGGGCTCGCACGTACAGATCGGTGTGAACGCGGCTAAGAAGTACCGTGAGGGACGCGAGGTGGTACACGCCATCGAGGCGCACCACGGCGACGTAGAAGCAAAGACAATGATCGCGATCATCGTGCAGGCGGCGGACGCCATTTCGGCGGCAAGACCGGGTGCCAGACGAGAGGATCTTGAGAATTACATCAAGCGACTTGAGAAGCTGGAGGAGATCGCCAAGAGCTTCTCGGGCGTAGATAAGGCGTATGCTATTCAGGCGGGCAGAGAGATCCGCGTGATGGTCAAGCCCGAGGACGTCAACGACGAGGGCATGAAGATCATTGCCCACGATATGGCAAAGAAGATCAAGGACGAGGTCAAGTACCCCGGACAGATCAAGATCAACATCATCCGCGAAAGCCGCGCAGTGGATTACGCGAAGTAACCTCACGGCGGGTGTGCTGTGAAAGGATTTCGCGCCTTGCGAGGCGCGACCAAGGGCGCCGCCCTTGGAACCTGCCACCTTTTGAGAAAAAGTCGAGTTTGCAAAAGCAAACTCGGTTAACAAATTGGTTTTGCGATTAAAATCGCAAATTTGCTTCGCAAACCCCAATTTG